>JBIIED010000066.1:0-12637 GCA_044237995.1 Rubrivivax sp. | reverse complement strand
CAGCGCGCTGAGCTTGACGGTGGCGAGCACCCCGCCCGGGGCCGGCTCGACGGCCTCGACCACGCCCTCGCAGTCCAGGCTCTCCAGCACAGGCAGCATTGCCGCAAAGCGCGTGTCGATCCAGCGCACGCTGGCCGGCCCGGCCCAGCTGCCCAACAGCCGCGCCAGCATGCCCATCGAGTACATGCCGTGCACGATGACGTCGGGCAAGCCAGCCTGGCCGCGCGCGAAGTCGGTGTCCACGTGGATCGGGTTGAGGTCGCCCGAGCCGTGTGCGTAGCGGGCCACGCGGTGCCGCGTGATGCGGCCGGTGGCCAGGCGGGGCAGGGTGGTGCCCACCGTCACTTGCGATGCGTTCATGTGTTGCGTGCGACCAGGCTGCAGTGATCCTCGCACACCGGCTCGCCGGCGGCGTTGCGGTATTCGATCACGGTGTCGACGAAGGTGAGCGCGCCCCCCTTGCGGTCGGCAATGCCCGATATGCGCTTGGTGCCCACGAGCCGGTCACCCACGCACAGCGGCTGGTGGTGCACGAAGCGCTGGTTGGCGTGCAGGATCCGGGCGGGGTCGATCTCGAGCCGTCTGAGCATGTCGTAGATCAGGTCCACGCGCTCGGTGCTCATCGCGATCGGGAAGGTCGGCAGGGTGACGATGTCTCGGTAGCCCGCGGCGCGTGCCGCCGCGGTGTCGAGGTGGACGGGGTCGGTCTCGTCCAGGCCACGCGCGAACGCGATCGCCGCGCCGCGCTCGACCTCCACCTCGAATGGCGGCCAGGCGTGGCCGATGTGCTCCTCGCGTGCCACGCCTCAACCCTCCTGCATGATCTTGGCGAACGGCGCCATCGCCTCGCCGAAGCCCGCGGGGTGTTCGCTCGCCTCGAAGCTCGTGATGCGGCCCCAGGCCTGCGCCACCTGCTCCACCGCGTCGGGCCCGTCGAGCGCCAGGCGTGCCCCACCCGAACGCTCCCAACGGACCTTTGCCACGTACCCGCCTCCTACCTCGAACAAGCCCCCGTTCTCGCGGCATTCCTCGTGGCACAGCCAGGCCACCAGCGGGCTCACGAGCTCGGCGCGCATCGGCGCGAGCTGCTCGGGGGTGAGCACCGTGCGCGTGAGGCGGCTGTCGGCTGCCGGTGCGATGGTGTTGACGTGGATGCCCTTGGCCTGCCCCTCCACGGCCAGCGGTTGCGTCATGCCGTGCAGCGCGAGCTTGAAGGTGCCGTAGTTGACCTGCCCGAAGTTGCCGTAGATGCCCGCCGCCGACGAGGTGTTGACGATGCGCCCGTAGCCGCGCTCGCGCATGCCCGGCCAGGCCGCATGCACGATGCGAAAGGCCCCCAGCAGGTGCACCTCGTAGAGCTGGTCCCAGTCGGCGGCCGCCATCTTGTGGAAGGCCACGTCGCGCAGGAAGCCCGCGTTGTTGACGACGATGTCCAGGCGGCCGAAGTGGTCCAGAGCCGCCTGCACGATACGCTGGCCCTCGATCACCGAGTCGTGGTTGGCGACCGCCTCCCCGCCGGCCGCGCGGATCTCGTCGACCACGCCCTGTGCGGGCGAGACGTCGCTGCCCTGGCCTGCGCCGCTGGTACCGAGGTCGTTGACGACGACGCGTGCGCCGCGCGAGGCCAGCAGCAGCGCGTGCGCGCGCCCCAGGCCGCGCCCCGCGCCAGTCACCAGCGCCACCTTGCCATCGAACCTCAACATGCCCGCTCCTGCCACATCAGCCTCGATGCCCGGCTCAACGGGGCGCCCCGCGCAGACCCGACACGCCGCTTGGCAGGCGCTGCCCCTGGCACGGCCGGGTCCGGGCACGCGCCGGGCGTGTCTGGCGTGTCGGGGCGCAGCCCGGTGCGCCGTTTTCGCGCAGTATCGGGGCGCAAGAGCCACGCTCGCCGCCCTCGCGCGCGCCTTGCTTCCAGCCAACCCTTGCCTGTTCTCCGACTCCCATGAGCGACCCCCAGGACTCCGCCCTGCGCCGCGGCGGCACGATCGGCCACCTGCTGCTGCGCGCCTTCCAGCGTCACGCGGACCAGGAAATGGTCGCGGGCGACGGTGAACGCCTGAGTTATGCCCAGATGGCCATCCGTACCGCGCGCATGCTGGCGGTGCTGCGCGGCCTGGGCCTCGCGCCAGGCTCGAGCCTCGCGCTGCTGTCGCGCAACCGCATCGACGTGCTGGCCGCCAGCTACGCGGCCTATATCGGTGGCATCCGGCTCACCCCGCTGTCGGCCCTGACGAGCGAGGACGACCTGGCCTTCATGCTGGAGGATGCCGAGATCGACGCGCTGCTCGTGGACGACGCGATCTTCGGCGGCCGCGGCCAGGCGATGCGCGCGCGCGTGCCGCGCCTGAAGCACCTGCTCTCCCTCGGGCCACTGGAAGGCGCCGTGGACGTGATGGCGGCTGCCGCGTCGACACAGCCCGCGCCGCTGGCGGTGGCGTCGCACCCGCAGGACATCTGCGTCATCGGCTACACCGGCGGCACCACCGGCCGACCCAAGGGCGTCGTTCACACCCACGCCTCGTTGCTCGCCTCGGTGACGATGATGGCCGCGGAGTGGGAGTGGCCCGATGAACTGCGCCTGCTGGCCGCCACACCGGTCTCGCATGCCGCGGGCGTGCTGGCCCTGCCCACCGCCTTGCTCGGCGGGAGCTTCCACATGCTCGCGTCCTTCGACGCCGATGCGCTGCTCGACCACGCCGAGCGCGAGCGCATCAGCGCCACTTTCCTCGTGCCGGTGATGATCTACCGGCTCACCGAGCGCGCGCGCGCCAAGCCGCGCGACCTGTCGGCCCTGAAGACCATCTTCTACGGTGCAGCGCCCATGCTGCCCGCACGCCTGGCCGAGGCGCTCGAGGTCTTCGGCCCGGTCTTCCAGCAGCTCTACGGGCAAAGCGAGGCCCCCACCTGCATCGCCTGGCTGGGCCGGCGCCAGCACGACCTCACCCGCCCCGCTCGCCTGGCCTCCTGCGGCATCCCTTTCGCCGACATCGACGTGGCGCTGCTCGACGAGCACGGGCGTGAAGTGGCCACGGGCGAAGTGGGCGAGGTCTGCGTGCGCGGCCCGCACGTGATGGCCGGCTACTGGAAACGCCCCGAGGAGACCGCAGCCGCCCTGGCCGGCGGCTGGCTGCACACCGGCGACATGGGGCGCTTCGACCCGGACGGCTACCTCTACCTGGTGGACCGCAAGAAGGACATGATCATCAGCGGCGGCTTCAACGTCTACCCGCGCGAGGTGGAAGACGTGATCGCGGCGCTGCCCGGCGTGGCGATGGTGGCCGTGGTCGGGCAGCCCGACGAGCGCTGGGGGGAAGCGGTCACGGCGCTGGTGGTGCCACAGCCCGGCAGCCATGTCGATGCCGCCACCGTGATCGCCGCCGTGCGCGAGAAGAAGGGGCCGATGATGGCGCCCAAGACCGTGCACATCGTCGACAAGCTGCCGCTCACGCCGCTGGGAAAGGTCGACAAGAAGGCGCTGCGCGCCGCCAAGCCATGACCGACGCCGCCCACACCTCCCACGTCTTTCAGCGCTACATGCGCAAGGCCTACCCCGTGGCCGTCGCGGGCGACGGTCCCTACATCATCGACCGCGACGGCAGGCGCTACCTCGACGCAGCCAGCGGCGCGGGCGTGTCCAGCCTCGGCTACAGCGACGCCGCCGTGGCCGAGGCCATCGCGCGCCAGGCGCGCAGCCTCGCCTACGTCTACAACGCCTACTTCACCACGGAGCCGGCCGAGCAACTCGCCCAGGCGCTGGTGGAGATGACGCCGGCTGGGCTCGACTGGGTCTTCTTCGGCAGCGGCGGCAGCGAGTCGATGGAGGGGGCGCTGAAGATGGCGCTGCAGTTCCACATCGACAACGGCCAGCCCTCGCGCAAGCGCTTCATCGCCAGGCGCCAGAGTTACCACGGCTGCGGGCTCGGCGGGCTCGCGGTCAGCGGCAACCTGATCCGTCGCATGCTGTTCGAAGACGTGCTGATGGACACGAGCTTCGTCTCGCCTTGCTATGCCTACCGCGAGCAGCAGCCCGGTGAGAGCGATGCCGCCTACGTGACGCGCCTGGCCGCCGAGCTCGAGGCGACCGTCCAGCGCCTGGGCCCGCACACGGTGGCCGCCTTCGTCGCCGAGCCCGTGGTCGGGGCCACCAACGGCGCGGTGCCGGCGCTGCCGGGCTACTTCCAGGCCATCAAGGCGGTGCTGGATCGCTACGGCATCCTCTTCATCGCCGATGAGATCCTCACCGGCAGCGGGCGCACCGGCACCTACCTCTCCATCGAACAGGACGGCGTGGTGCCCGACCTCGTCACGCTCGCCAAGGGCCTGGGCGCGGGTTACCAGCCGGTGTCGGCGATCCTCGTGCACCAGCGCGTGTTCGACACGATTGCCGACAAGCGCGGCTACTTCATTCACGGCCACACCTTCAACGCGAGCGCCACGCCCTGCGCAGCGGCGCTGGCGGTGATCACCCAGATCCGCGAGCGCGAGCTGCTCGCGCGCGTGCAGACGATGGGCGCACGGCTGCGCCAGGCGCTGGCCGAGCGTTTCGCCGAGCACCCGCACGTGGGCGACATCCGCGGACGCGGGCTGCTGCTGGGCCTGGAGCTGGTGCGCGACCGTGCGAGCAAGGCCACCTTCGGGGCCGCGCACATGCTGTGGGCGGCCGTGCAGCAGCAGGCCATGGCGCGCGGCCTGGTCTGCTACCCGATGGGCGGCACGGCAGACGGCATGAACGGTGACCACATCCTGCTGGCCCCGCCCTTCATCATCGACGACAGCCACGTGGCCGAGATCGTGGACACGCTCGGCACGAGCATCGATGCCGCGGTGGCCGCGCTGCCGGCGGAGGCGCGGCGCTGAAGCTCGGCGCGCGGCTCATCTACGCCGCCGGCTCGGTGGGCACGGGCCTGTTCGCCTCGAGCACCTCGATCCTGCTGCTGTACTACCTCACCGACGTGCTCGGGGTGGCCGCGGCCGTCGCCGGCCTGGTGCTGTTCCTGCCCAAGGCCTGGGACGTCCTCTTCGACCCGCTCGTGGGAATGGCCTCGGACCGCTGCACGAGCCGCTGGGGCCGCCGCCAGCCCTTCCTCGTGGCAGGCGCCGTGCTCGCCGCGCTCGCGTTCCTCGCGCTCTTCCACGCTCCACTGCCTGCAAGCCCCGAGGGCCGCGCGCTGGTGGTGGGTCTCCTCTTCTTCCTCGGCATGAGCGGCTATGCGATCTTCGCGGTGCCCTACGCGGCCATGCCCGCCGAGATGAGCCAGGACCCGCACGCTCGCACCGGCATCCTGTCCTGGCGCATGGCCGGGGTGCTGGTGGGCACGCTCGTCGGGGCGGTCGCTGCACCGCTGCTCGTCAGCGCAGGCGGCGGTGGGCGCGAAGGGCACCGGCTGATGGGGCTCGTGCTGGCGCTGCTCATCGGGGCGAGCATGCTCATCACGGCGCTGCTGGCGCACCGTCTGCCGCGCAGCCAGCCTCAGCCGCCTGCGGGCCCCGCCGCCCCGCTGAGGCTGGCCGCCGAGCTGAGGCAAGCCCTCGCGAACCGGGCCTACCGCGTGCTGCTGGCCGGATACGTGCTGGTGCTGGTGGGCAACGGTGCGATGGCGGCGGCCGCGCCGTACTTCGTGGTGCAGGTGCTGCAACAAGGGCCCGACGGCCTGGGCATGGTCTTCGCGAGCCTGCTACTGGCGGCCATCGCCGCGATGCCGCTGTGGGCGGCCGCGGCACGGCGCTTGGGCAAGGCGCCGATGGCGGTGGCCGCAGCCGTGCTCTTCGCGCTCGCGCTGGCCGCCCTGGTGCACGTGGACGCTGCGACCCCGCACCTCGTGCTCATGGGTTGCTGCGCGCTGGCCGGCGTGGGCTTTGCCGGCTCGCAGCTGCTGCCCTTCTCCCTGCTCACCGACCTGATCGAAGACGACACCCGGCGCACGGGACAGCGCCGCGAGGCGAGCCTCACGGGCCTGTTCATCGCCGGGGAGAAGGCCGGCCTGGCGGCCGGGCCGATGGTGACGGCGGGTGTCCTGTCGCTCACTGGCTTCGTGGCCTCTACCGATGGCGCAGCCGTCCAGTCGCCACAGGCGGTGGCCGGTATCGCATGGGCCTTCTCGCTCGTGCCGGCGGCCTTCATCGCGATGGGGGCCGCGACGCTGGGCTGGCTCGCACGCGCGCTGCCCGGCCGCGCGAAGGCCTAAGGTCTCCGGGGGAGGCACCCGGGCGCGCGGCACCGGGCCTCGGGCCCCCGACGGCGCGTCACGTCAGGACGACTCGCTCATCACCCACACACGTCGCAGCCGCTGGCCGTCGGCCTCGTAGACGACGACCAGCGGCGCACGTGGCCCGTCGGCGTGGTGCTCGAGCTGCTCGAGGTCGACCACGTGCCGCCCCAGCACCATGCGGTTGAGGATGCGCGCCTGCAGATGCGGCGAGCGCGCCCACAGCTCCAGGTAGCGCGGCCGCCATTCATCGTGCCCGTGCAAACGCACCTTGCCGGGCCAATCGATGAACTCGCAGTCCTCGTGGTAGCAGGCGAGAAAGGCCTCGATGTCCTGACGGTTGTAGGCCTCCAACTGGGCCTGCACGAGTTGTTCAGGGGTGGACATGGCGGTGCTCACATCGTGCTAAGACCGCCGCCCAGGGTCTCGCCCGAGCTGCGAGCCAGTGGCCGCCACGATGACCACGGCGAGCACGAACTTCACCAAGTCCCCGGGTGTGGTGGCGAAGCCCAGCACGCTGATCCCGTTCTTCGTGAGCATGCCCAGCCCCACCGCGAACTCGTTGCTGAAGTTGTGCACGAGGATGGCCGCCCAGACGCTGCCTCCGGTCTTGAAGAAGACGTAGGCGATGAGGATGCTCGAGATCACGGTGCCGATGCAGAACTGGATCTGGTTGAGCAAGAAACCCATCGGGCTGCCGCCCTTGACGCGGCTCCAGTCGCCGGCCAGCAGCGAGGGAATCTCGCGCGGGAAGTGCCACAGGCCCCAGAGAACGCCGAGGACCAAGCAGGCCAGCAGCGGTGTCTTGAGCTTTTCCACCAGCAGCGGGAACATGAAGCCGCGCCAGCCCAGCTCCTCGAGCAGCCCGCCGGGCCCGAGGAAAGGCGCCACGACCAGGAAGCCGACGATCGCCAGCGAGGAGCTCCCGTAGCGCGCGAGCATCGAGTCCAGGCCGCTGCCCGGGCCTTTGAGGGTGAGCTCGATGAGCAGGAAGGCGATCGTGGCGAAGTAGACGGCAAAGGCCAGCGCGTAGACGAGCAGGCCCTGGCGCCAGGTCACGCCCTGCCGCCAGGGCTTGAGCCGGTCGAAGAGCTCGGCGAGCCCGCGGCGCCCCCAGCCGAGCGCCACGACCACGATCGCCGCGGCGGTCGGCGCGAAGGGAAAGAGGTAGCCGGTCCACAGGATCGGGTTGTCCAGCACCCTGGGGAACACGCTGATGATGTTCGGGTGCCAGGGCTGCGTGCGCATGTCCTTGAACACCGTCGCCATCGCCCCGGGGTCGAGCAGGCGCACGGCGGTCACGATGGCGCCCAGCACGAAGGCCAGCACGAAGAAGACCGTGAGCGGTCGACGGCGGATCAGCTCGGACATGCATGCACCTCGCAGCCTTCAACGCGCGGCAGCGTCGTCCCCGACAGAAGTTTGTCGGTATGGTGCACGGCTCCACGTTGATGCCGACAAACCCGAGCCCATGACGATGCCTGGTTCCGCCAACGGCCCTGCGCCTTCCCGCTCCTCGACGCCTTCGTCTTGGGCGCCGCCAGCCCGCGCGCGCCTGCGCGAGCTCGGCCTGCGCATCGGCACCCTGCCCACCGGCCCGTTGAACGCGATCACCGACGTGGCAGGCGTCACCGTGGGCCATGTCACGCTCATTGCCGACTCCCCTCACGTCGTGCGCACCGGCGTCACCGCAGTCCTGCCGCCGCTGCACGAGGACGGCGTGTTGTGGCGCCATGCGGTGTTCGCGGGCTTCGACCGCTACAACGGCTTCGGCGAGGTCGCCGGCAGCCACTGGATCGCCGAGACGGGCCTGCTCGCCTCGCCCGTCGTGCTGACCTCCGCCTTCTCCGTGGGCGCGGCGCGCGACGCGCTGCTTGCGCTGCCCTTCAAGCAGGGGGTGGCCGACCGCTGGCACCAGCCGTGTACGGCAGAGACCTACGACGGCGTGCTCAACGACGGCCTGTGCGCACCGGTCAGGGCCGAGCATGTCGAGGCCGCGATTGCCGCCGCGCTCGCCTCGCCGCCGGGCTCGCCGGTGGCCGAGGGGGCGGTGGGCGGCGGCACGGGGATGATGAGCTTCGAGTTCAAGTCGGGCATCGGCACCTCGTCGCGGCGCGTTCGCGTGGCCGGCCGTGACACCACGGTGGGTGTGCTCGTGCAGTCCAACTTCGGCAACCGCAGCCACCTCACGGTGGACGGCGTGCCGGTGGGCCGGCACATCCCCTACGCGGAGGTCGACAGCCCGCAGCGTCGCGAAGACGGTGTGCCCGATGAGACACGCGGCTCGATCGTCATCGTGGTGGCCACCGACGCGCCGCTGCTGCCACCGCAACTCAACCGGCTCGCCCGCCGTGCCGGCATCGGCCTGTCGCGCGTGGGCGGCTTCGGCAACAACCGCAGCGGCGACTTCACGATCGCGTTTTCCACCGGCAACGTGCTCCCCTTCTCGCAAGACGGGGTGGTCGACGGCCTGCGCATGCTCGGCCCGGAGGAGATGAACCCGCTGGCGCAGGCCGCCGCCGAGGCCGCCGAGGAGGCGATCGTCAATGCGCTGACCGCCGCCTACGCCCTCACCGGCGTGCGCGGCACCACCGTCCACGCGCTGCCGCTGGAGCGGCTGTGCGCGCTGATGGCGCAGGCTCGCCCGGCGTGACGGCTGCCGACGGCGCCGACGTGATCGTCGTCGGCGCAGGCGTGGCGGGCCTGTCGCTGGCCTGGGCGCTGGCGCCCCACAGGAAGGTGGTGGTGCTCGAGCGCGAGGCTGCCACGGCCTACCACTCCTCGGGCCGCTCGGCCACCTACTACCACTTCGGCATCGGCAACCGCACGGTGCGGCTGCTCACGCGCGCCAGCGGCGCCTTCTTCGAGCAGCCGCCCGAGAGCTTCAGCGAAGTGCCGCTGGCCCGCCCGGCCCCGGCGATGATGGTGGTGCGCGCCGGCCAGGAGGCGCTCTTCGAGCGCAACCTCGCCGAGATGGCGGCCATTACCGGCAGCGCACGCGAGATCGATGCCCGGGAAGCGCTGGCAAGGGTGCCAGTCCTGAAGGTGGACACCCGGCCAGCAGGCAGCCCGGTGCCCGGTGAGGGCATCACCCGCGCGCTCATCGACCCGGCCGCCGCGCGCCTGGATGGCCACGCCCTGATGGCCGGCTACATCGCCGGATTGCGCCGCCAGGGCGGGCGCGTGCTGACCGAAGCCGAGGTGCTGTCCGTCACGCGGCACGCGGGCCGCTGGGCCGTGCACACGAGCCGCGGCGAATTCGAGGCGCCGGTGCTCGTGAACGCGGCGGGCGCCTGGGCCGATGCGCTGGCCGGGCTCGCCGGCGTCGCCCCGCTCGGGCTGCAGCCGCTGCGGCGCACCCTCATCGCCTTCGACGGGCCTGCGGGTGTGGACGTGCGGGGCTGGCCGCTCGTGCGCTCGCTGGCCGACGAGTTCTACTTCCTGCCCGAGAGCGGGCGGCTGCTGGCCTCACCCGCCGACCAGACGCCCTCGCCCCCCTGCGACGCGCAGCCCGACGAGTACGACGTCGCGCTGGCGGCCTGGCGCATCGAGGAAGTGACCACGATGCGCGTGCACCGCGTGCTGCACAAGTGGGCAGGCTTGCGCACCTTCACGGCCGACCGCGTGCCCGTGGCCGGCTTCGCCGCCGATGCCCCGGGCTTCTTCTGGTGCGCGGGCCAGGGCGGCTACGGGCTGCAGACCGCACCCGCCCTGGCGCAGGCAGCCTGCTCCCTGATCACCGGCCGGGCCTGGCCCGAGTCACTCCACGCCGCGGGCCTGGGCGCCGAAGCCCTGGCGCCGAGCCGGGTTCAGGACACGCCTTCGCCGTAGCGCGGCACCCCGTGGCTCTGGTAGAAGGATGCGAAGCCCACCACCTTCATCACCTCGGTCATCGAGGCCAGTCGCCAGCCGATCGTGCGCGAGCCCCGGCGTTCGCACCAGGGCAACCACGACCACATCTCGGGCTGGATGCGTTCGGTGAAGTCGATCTCGAGGTCGAACTCGCCGGGAAGCGCCGGCAGCCGCATGCCTGCGCGCGCGCGCACCCCGCGCTCCACGCCCTGGGCGATCAGGCGCTGCGCCACCGCAGGCTTGAGGCTGTTGGCCGCGGTGAAGCCGCAGGCCGTCTTCGTGACCACCGTCTCGATGCCCGGCAGGCACTCCTGGCAGTGGGCGATGTAGGCGTCGTCACCCGAGGCGAAGACCGTGGGCACGCCGTGCTCGGCAGCCAGCAGCGCGTTGAGCGAAGTCTCCGACTGCGACTGCCCGTTGAGCCGCACGTCCCGGAACGCGCCGACGAAGGTGTGCGAAAGGATGCCGCTTTGTGCCACCGCACTCGAGTGGTGGCCCACGAAGACGAGCGCGTCGAAGCGGCCTTCGTCGATGCCCTGCATCTGCACCAGCGGCCGCGGCCACGAGCGCACCAACCGCGCGCAGTCGGGCAGGGCATCGAAGTGGATGTTGTGCGCGGTGCCGTGCCCGTCGGTGACCAGGATCTCGGTGGCACCGGCTGCCATCGCGCCCTCGCACGCGGCCACCACCTCCTGCGTCATCCAGCGCCGCCCGGCTTCGTAGTCGAAGCGGCCCGGGCCAGTCGTGGGAAGGTGGGCCACACCGGCCACTCCTTCGATGTCGGCAGACAGGAAGACTCTCATCGTGGAACCTCGTTGAAAGGGATGCCCTTGTCGGCGCGAACCTCCTCGGGCAGGCCGAGCACGCGCTCGGCGATGATGTTGCGCAGGATCTCGTCGGTGCCGCCGGCGATGCGCATCGCGGCCGACCAGGCCCAGGTTCGCTGCACGGCGTGCCACGCTGCGGTGGGGTCCTCGTCGTGCACGAGTGCGGCCGGGCCGCGCAGCTCGAGCGCGAGGTTGGCCATGCGCTGAGCGAGCGAGGCCTTCACGAGCTTGGTGATCGACTGCTCCGGGCCGGGCACGCCGCCACGAGAGAGCGTGGTCAGCGTTCGGCAGCGGTGCAACCGCAGGCCTTCCTCGGCAAGCCATGCGTCGGCGATGCGCTCGGCCACCTGCGGCTCGCCGGCGCGCCCGAGCGAGGCTGCCAGCGCACGCAGCCCCTGCACGTTGAGCAGCCCCGTCTCGCTGCCCACGGCCAGCCGCTCGTGCATGAGCGTGGTCAGCGCCACCTTCCAGCCCCCGCCCACCGGGCCCAGGCGCTGCGCGTCGGGCACGCGCACGGCGCTGAAGAACACCTCGTTGAACTCGCTGTCGCCGGCCATCTGGCGGATCGGCCGCACCTCGATGCCCGGGCTCCTCATGTCCACGTAGAACATCGTGAGCCCGGCGTGCTTGGGCACCGTCGGGTCGGTGCGCACGAGCAGCAGCCCCCAGTCGGAGAACTGCGCACCGGTCGTCCACACCTTCTGGCCGTCGACGATCCAGGCCTCGCCGCCCGGCTCGGGCCTCGCGCGGGCGAGGATGCCCGCCACGTCCGAGCCGGCCGCGGGCTCGCTGAACATCTGGCACCAGATCTCCTGGCCGTACAGGCCCGGGCGCAGCAGCCTGGCCTTGTCGGCCTCGCTGCCGTGGTGCATCAGCGTGGGCAGGCACATTCCCAGGCCGATCTCGAAGTAGCCGAAGCTGCTGCGCCAGCGGCTTTCCTCTTCCCGGTAGATGAGCTCCTGCACGAGGGTGCCGCCGAGCCCGCCATAGGCGCGCGGCCAGGTGATCGCCGCATAGCCCGCCTCGGCCTTGCGCGCCTGCCAGGCGCGTGCCGCAGCCAGCCGCTCCTCGGGGGGCAGCCCGTCGCCCACGAAGTCGCGCGCGTGGCGCTTGGGCGCGGCGTGGGCGGCGAGCCAGCGGCGCACCTCCTCCCGAAAGGCCGCTTCCTCGGGGCTGTCGTCGAAGTCCATCATGCCCCCGTGCAGTCGGGAAGCAGGGCAGCCAGGCGCTGCTTCCAGTCGATGGTGGCGCCCAGCACGAGCGAGGTCGAGCGGGCGCGCTTGTACAGCGGGTGGCAGTCAGCCTCCCAGGTGAAGCCCAGGCCGCCGTGCAGCTGCAGGTTCTCCTGCGCGGCGAGCTCGAAGGCCTCGCCGCAGGCCACCCTCGCCGCAGTGGCAGCCAGCGCCAGCTCCGAGGGTGCCTGCGTGGTGGCCCAGGCCGCGCGGTACGCATGTCCGCGCGCGATCTGGTTTTTCACCCAGACATCGGCCAGCTTGTGCTTGACCGCCTGGTACGAGCCCACGGTGCGGCCGAAGGTGCGGCGCTGCAGCACGTAGCTGCGCGCCATCTCGAGCGCACGCTCGGCCCCGCCGAGCTGCTCGAAGGCCAGGCACACCGCCGCGCGGTGCACGAGGGCCTCGCCGTCCGTCTGAAGCGGCTGCGCCGCCACGCGATCGAGTTCGATGTGCGTCAGGGCCAAGCCCGGGTCGAGCACGGGCAGCGCACGGCGGCGCACGCCGGGCTGCGAGA
>JBIIED010000065.1:0-12652 GCA_044237995.1 Rubrivivax sp. | reverse complement strand
GCTGCCCGCCGACATCGTCGACGAGGACCTGGAGGAGTCGGCGCGCTTCTACGAGGAGGACAACGGCGAGCTGCACATCCGCTCGGACTTCCTCATCGAGGGCGACGACGAGACCGAGGGCCGGCGCACGCGCAACGTGCGCGTGGCCTTCATCCTCAAGGACGGTGTGCTCTTCTCGGTGCACGACGAGGACCTGCCGGTCTTTCGGCTGCTGCGGCTGCGCGCGCGCCGCATCCCTGCGCTCATCGAGGACGCCAAGGACGTGCTGCTCAAGCTCTACGACGCCGACGCCGAGTACTCGGCCGACGCGCTGGAGGGCATCTACGACCGCCTGGAGGTCGTGAGCGCGCGCGTGCTCAAGGAGGACGTCAACGACGACATGGCCGCCGAGGCGCTGGGCGCCATCGCCCGCGAGGAGGACTTGAACGGCCGCATCCGGCGCAACGTGATGGACACGCGCCGCGCGCTGAGCTTCATGATGCGCAGCCGCATGCTCGGGGCCGAGCAGTTCGAGGAGGCGCGCCAGATCCTGCGCGACATCGACTCGCTCGATTCGCACACTGCCTTCCTCTTCGACAAGATCAACTTCCTGATGGATGCCGTCGTCGGCTTCATCAACATCAACCAGAACAAGATCATCAAGATCTTCTCGGTGGCCAGCGTGGCGCTGCTGCCGCCCACGCTGATCGCCAGCATCTACGGCATGAACTTCCGCCACATGCCCGAGCTCGACCAGGCCTGGGGCTACCCCTTCGCGCTGGCCTTGATGGCCGCCTCGGTGGCCGCGCCCTTCCTCTACTTCCGGCGCAAGGGCTGGCTGCGCTGAGCGCGGTATGCGCTAACCTACGCCCTGCATGCACAGACCTTCGAGCGTGAAGCCAGGGGTCGCGCGCCGGGCGGCGCGCGCGGGGCTGGCCGTCGCGGCCGCCCTTTCGCTGCTGGTGGCCGCGGGTGTGGCCCGGGCGCAGTTCGCGATGGTGCCCGCGCCGGCGCTGCCGGCTCCCCCCGAGCCCTCGGCGGCCGCCGATGAGCGGGCCTACCGCGCCGACGCGGCGCGGCATGTCTACCGGGCCTACGCGAGCCGCATCTTCCGGGGCAAGCTCCCGCCGATGATGTACGCGGTGATGATCACCGACACCGAGATAGATGCCGACGGCACCGTGCGCAGCGTCACCGTTGCCCGACCGCCTGCGGCTGCCAAGGAGGTCACGCCCTGGGTGATGGCCCTCATCCGTGGCGCAAGCCCCTATCCCGCCCCGCGCCAGTTCGGCGAGGCGGGAGTCGTCTGGCGCGAGATCTGGCTCGTCGACAAGTCCGGCCGCTTCCAGGTCGATTCGCTCACCGAAGGTCAGCGCTGAGCCGCCAGTACGGGCCGCCCCCACCCGGGCCACCCGGTCCACCCGGGCGGCGGCCCCGCAGCGTAGCCCTCAGCCGCCCGCGCGGCGCTTGAGCCAGCGCATCAGCGCCCCGAGCAGCGGCAGCTTCTCGTAGAGCTCCTCGGCCACGTCCCAGTAGTCGCGGTGCTCGGCGATGCGGCCGTCCGCCCCGAAGCGCAGGTGCGTGGCCCCGCGCACGCGCTGCGTGACGGGCGCACCGCTGCGAAAGCCGAACAGGAAGTCCCAGGTGAGAAAGCAGTCCTGGCCCTGCACGACGGCCGTGTGCACGACGAAGCGCGGCTCGCGCAGCGCCACGTACATGTGGGCGAAGATGGCGCGGATCGCCGGCAAGCCCTGCACTTCGTTGAAGGGGTCCTTGAAGCGCGCATCCGGGGCGTAGAAGTCCCCCAGCCGATCCAGTGCGTCGGGGGCCAGCTGCTCGAAGCCTTCGATGACGCGCTGCACGCGTGGGTCGTCGTGCCGCGCGCCCATCACAGCCCCGTGGAGCGGCGCACCGCCGCGAAGTACAGGCTGTCGCCCAGGTGGCTCAGCGCCTTGAGCCAGCGCGTGAAGCGCTTGGGAAAGTGGATCTCGAACTCGCCGCGCGCCAGGCCGGCGAGGATCTCGGCTGCGGCCTGCTCGGGCGTGATGAGCGCGGGCATGTGGAAGTCGTTGCCGGCCGTCAGCGGCGTGCGCACGAAGCCCGGGTTCACGATCGACACGCCGATGCCGCTCGGGCCCAGGTCCAGGTAGAGCGTCTGAGCCAGGTTGATGAGCGCGGCCTTCGTCGGCCCGTAGGCCAGGGCCTTGGGCAGCCCGCGGTAGCCTGCCACGCTCGACACCAGGCTCAGGTGCCCTGCACGCTGCGCCAGCAGGTGCGGCAGCACGGCGTCGAGCAGATACAGCGCCCCGCAGTAGTTCACCTCCTGGTGCTGCAGCGCGGTGGCCAGGTCGAAGGCGGTGGCGCGCATGGGGGTGTAGACACCGGCGCAGAAAAGCACGAGGTCGAGCCGCCCGTGCTCGGCCACGATCGCATCGGCCGCCTGCCGCAGCGCGGCGGCATCGGTGACGTCCAGCGCGCGCGCCTGCGCGCCCGGGTGGGCGTCGACGAAGGCCTGCAGGGGCGCTGCCGAGCGAGCCGAGACGGTCACGTGCGCGCCGCGCGCGTGCAGCGCCGCGGCGGTTGCCTGCCCGATGCCGGTGGAAGCACCCACCAGCCAGGCCGTGCGCCCGCGCCAGTCGGCGAGCTTGGGGTTCAGCGCCATGCCGCGCTCATTTCTTGGTGAAGGAGAGGGTGACCTCGCCCAGGAAGATGCCGAACTTGCTCATGCGCGCCTTGTTGAGCATCACGCGCTCGTCCACCAGGTACATCCAGTCGTCGAACTGCACCTCGTAGACCTTGCCGTCCACCGGCAGCCGCAGCGTGTAGGCCCAGTTCAGCGCGTTGCCCGCGGCCTGGCCCTGCGCCTCGCCCACGACATCGTCGGCCCGGCCGCTGTAGCGGCCGTTGCCCAGGTCGGTCAGGCGCCACACCCGGCGCTCGGTCGTGCCGTCGCTGTACGTGAAGCGCTCGTCGAGCGTGCCCTGGTTGCCCTGCCAGGTGCCGGTCATCTGCACCGTGAAGCGCCGCGCGACCTTGCCCGCGCGGTCGGTGAAGATGCCGTGCGCGACGAGCTCGCCATCGAAGTAGCGCTTGAGGTCCAGCGCGGGCTTCTCGGCCGCGTAGTCGGCCGGCACCGGGGCGCTCGCGCATCCGGCGATCAGCAGGGCGGGGGCGGCAGCGGCCAGGGCGGCGGTGCGCATCAGTTGGCGTCGGTCCATCGGTGCTCCTTGGAGATCCACAGGTTGTAGAGCAGCGCCGCTGCCGCGAGCTTGAGCGCGCACGGCAGCAGGCAGTAAGCCAGCGTGAGGGCGTGCAGCGCCTGCTCGTCGCGCGCGCCTGGCGAGTAGCCGAAGGCCCCGAGCAGCGGCAGCGCCACGCCTGCGGCCAGCGCCAGGTTGAGCTTGGTGGCGAAGTTCCACCAGCCGAAGTAGGCGCCCTCCAGGCGCGAGGCGTGGCCCGCTCGCTGGATGATCCCGGCCAGCATCGCCCCGGGCAGGGCGAGATCGGCGCCCAGGGCCAGCCCGCTGGCCACGCACACGGCGGTGTAGGCGGCGACGTCTCCCGTGCCCAGCAGCGCCGCCCAGGCGAAGGCGAGCACGGCCAGCACCATGCCCGCGAGCCAGGCGCGCGCCAGGCCGATGCGCGCCACGAGCCGCACCCACAGCGGCATCGACAAGGCACCAGCTGCGAAGTAGCTCGCCAGAAACAGCGGCTCCAGCGATTGCGCCTGCAGCCGGTCGCGCACGAAGAAGAGCACGAGCGTGGCGGGCACGGCGCTGGCGATGCCGTTGACGAGGTAGATCGCCAGCAGCCGGCGAAAGGCCGGGCTCGTCCAGGGCAGCACGAGGGAGCCCGCCTCGCGCACCTGCCCAGCCACGGGGCGCGGTGCGCGCCACAGCAGCGCCAGCGCGATCGCCAGCGAGACGGCGAAGACGAGCGTGGCCGCATGCAGCCCGGCCAGCGCCGGCAGCGCACTGGCCACGAGCACGCCCAGCAGCGACAGGCCCTCGCGCCAGGAGACCACGCGCGCGCGCTCGCGCTCGTCGCCCCCCAGGCGTGCGCCCCAGGCCTGGTGCAGCACGGTGGCCACGCTGTAGGCAAGGTAGGTCACCACGAGCATGGCTGCGCACCACGCCAGCAGCGCCGTGCCCTCGCGCACGGCGGGAAAGAAGAGCGCGCGAAAGCCCAGTGCGAGCGCCACCGATGCCGCCACCGCCGCCACCAGCACGCGCCCGATGGAGGCGGCGAACCAGCCGTCCACCCAGCGCCCGATCAGCGGGTCGGCTACCGCATCGAGCAGCCGCGCAGCCAGCAGCAGCGCACCGAGCACGCCCAGCGGCACGCCGAACTCCACCGCATAGTGGTTGGGCAGCACCACGTACAGGGGCAGCGCCACGAAGGCCAGAGGAAAGCCGAGTGCGCCGTAGCGCAAGCCCTGGGCCCACCCGACGCCGGGCCCCAGGGCGGGCTCCTTCATGGCAGCCCGAGCAGCGCGGCGCGCAGCCGCGGCTCGGAGGTTGCGGGGGCGAGCCAGATGCCGAAGAAGCGCCGCGCGAACTCGGCGTCGCGCTTCTCGCCACGCAGCTGCCCGTTGACGTAGAAGCGCACGTGGCCGTCGGTGCGCTGCAGGCCCGTGATGCGGTCTCCCGCGCGCACATCGGGAAAGAACTGCAGCATCGCCTGCAGCCAGCGCTCGGAGGCTTCGGCCGCGATCGGTCCTGTGCGGCGCATCTCCTCGAGCGAGCGCTCGGCGATACGCCGGCCCTGCAGCCCGCGCGCGTACTCGATCTCCAGGGCCAGCGGCCGGCGCGTCCAGTCCTCGGGCCCGACCGGCGCGTCGGATGTCCACAGCCGGATGTCGTAGACATGCAGCCCGAGAAAGCGCAGCTGCCCGCGGCCCTGCACGCGTGCGGCGGGCCACTCGGCGGCGAGCTCGCGCGGCGGCGTGCCCGAAGCGGCCGTGGTGCCCGGCGCCGGGCTCGATGCGCGCGCGCTTGCCGGGATCGCCAGCATCGACGCTGCAGCGGGCAGCAGCGCCAGTGCGGGCGCCTGCCAGGCGCGTTGCAGCAGGTGGCGGCGACGCATCGCTCAGGCGTGGCGCAGCGTGAACTGCACCACGTTGGTGTTGCCGGTGTCGAAGGCGGCCTCGCAGTAGGCGAGGTAGAACTCCCAGATGCGCATGAAGCGCGTATCGAAGCCCAGGCGCCGCACCTGCGCGTCGCGGGCGAGGAAGACCGTGCGCCAGCGCCGCAGCGTCTCGGCGTAGTCGGGGCCGAAGGCGAGTTCGCGCTCCACCACGAGGCCGGCGCGGCGCGCCTGGGCACGGAAGGCCTCGGGGCTCGGCAGCACACCGCCCGGAAAGATGTACTGCTGGATGAAGTCGGTGGAGCGCAAGTAGCGCTCGAAGAGGTCGTCGCGGATCGTGATGGTCTGGATGCAGGCGCGTCCGCCGGGCTTGAGCTGACTCTTCAGGCAGCCGAAGAAGCTCTCCCAGTACTCGCGACCGACGGCCTCGAACATCTCGATGGAGACGATGGCGTCGAAGGGGGTCTCGCGGATGTCGCGGTAGTCCTGCAGCCGCAGGTCCGAGCGCGAGGCCGCGCCTGCGCGCGCCAGGCGCTCGCGCGCGTAGTCGAGCTGCTCGGTCGACAGCGTCACCCCCGTCACGTGGGCGCCGCGCGCGCAGGCGGCCTCCTCGGCCAATGCGCCCCAGCCGCAGCCGATCTCCAGCACGCGGTCGCCCTCGCGCACGCCGCACTCGTCCAGCGCGCGCTGGAACTTGGCGCGCTGGGCCTGCGGCAGCTCCTGGCGCGGGTCGCCCGCGAACAGCGCGCTCGAGTACGTCATCGTGTCGTCCAGCCACAGCCGGTAGAAGGCGTTGCCGATGTCGTAGTGGGCGTGGATGTTCTTGCGGCTGCCGCGGCGCGAGTTGCGCTGCAGCAGGTGCTTGATGCGGTAGGCGAGAACGCCCCACCAGCGGCCGTAGATCACCTGCTCGATGGCGTCGCGGTTGGCAATCAGCAGGCGCAGCAGCGCGGGGAGGTCCGGAGTCGTCCAGCCGCCCTGGATGTAGGCCTCGGCAAAGCCGATGTCTCCGCTCTTGAGCGCGGCCGAGCACACGCGCCAGTCCAGCAGCCGCAGCGCGGCCTGGGGCTCGCCGCCCGGTCCGAAGCGCCGCTGCGAGCCGTCGGGCAGCTGCACGTCCAGCGTGCCGTGGCGCAGCTGGCGCAGCAGCGCGAACACGGCCCGCGCGCTGGCGGGTGCGCCCTCGGGCAGCGCGGGCGTGCGGTTGGTCGAGGCGGTGAGCGTGGACATCGGCAGACTCCAGGCGGGTGGGGTGCGGTGTTCCGCAGGGTTGCGAGGGGTTGGCCAGGGTTGCGCAGCGTTGCGCGGGCCCTAGCGCGTGACGAAGGCCCCGGGGGCCGGTGGCTTGCGAAAGAACGGCACGTGCTTGCGCCACAGCCGCCAGGCCTGCCAGTGGATGCGCGCGGTCACCCCCAGACTCATCAGCGGCATGCGCAGCAAGGCGCGCCGGGCGCTGCGGGTGCTCAAGGGCTCGAGCCGGCCCGATACGCTCGTGACCAGCAGCGGGCCGGCCTCGTCGTCGTGCTCGATGCGTGCAACCACGCGATCGTCCGTGCGCATGAACCGGAAGCGGTAGGTTCCACGCACCTCGCAAAAGGGCGAGACGTGAAAGACCTTGTCGGCCACCAGCTCGCGGCCAAAGCCCAGCTGCGCGCCCGTGAGCAGGTAGCAGTGGCGCTCGCCGAAGGTGTTGTTGACCTCGGCCAGCACCGCCGCGAGCGAGCCATCGCGCCGGTGCGCGTACCAGAAGCTCACGGGCTTGAAGACGTAGCCCAGCACGCGCGGGTAGGTCTGCAGCCAGATCTCGCCGTCGGCGTCTGCCACGCCCTCGCGGGCAAGCAGTGCCTCCACCCACGCCAGCGCGTCGGCCTGCCCCTGGCCGTGGTCGGCGTCGTGGAAGGACAGGAGCGCACGACGGTTGCGCGCCAGCGCCGCCAGCGGCGCTGCGCGCAGCGCGCGCATCGGCAGCATCAGGAAGAACGTGGGGTAGGCGAAGCGGTTGGGCGTCGGGCGCAGCCGGGCGTGGCGTACCTCGCCGACGGCCAGCAGCGGCCGCGCAGCCGCCGCAGCGCTCATGCCGCCCTCGCTTGGAGGTCGCGCTGCTTCCACTGCTCACGCAGGCCCTGCACCACGGCCAGCCCGGACATCAGCCCGTCCTCGTGGAAGCCGTAGCGTGTCCACGCGCCGCAGAACCACACGTGCGAGCGGCCCTGGAAGCGCGGGAGCTCGCGCTGCGCGCCTGTGGCAGCCAGATCGAACACGGGGTGGTCGACATCGAATTCGGCCATCACGTGCGCCGGGTCGATCGGCCGCGTGGGGTTGAGCGAGACGAGCACGGGCGTCTTCCACGGCAGCGGCTGCAGCCGGTTGATCCAGTAGTGCAGGCACACGGCGGCCTGCTCCTGCCCGGCGCTCGGGGCGCGCTCGTAGTTCCAGGCCGCCCAGGCCAGGCGGCGCCTGGGCATCACGGACGCGTCGGTGTGCAGCACGGTGCGGTTGCGCTGGTAGCGCAGACAGGCCAGCCAGCGCCGCTCGTCGGCCGGCGCGTCGGCCAGTAGGGCCAGGCTCTGGTCGGTGTGGGTGGCCAGCACCACGTCGTCGAAGCGCTCCTCCCCGTGGTCGGTGGCGAGCCACACGCCGGCCGCGCCGCTGGAAGGCGGTGCGCGCCGCACGGCGCGTACGGGCGTGGCCAGCCGGGCGTCGGGGATGCGAGCCAGCATGCGCCGCACGTACTCGCGCGAGCCGCCGCGCACCGTGTGCCACTGCGGCCGGTCGCTGACCTGCACGAGGCCGTGGTTGTGGCAAAAGCGCACCATCGTGCCCACCGGAAAGCGCAGCATCTGGTCGGTCGGGCACGACCAGATGCAGCCGATCATGGGCAGGAAGTACCAGTCACGGAAGGGCTGGCCGAAGCCGTGGCGCGAGAGGAATTCGCCGATGGGCTCGTGCAGGGCCGCGTCGGCGCCTTGCTGCGCGAGCTGGGTGGCCAGCCGGTTGAAGCGCAGGATGTCGCGCAGCATCCCGATGAAGGCCGGGCGCAGCAGGTTGCGACGCTGCGCGAAGACGGTGTTGAGGTCCGAGCCGCTCCACTCCAGGCCGCTGGCGCGGTGCTGCACCGAAAACGACATGTCCGAGGCGGCGGTGGGCACGCCGAGCTCTTCGAAGAGCCGGCGCAGCAGCGGGTAGGTGCGGTGGTTGAACACCAGGAATCCCGTGTCCACCCCGTGCGTGATGCCCTCCAGGGTGACGTCCACCGTGTGGCTGTGCCCGCCGAAGTGCGTGCCGGCCTCGTAGAGGGTCACATCGGCCTCGTCGGCCAGCGACCAGGCCACACTCAGGCCGGAGATGCCCGAGCCGACGACGGCGACGCGCCGCCTCAGCCGCTGCGGCGGTTGCATGTCTGGCCTCGGGCGGGCCCTGTGGCGTACGGCCGGCCACGAAGGGGGGCCGTGACGAGCAGCCGGGCCCGGGTGTAGAAAGCTGCCGCGCGGCGCCCCCGAGCGAACGAGGGAGGGAGGGAGGAGGAGACGCGCTCCGGGATTTCAGCCAGCGTGGCCGGCCGACCTCGCGGCAGGGAAATCGAAGAACGGGCAAGATCCTGCGACCGCTCGCCAGCCCTCGCCGGGGCCGGCAAGTGGTGCGGGCACGCACGGGACGAGCCGGAGAGAGGACGGATGAAGGTGTCCATGAAGGACGTTACTATACCGTTCAAATTGTGAACGGGTTGGTCGCTTTCCAGATGTGCGGGTCATCTGACAATCACGTTGTCAAGTTCTCTTGACATTACAATACCGGCCTCAGGAAGGCGCATCCGGGAATTCCCGGATCCGCAGCGCCGGGCCACCCCTCAGTCTTCGCCCCGTCATGCTCTACCCTGAACTCTTCAAGCAGCTCGAGTCCGTGCGCTGGAACATGGACACCGACATCCCGTGGGCCAGCTTCGATCCGACACGCCTGAGCGACGAGCAGGCGTGCACGATCAAGATGAACGCGATCACGGAGTGGGCCGCGCTGCCGGCCACCGAGATGTTCCTGCGCGATAACCGCGACGACAGCGACTTCTCCGCCTTCATGAGCGTGTGGTTCTTCGAGGAGCAGAAGCACTCGCTCGTGCTCATGGAGTACCTGCGGCGCTTTCGCCCCGAGCTCGTGCCCACCGAGGCCGAGCTGCACGAGGTGCGCTTCGAGTTCGACCCGGCCCCGGCGCTGGAGACCTTGATGCTGCACTTCTGCGGCGAGATCCGGCTCAACCACTGGTACCGCCGCGCCGCCGAGTGGCACTCCGAGCCGGTGATCAAGTCCATCTACGAGACGCTCGCGCGCGACGAGGCGCGCCATGGCGGCGCGTACCTGCGCTACATGAAGCGCGCCATGGGCAAGTTCGGCGACGAGGCCCGCTCGGCCTTCGCCAAGGTGGGCGTGCTCATGGCCAGTGCGCGGCGCACCGCGCAGGCCCTGCACCCGACCAACCTGCACGTGAGCGAGAAGCTCTTCCCGCGCGACACCATCCAGAGCCGCCTGCCCGATCCGGCCTGGCTCGAGCGCTGGCTGGACAAGCAGATCCAGTTCGACGCCGCCTGGGAGGGCAAGGTGGTGGAGCGCATCCTGCACAACCTGTCGCTGCTGTTCGAGCGCAGCTTTGCGAGCGTGCAGGAGCTCAACCGCTATCGCAAGGAACTCTCGGTGAGCCTGGCGCGGGCGTCTGCGCTGGCGGCCACGCGGGCGGTCTGAGGCTGCGCAGCCCGCCCGCCCGCGGTTGCGCAACCGCGGGACCCGTTTCGAGTCGAGGACTTCAGCCCTTCAAGCGCGCGGCGGCAGCGCGTCGGCCTTGCGGTCGGCCGTGACCTTCTGCGCCGAGGGCCTCTCGCCCACGAGTTTCACGTAAGCCTTCCAGTCCACGCCCTGCGCGGCCAGCAGGTCCTCGCCCAGCACCGACTTCGTGGCCATGCCCACCAGCGGCAGGCTCACCCAGGCCGAGCAGTCGGCCAGCGTGAAGGTGTCGCCCGCCACATAGGGCGCGAACTTCGCCAGGCGCTTGAAGGCCGGGATGTGGCGCTCCAGCGTCTTTCTCACGCGCTGCTGCGTGGCCTCGCTGGCCGTGCCGCCGAAGAAGGCCTGGCCGTAGAGCTCGCGCGCGACGAGCTCCAGGTGCAGGTCGATGAAGGTGGCCAGCTCGCGCACCTTGGCCGCGGCAAACGGATCGGCCGGCACGAGCGGCGGCTCGGGGTAGGCGGCCTCCAGCCAGTCCACGATCACCTGGCTTTCGCACAGCGGGCCTTGCGGCGTGCGCACGAACGGGATCTTGCCCAGCGGCGAGGCGGCGAGCACGGCCTCCTCGCGCGAGCCCGTGGACACGCGCTCCTCGGTGAAGGGCACGCCCTTTTCGAGGAGCACGAGCTTGACCTTGTTGTAGTAGTTGGAAAGCGGCAGGCCGCACAGCACGATCATCGAGGTTTCTCCTGTGGCCGGGGCGCCGGCCTGTTGACCATCCAGATTCCCAGCGCCACGGCCGCGGCCGCCACCGCCAGGCGCGCGGTGAGCGGCTCGCCCAGCAGCAGCACACCGAAGAGCGTGCCCATGATGGGCGTGAGCAGCGTGAAGGAGGCGACCTTCGTGGCCGGGTAGTGGCGCACCAGCCAGAACCACAGCAGGAAGGTCAGAAAGGTGACCATCACCGACTGGAAGGCAAAGGCCGCCAGCGGCCAGCCGTCCAGCCGCGTGGGCCAGGGCTCGCCCAGCGCCAGGCCCGCGGGCACGAGCAGCAGCGCGCACAGGGCGAGCTGCCAGGCCAGTGTCTTCTCCGGGGCCAGGGTGGACAGCCTGGAGGCGCGCACGACGAGCGTCGTGCCGCCCCACAGCAGCGCCGCTGCCAGGCCCAGCGCATCGCCCACCCACTGGTGCGGCCCGGCCGGGGCGTGGCCCGAGAAGCCCTCGGAAAAGGCCAGCGCCACCCCCGCGAAGGCGATCGCCAGGCCCGCCCACTGCAGCGTGCCCAGGCGCTCGCCGCGCGCGATCAGCGGCATGCCCAGGGCCACCACGAAAGGCGCGGTGTAGACGAACACCGTCATGCGCGAGGCGCTCGTGTACTGCAGGCCGATGAAGATGCAGGCGAACTCCGCTGCAAACAGCACCCCGGCCAGCATCCCGGCGGGCAGCGAGCCGTCGCGCTCGAGCAGCCGCACGCCGCGCCAGTGCGACCACGCCGCCACCAGCGCCACGGCGATGACCGCGCGCAGCCCCGCCTGCAGCAGCGGTGGCACCTGCGCCAGCGCAACCTTGGTGGCCACCTGCCCCAGCCCCCAGGAGATGCAGCACAGCAGCAGCGTGGACACGGCCAGGCCGTCCAGCGTGCTGCGGCGATCGTTCGTGGGGGGATTCAAGGTGCCTTGCTGCGCCTCTTGCGCGCTGGAGAACCCCCCATTGTGGCGCGCCAGCGCACGAGCAGCGCCGCCGCTGCGCAGGCCAGCCCCGCCGCCGCCCCGGTGGCGTGCGCCACCACCGCCACCGGAACGTCCCACGACGCCAGGGTGCGCACGGGCGCGTGCCAGGGCTGCTCCAGCACCAGCTTGACCACCAGGCCTCCCAGCACCGCCGCGCCGATCACCCGCACACGGCCCCGGCCCTGCACGACCAGGCCCAGCGCGGCCACCGCCACGCCCGCGTGCAGCACCCCCGACAGGCCCGCGTAGCCGGCCAGCCGCGGCTCGGCCAGCAGCAGCACGTGCGTGAGGGGCCAGGCGGCCAGCCAGGCCAGCGCCCAGTCACGGGCCACGGCCCCGGGTGGCCGGGGGGCTGCCTCGCCCGGCACCGGCGTGGCCTGCGCCGCGCCCACCGCGCGCGCGCCGAACTGCCCGAAGGCGCCCACCACCACGCAGCCCAGCACGTTGGCCGCGAGGTGCCCATCGCTCAGGTGCACGAAGGCCGCGCTCCACCAGCGCCAGGGCTCGTCCCAGGCGTGGCCGGGCAGCCAGCCCCATGTCGCCAGGCTCGCGCCACGGCCGGCCAGCCCGCCGAGCGCCAGTGCAAGGGCCACCAGGGCCCAGGCCCGCTCACCCGGGGCCGGCCAGGCGAGCCGGCCGTGCATGCGAGCCTTCACGCCAGTCTTGACACCAGCCCTGACGCCAGCCCTGACACCAGCCCGGAGGCCTGCGCGCACCGCGTACCGGCTCGCGCGCCAGCGGCTCAGCCGAAGACGTGCTGCCACAGGCGCAGGATCGCCTCGCGCGCGCGCGCCAGCACCGGTTCGGCGCCGGCGCTGCCGAGCTCGGGCTGCGTGCCCGCGTCGCCCAGTTCGAAGTGCGTGGGCCGCTCGTCCAGCCGCGCGCGGTGCTGGGCGCGGCGCAGTTCGCGATAGGCGTCGGCCGCACCCACGCCCACGCCCGAGGGCAGCAGCGCGCAGGCCTCGGCGCGCTGCAGCAGCGCGATGTTGCCCACGTTGTCCAGCAGCCGCGGGTGCGCGGCACCTTGCGTGAGCACGAGCGCCTGCACCGCGAATTCCGCATCCATCATCCCGCCGGCGCTGTGCTTGACGTCGAACTGCCCGGCTGGCACCGGGTGCGCCATACGCACCTTCTCGCGCATCGCGCGC
>JBIIED010000316.1:0-3669 GCA_044237995.1 Rubrivivax sp. | reverse complement strand
GGCTGCACACCTCCCAGCGCCCGCCCTTGCGGTGCCACAGGGCGAGGTGATCGGGCATCGTGTGCTTGCGCCCGACGTGGCTGGCCAGGAACGCGATGCGCTGGCCGTCGGGGCTGTAGCGCGGGGCACGGAAGTCCCATTCCGGGTCGCGCGCGATCACCGTGATGCGGCCGCTGCGCAGTTCGATCTCGGCCAGCGCGAAGCGTCCGTCGCTGCGCTTTTCCTCGGCCGGGTCGAAGGCGAAGACGATGCGCGAGCCGTCGGGGGAGACATCGAAGGTGTCGGCGTTGGGCTCGGCGCGCGAGAGTTCGTAGGGCGTGCCCTCGAAGAGATCGGTGACGCGGCCGCGTGCGGTGTCCAGCACGTGCAGGTGCGCCGCGCGCCCCATCGGGACGTGGTGGTCCCAGTACCGGTATTGCGCCTCGGAGGTGACGTAGCCCGTCTCCTTGCGCGCTCGCCATTCGCGCATCGCGCGCGCCTGCGCCGCCGCGCCGCGAAGTTCGGGCCACACCCACGACACGAAGGCGATGCGCCGGCCGTCGGGGAACCACCGGAAGGCCTCCACGCCGGTGGCCACGGTGGCGGCGCGCTGCGCCTCCCCACCATCGGCCGCAATCAGGTAGAGCTGCGGCGTTTCGTCCTTCGTGCCCTCCTGATCGCGCCGGCCCGTGAAGGCGATGCGATCACCGGCGGGGCTGAAGCGCGGCTGGCCGTCCTTGTCGCCGGCGTGGGTGAGCGCGCGCGGCCGCCCGCCCAGGGTGCTGAAGAGCCACAGCGTGCTGCTGGCCTGGTTGTCGGCCATCGAGTGGCGGGTCACGCTGGCCACGGCCAGCGCGCCGTCGGGCGACAGGCTTGGCGTGCCCAGCCGCTCGAGCTGCCAGAGTTCCTCGACGGTCAGCGGGCGAAGCGCCTTCTTTGGTGTCGCGGGCATGTGGGCCTCGGTGTGGGTGCCAGGCCCGTGGCTCAGCGGTTGTGGCGCTGCATGAACACGAGCTTCTCGAAGAGCGTCGTGTCCTGCTCGTTCTTCAGCAACGCTCCCACCAGGGGCGGGATGGCCACCTTGTCGTCGCCCGACTGCAGGGCCTCGCTCGAAATGTCCTCCGCCACCAGCAGCTTGAGCCAGTCGATGAGCTCGGAGGTGGAGGGCTTCTTCTTCAGCCCGGGCAGCCCGCGCACGTCGTAGAAGGTCTTCATCGCCGCGGCCAGCAGCTCCTTCTTCAGGCCCGGGAAGTGGACGTCGACGATGGCACGCATCGTGTCGGCGTCAGGGAACTTGATGTAGTGGAAGAAGCAGCGGCGCAGGAACGCGTCGGGCAGCTCCTTCTCGTTGTTCGAGGTGATGAACACCAGCGGGCGGTGCACGGCGCGCACGGTCTCGCGCGTCTCGTAGACGTGGAACTCCATGCGGTCGAGCTCGCGCAACAGGTCGTTGGGGAACTCGATGTCGGCCTTGTCGATCTCGTCGATCAGCAGCACCACCGGCTGCTCTGCCGCAAAGGCCTGCCACAGCACGCCGCGCACGATGTAGTTGCGGATGTCGCGCACCCGCGCGGCGCTGTCGTCGTCGGCGAGCTGGCTGTCGCGCAGCCGGCTCACGGCGTCGTACTCGTACAGGCCCTGCTGGGCCTTGGTGGTGCTCTTGACGTGCCACTGCAGCAGCGGCATGCCGAGGGCCTGAGCCACCTCCTCGGCCAGCATGGTCTTGCCGGTACCCGGCTCCCCCTTGATGAGCAAAGGGCGCCTGAGGGTGATGGCGGCGTTCACGGCCAGCATCAGGTCCGGCGTGGCAACGTATTGGTCCGAGCCCTTGAACTTCATCGTGCGGAGGCGGTGTCGGGAAGGCCGGACCAGTATACGGGCGACCCTATAATCGCCGCCGGTCGGAGAGACGGTTTACGCACACTTCCAATAGCTCACAAGCCATCATGAACCTCAAGGCGCTGCTCCTCGCGCTGGCCCTGGCCGGCATCGCCCCCCTCGCGACCGCCCAGGATGTCGCAGCCGGCCAGAAGAAGGCCGCGATGTGCATCGGCTGCCATGGCATCCCCGGCTACCAGGCCTCGTTTCCCGAAGTGCACCGCGTGCCCATGATCGCGGGCCAGGGGGCCAAGTACATCGCATCTTCCCTGAACGCCTACAAGAAGGGCGAGCGCCGCCACCCCTCGATGCGCGCGCTGTCCGGCTCCCTGAGCGACGCCGACATCGCCGACCTGGCGGCCTTCTACGAGCAGCAGGGGTCTTCGGCCGTGAAGCCGGTGGCTGCGCGCACGGCGCCGGCCCCTCAGCCGGAAGTAGCCGCGCTGCTGACCAAGGGTGCCTGCGCCTCCTGCCACGGCACCGACTACAACAAGCCCATCGACCCCGCCTACCCGAAGATCGCCGGCCAGCACGCCGACTACCTCTACGTTGCGCTCAAGGCCTACAAGACCGAGGGCAACCCGGCGGTGGGTCGTGCCAACGGGATCATGGTCGGCCAAGTGAAGAATTTCACGCCGGCCGAACTCAAGGCGATGGCGCGCTACATCGGGTCCCTGCCGGGCGATCTCAAGGTCGTGCCGGAGTCGCGCTTCCGCTGAAGCGCGTGCCCCGCGGGGCGGGCGGTTGGCCACCGCTGGCAGGCGTGAGAAATCTCACTGCCTGGGGATCAACGGCTCAAGTGCCGGGCATGGTTTGCCGATAGGGCCAGGGACAGTTCGTCTCAATGGCCACAGTGAACGCTCCCACCGCACTTCTCAAGAGGATTCCCGTCCGCCAAGCCCGGGTGGGGATGTTCCTCCACAAGATTGACGGTTCGTGGCTGACGAACCCCTTCTGGCGCAGCGAATTCCTCCTGGATGACGAGTCGCAGGTCGACAAGCTCCAGAAGAGCGCCGTGCAGTCGATCTGGATCGATCTGGCGCGCGGCCTGGACGTAGCAACCGACTCGCCCAGCGGCCAGCCCACCGGCGCCGGCGCATCCGAGGCCGGCCCGGCCTCCCAGGTTGCCGCTTCCGCCCTCGAACCGGCCCCCCTGCAGGCCCCTGGGGCGCCTGAGCCCGCCCGCACGGGCGCTGACGGCGGCGAGCCGGGCGCCACGCCCGTTGCTGGCAAGCCAGGATCCGACCCCCAAGCCGGCCGTGAGCCAGCCAAGCAGGGCTCGGGCTTCGATCCGCGTGCCCCGCGCGAGCCTGCCAAGCCTGGTTCGGGTTTCGACCCGCGGGCCTCCCGCGAGCCTGCCAAGCCCGGCTCGGGTTTCGATCCGCGCACGCCCCGCGAGCTCGCGCAGCCTGGCCCGGGCTTCGACCCCCGGGCCACCCGCGAGGCCGCCCAGGCGAGGGAGGGAACCGACCCGAACACGACGCCACGTGCGCCATCGGCCGTTGCGGCTCGGCCGCAGGAGCGGCGTGAGCCCACCGTGGCCCTTGACAGCGAACTGCACCGGGCCACCGGGATCGTGCGCGACGTGCGGACCCTCGTGGGCGGCCTGTACGAGCGTGCCCGGCTCGGCCACGCGCTCGACGCCGAGCGCTGCCTGCCCCTGGTGGATTCGGTCAACGACTCGATGAGCCGCAACCCTGACGCGTTGCTCACGCTCACGCGGCTGCGAAAGCGCGACGAATACACCTACATGCACTCGGTGGCCGTGTGCGCGCTGATGGTCGCGCTCGGCCGCGAGATGGGGCTGGACGC
>JBIIED010000315.1:0-3674 GCA_044237995.1 Rubrivivax sp. | reverse complement strand
ACCTCTTCGTCGAGGGCATCGACGTGGAGAGCTGGCGCGAGCTCAACGAGTCGATCGACAAGCCGCTGCTCAACCGCGCGCTGCGCGGCACCTACCCGCCGGGCTCGACCTTCAAGCCCTTCATGGCGCTGGCCGCGCTCGAGTCGGGCAAGCGCAGCGCCTCCACCACGATCATGGACGGGGGCACCTTCCAGTTCGGCAACCACGTGTTCAGGAGCCACGGCGACGCCGGGCTCGGCCCGGTGGACCTGCACCGTTCGATCGTGAAGTCGAGCAACGTCTACTACTACTCGCTGGCCAACGAGATGGGCGTGGACCTGATCCACCAGCAGCTCTCGCCCTTCGGCTTCGGTTCGCGCACCGGCATCGACCTGGAGGGCGAGGCCACGGGCTTGCTGCCCTCCACCGAGTGGAAACGGCGCACCTACAAGCGGCCCGAGCAGCAGCGCTGGTACGCCGGCGAGACGATCTCGCTGGGCATTGGCCAGGGTTACAACAACTTCACGATGCTGCAGCTGGCCAGCGCCATGGCCACGCTCGCCTCGGGCGGGCAGCGCCACGCGCCGCGCCTGGTGCGCGCCATCGAGGACCCGGTGAGCGGCACGCGCAGCGCGCCCGAGACCACGCCGGCGAAGTCGCTGGCGCTCAAGCCCGAGCACGTGGAGGCGGTGCGCCGCGCCATGCACGCGGTGACGCTGGAGGGGACGTCCGCGCGCGTCTTCGCCGGGGCGCCCTACACCAGCGGCGGCAAGACCGGCACCGCGCAGGCCGTGGGCATCCGGCAAAACGAGAAGTACAACGCCGCGCGGCTGGAGGAGCACAAGCGCGACCACTCGCTGTACGTGGCGATGGCGCCGCTGCAGGCGCCCACCATCGCGCTGGCGGTGGTGGTGGAGAACGCGGGCTTCGGCGCCGAGGCGGCCGCGCCGATCGCGCGCCGGGTCTTCGACTACCTGCTGCTGGGCCAGGTGCCGAGCCAGGAGGACATGGCTGCCACGCGGGCGGGCCGCTCGGCTGCGCCGGCGGGCACGCCGCGCCGCGCCGAGGACATCGTGCCGGGCCCGGCCGGGAGCGACGCGCGATGAGCGCCGTCTTCGAGCGCCCGAGCCTGCGCGAGCGGCTGCGCCCGCTGGTGCGGGGCTTTGATGCGCCGCTGGCGCTGGCGGCGCTGTGGCTGGCTGCCCTGGGGTTGCTGGTGATGTACTCGGCCGGCTACGACCACGGCACGCGCTTCGTCGACCACGCTCGCAACATGCTCATCGCGCTGGTCGTGGTGCTGGCCGTGGCGCAGCTGCCCCCGCAGCGGCTCATGGCGCTGGCCGTGCCGCTGTACGCGCTGGGCGTGGCGCTGCTGGTGGCCACCGCGCTCTTTGGCATCACGAAGAAGGGCGCCACGCGCTGGCTCGACCTGGGCGTGGTGATCCAGCCCAGCGAGATGATGAAGATCGCGCTGCCGCTGATGCTCGCGTGGTGGTTCCAGCGCCGCGAGGGGCAGCTGCGCCCGCTGGACTTCGCGCTGGCCGGGCTGATCCTGGCCGTCCCGACGCTGCTCGTGATGAAGCAGCCCGACCTGGGCACGGCGCTGCTGATCGCGTCTTCGGGTCTGTACGTGATCTTCTTTGCCGGGCTGAGCTGGCGCCTGGTGGTGCCGGCGCTGGCGCTCGTGGCCGTGGGCATCGTCGCCATCGTGCTGGCCGAGTCCCACATCTGCCAGCCCGGCCTGGACTGGCCGGTGCTGCACGAGTACCAGAAGAACCGCGTGTGCACGCTGCTGGACCCGACCAAGGATCCGCTGGGCAAGGGCTTTCACATCATCCAGGGGATGATCGCCATCGGCTCGGGCGGCATGTTCGGCAAGGGCTTCATGCAGGGCACGCAGACGCACCTGGAGTTCATCCCCGAGCGCACCACCGACTTCATCTTCGCCGCGCTGTCCGAGGAGTTCGGGCTGCTCGGGGTGCTCGCGCTGCTGGCGGGCTTCACGGTGCTGATCCTGCGCGGCCTGGTGATCGCCGCGCTCGCGCCCACGCTCTTTGCGCGGCTGCTGGCCGGCGCGGTGACGCTGAGCTTCTTCACCTACGCCTTCGTCAACATGGGCATGGTCAGCGGCATCCTGCCCGTGGTGGGGGTGCCGCTGCCCTTCGTCAGCTATGGCGGCACGGCCATGGTCACGCTCGGGCTGGGCCTGGGGATCCTGATGTCGGTGGCGCGCAACCGCCAGCTCATCCAGTCCTGAGGGCGAGTGTGGTCCCCGGCCGGCGCCCGAGCCGGTGGTGGGGCCGCGGCGTGAAGCGGCCCTTCAGGGCGCAAAGCGCACCGTGAAGAGCGCTCCGGTCCGGGTGCCCGGGTGCGAGCCCGGGCCGGCGTCGGGGTGCGCGTCCTGCACCTTCACCTGCGCGCCGTGCTGCTGCGCGATCTCCTGCACGATCGCCAGCCCCAGCCCCGTGCCGTCCACGCCCGTGCCCAGCGCGCGGTAGAAGGGCTGGAAGATGAGCTCGCGCTCGGCCGCCGGCACGCCCGGCCCGCAATCCTCGACCTCCAGCACCACGCCCGCGCCCAAGGGGTCGGGCAGCACGCGCGCGGTGGCGCTGCCCCCGGCGGGCGTGTACTGCAGCGCGTTGTCCAGCAGGTTGCGCACGAGCTCACCCAGCAGCACCGGCTGGCCCAGGATGGACGCGGTCTCGCCTGGCTCGGCGCCCTCGTAGCCGAGGTCGATGCGCCGCTCCAGCGCCTTGGGCACGAGCTCGCGCACCACCTCCTGCGTCAGCTGTGCCAGGTCCACGCTCTCGCGCCGCATCGCCTGCGCCCGGTCCTCCGCACGCGCCATCGCCAGCAACTGGTTGACGGCATGCGCGGCGCGCTGGCTCGACAGCGCGATCTGCTCGAGCGAGGCCTTGAGCGCGCGCGGGTCGCGCTGCCCGGCGTCGATCTCGCGCGCGGCGATCTCGGCTTGCATGCGCAGCCCGGCCAGCGGCGTCTTGAGCTGGTGCGCGGCGTCGGCCAGGAAGTGCTTCTGCGCCGCCATCGACTGGTCCAGCCGCTCCAGCAGCCCGTTGATGGAGGCCACCAGCGGGATCAGCTCCTCGGGCGCGGCGCGCTCGTCGATGGGGCTCAGGTCATCGGCCGGGCGTGCGCGGATGCGTTCCTGCAGCACCGACAGCGGTCGGATGCCGCGCGCCAGCGCAAGCCACACCAGCAGCACCGCCAGCGGCAGGATCACGAACTGCGGCAGGATCACGCCCTTGATGATCTCGGTGGACAGGCGCGAACGCTTGCCCAGCGTCTCGGCCACCTGCACGAGCGCGGCGCGGCCCTCGGGATCGCCCGGCAGCGCCACCCACAGCGCGGCCACGCGCACGGGCTCGTCGCGCATCGTGTCGTCGCGAAACACCGCCATGGCGCTGCCCACCTTGTCGGCCTCGGGCACGGGCAGGTCGCGGTCGCCCTGGGCCAGCGTGCCGTCGAGCCCCAGCACCTGGAAGTACACGCTGTCCTCGTCGTCGCTGCCCAGCAGCTCGACGACGCCTGGTGAGCGCAGGCGCACGCGCGGGGCCGAGTCGGCCGCGGCGGAGCCGGGCTCGAAGCCGATCTGGTTGGCCACGAGCCGAGCCGCATCGCCCAGGGCGCGGTCGTAGGGGCGGTTGGCGAGCTCCTGGGCGACGACCCCCGTGAGT
>JBIIED010000314.1:0-3675 GCA_044237995.1 Rubrivivax sp. | reverse complement strand
AGGAAGCGCCAGCGAATACGGCCAGCCATGCCCAGGCGATGCGAGCCGGCGACGAGGCACCGCAGCCGGCAGCTGGCGCCGAGCCCGCAGCGCGCGGCGGCAGAATAGGAGAAGCGGAAGATCTCAAGGCAAGCAAGGAGGCGCAGCCATGTTCCAGGCGATTCTGCTCGAAAAGTCGGCCCAGGGTTTCTCGGCCGGGCTGACCGAACTCGACGAGGCCCGACTGCCCCAGGTCCCCGAAGGGGGCGTGCTCGTGCAGCCGGAGTGGTCGACGCTCAATTACAAGGACGGCCTGGCGCTCACCAACCGATCGCCGGTGGTGCGGGTGTGGCCAATGGTGCCGGGCATCGACGGCGCGGGAACGGTGCTCGAGAGCGCGCACCCGGCCTGGAAGCCGGGCGACCGGTTCGTCCTCAACGGCTGGGGCGTGGGCGAGAGCCACTGGGGATGCCTGGCCGGGCGCGCGCGCCTGAAGGGCGAGTGGCTCGTGCCGCTGCCTGATGCCTTCACGACCCGCCAGGCCATGGCCATCGGCACCGCCGGCTACACCGCGATGCTGTGCGTGATGGCGCTGGAGCGCCACGGCCTGGCTCCCGGTGACGGCGAGGTGCTCGTCACAGGCGCAACGGGCGGGGTGGGTTCCGTGGCAGTGGCCCTTCTGGCCCGGCTCGGTTACCGCGTGGTGGCCGCCACGGGCAAGGCGGCCGAGGCCGACTACCTCGGCGCTCTGGGCGCACATGCCGTGATCGACCGTGCCGAACTGGCTGCTCCCGGCAAGCCGCTGCAGAAGGAGCGCTGGGCTGGGGTGGTTGATGCGGTGGGCAGCCACACGCTGGCCAACGCCTGTGCCCAGGTTCGCTATGGCGGCGCGGTGGCCGCCTGCGGGCTGGCCCAGGGTGCGGACTTCCCCTCCACCGTGATGCCCTTCATCCTGCGCGGCGTGGCACTGCTCGGGGTGGACAGCGTGATGGCGCCGCTGGCGCTTCGGCGCCAGGCCTGGGAGCGGCTGGCCCGCGACCTCGACCCGGCCCGGCTCGAGGCGATGGTCCAGGAGACCGACCTTACCGGCGTGCTGCCGGCCGCCGCGCGCCTGATGGCGGGACAGGTACGAGGCCGCATCGTCGTGCGCATCGGCTGAGCGGGCAGGGCTCCCGGTGCTTGATGTGCATCGGGCCGCTGGCGGCACGGCTCGGGCGCAAGGGGCCGCGTCAGGGCTTCGTCAGCGCCCGATCCGACAGTGCCCGCGGCGCCCTCGAAGACAAGTCCAGGCAGACAAGATCAGGAGACCGTCATGACCCGCTACGCCGACTTCCACCGCCGCTCGCTCCAGGATCGCGACGCCTTCTGGAGCGATCAGGCCCGGCTCATCGACTGGAAGACGCCGCCCCAGCAGGTCTGCGACTACTCGAACCCGCCCTTTGCGCGCTGGTTCGTGGGCGGCACGACGAACCTGTGCCACAACGCGGTGGACCGCCACGCCGCCTCGCATCCGGATCGACGTGCGCTGATCTGGGTCTCCACCGAGGTGGACAAGGAGGTGGTGTACAGCTTTGCCGAGCTGCAGCGCGAGGTCGAGTGCATGGCCTCGATGCTGCTGGAGCTTGGCGTGAAGGCGGGCGACCGCGTGCTCGTGTACATGCCGATGATTCCCGAGGCCGTGTTCGCGATGCTCGCCTGCACGCGCATCGGCGCCTTGCATTCGGTGGTCTTCGGTGGGTTTGCGAGCGTGAGCCTGGCCAGCCGAATCGACGATGCGGAGCCTTCGGTGATCGTGAGCGCCGATGCCGGCTCGCGCAGCGGCAAGGTGGTGCCCTACAAGGGATTGCTGGACGAGGCGATCCGCCTGTCGGCCCACAAGCCGGCCAAGGTTCTGATGGTCGACCGCGGGCTGCACGCGATGCCGATGGTGGACGGGCGCGACATGGACTACTCGGCCATGCGTGCCCGGCACCTGGGCGCCCGTGTGCCCTGCAACTGGGTGGAGTCGACTCACCCGAGCTACACGCTCTACACGAGCGGCACCACCGGCAAGCCCAAGGGCGTGCAGCGCGACACCGGCGGCTACGCGGTGGCCCTGGCCTCGAGCATGAAGGAGATCTTCCTCGGCCAGCCGGGGGAGACCTACTTCTCCACCAGCGACATCGGCTGGGTGGTGGGCCACAGCTACATCGTCTACGGCCCGCTGATCGCCGGCATGGCCACCATCATGTACGAAGGCCTGCCCACGCGGCCCGACGCCGCGGTGTGGTGGAGCCTGGTGGAGAAGTACCGCGTCACCTCGATGTTCAGCGCCCCCACCGCCGTGCGCGTGCTCAAGAAGCAGGACCCCGAGGCCCTCAAGCGCCACGACCTGAGCTCCCTGCGCGCGCTCTTCCTGGCCGGCGAGCCGCTGGACGAGCCCACGGCCCGCTGGATTGCCCAGGCGCTGGGCAAGCCCATCATCGACAACTACTGGCAGACCGAGACAGGCTGGCCGATCCTGACGATCTGCAACGGCGTCGAGCCCGCGCCGAGCAAGTTCGGCTCGCCGGGCAAGGCGGTGTACGGCTACGACGTGAAGCTGCTCGACGAGCACACCGGCCAGGAATTGACGGCCCCGAACAGCAAGGGCGTGGTGGCCATCGAGGGCCCCTTGCCCCCAGGCTGCATGCAGACGGTGTGGCGCGACGACGCACGCTTCGTCAAGACCTACTGGAGCAGCATCCCGGGCAAGCAGGTCTACAGCACCTTCGACTGGGGCATCCGCGACGAGGACGGCTACTTCTTCATCCTCGGGCGTACCGACGACGTCATCAACGTCGCCGGCCACCGCCTGGGCACGCGCGAGATCGAGGAAAGCATCTCCAGCCACCCGGCGGTGGCGGAGGTGGCGGTGGTGGGCGTGGCCGACAGCCTCAAGGGCCAGGTGGCCATGGCCTTTGCCGTGCTGAAGGACGCCTCGCGGGCGGCGACGCCCGCCGACGCGCTCAAGCTCGAAGGCGAGATCATGAAGGTGGTCGACGAACAGCTCGGCGCGGTGGCACGCCCGGCACGGGTGCGCTTCGTGCACCTGCTGCCCAAGACGCGCTCGGGCAAGCTGCTGCGCCGCGCGATCCAGGCCGTGTGCGAGGGGCGCGATCCCGGTGATCTGACCACGATCGAGGACCCGTCCACGTTGCAGTCCATCAAGGACTTGATCTCGATCAAGGCTTGAGCGCCGACCCACACCACCGGGGGCAGGAAAGCCCGTGACTTTCGTCACGCGGCGTTATAGTTGAAAGATCCGGTAAAACCCTCGGGGGAGGGCGCAGCTGGTGGATCCGGTCTTTCCCGCCCCCCCCAGGAGTCACCATGCTGCGTTCGGCCATCTTCCTCAGGCGTCTGGCCTTGGCATGGGGCATGCTCGCTGCCGTTCTCCTGGGCGGAAGTGCCTGGGCCCAGTCGGGTGCCGTCAAGGTGGCGCCCGACCTCTCCCTGGTACTGACCCGTACCGACCTCTCCCCCGGCTGGGTGCGCACCGTCAACGGCACGCGCTACGTCAAGGTGCTCGTGATGGCGCGTGCGAGCGACACCACCCTGGCAGGGCTGCGCAGTCACATCCTGGGCGCGGGCGGCTCGGTGTACTACCAGTTCATCTCCATGCAGGGCGTCTCGGCCACGGTGCCGGTGGCGGCCGTGCCGCAACTGGCCGCCCGC
>JBIIED010000064.1:0-12671 GCA_044237995.1 Rubrivivax sp. | reverse complement strand
GCCGGCTCGGACAGGCTCCAACGGATCGCGCGCAAGCCCAGCGCCGGGTTCAGCGCGTGCTCGTGGCGCAGCTCCTGCTGGCTCATGCGGTCCAGCGGCTTGTCTGCCCCCACGTCCACGGTGCGTACCGTCACGGGCAGGCCCTGCATCGCCGCCACCGCCTCGCGGTAGGCCTCGAACTGCTCGTCCTCGCCGGGCAGATCGCCGCCACGGTTCATGAACAGGAACTCGGTGCGAAAGAGCCCCACGCCCACTGCGCCGGCCGCCAGCGCCGCCGCGGCGTCGCCCGGCAGCTCGATGTTGGCCAGCAGCTCCACAGGCTGCCCGTCCAGCGTGACGGCAGGCTTGTGGCGCAGGCGGTCCAGGCGCGCGCGCTCGAGCTCGCTTTGGCGCTGGCGGAAACGGTACTCCTCCAGCACGATCGGAGAGGGGTTGACGACGACGACGCCGGCATCGCCATCGATGACGACCCAGTCGTCCTGGCGGATGAGGCGACTGGCCTCGCGCGCACCGACCACGGCCGGCACGTCCAGGCTGCGCGCCACGATCGCGGTGTGCGACGTGGGTCCGCCAACGTCGGTGACGAAGCCGTGGAAGACGCTGCGCTTGAACTGCAGCATGTCGGCCGGGGCGATGTCGCTGGCCACGAGCACCAGAGGATCCTCGCCGGCGAAGTCACGCGGCTGCGCCGTCTGCGCGCCCTCGCTGCGGCCTGAGCGCGACAGCGCCTTGAGCAGGCGCTCGACCACCTGCTCGAGGTCGGCCTTGCGCTCGCGCAGGTAGGCGTCCTCCATCTCGTCGAACTGGCGCGCGATCACCTCGAGCTGTGCCGACAGCGCCCACTCGGCGTTGTAGTGGCGCTCGCGCACCCACACCTTGGTCGCGGCGGTGAGCATTTCGTCGCGCAGCAGCATCAGGTGCACGTCCAGCAAAGCCGAGAGTTCGGGCGGCGCGTCGGCCGGCAGTTCGCGCTGCAGCGTCTCGAACTCCTCGGCCACCTCGTCGCGCGCGCGGCGCAGACGCTGCACCTCGGCCTCGGCATGCTCAGGGGCGATGTAGTAGTGCGCGACGTCCACGCGGCTGGAGGCCACGAGCATGGCGCGCCCGATCGCGATGCCGCGCGAGACGGCCAGACCGAAGACCTGCAGGCTCATCGGGTGCCCCTCCGCGCCGCGCACATCACTCGCCCTCGCCGAACTTGTCGTCGATGAGCTCGCGCACGGCACCCATCGCCGCCTCCTCGTCGGGTCCGGCGGCCTCGATGGCGATCTCCGATCCGAACCCGGCAGCCAGCATCATGACCCCCATGATGCTCTTGGCGTTGACGCGGCGGTCGTTGCGCGAGAGGAAGATCTCGCTGGAGAAGCTGCCGCACAGCTTGGTCAGCTTGGCCGAGGCGCGGGCATGCAGCCCGAGCCGGTTACTGATCGTGATGGTGGAACGCAGCATCGGCATGCCCCCGCTGAGACTGGTTCTGAGGCCGCGTGCCGGCGACCTGCATGACGCCGTGCGTGCCGCCGGCCACCGCACGGGCGGCCCACGCGTCGAGCGGCTCGCCGGCGTAGCACAACGAGCGCCACAGCATCGGAACGCTCACGCCTGCGACGACGCGGGCTCGCAGCCCGTAGGCGGCGCGCTGCGCCACGTTGCAGGGCGTGGCGCCCAGGGCATCGCACAGCACCAGCGCCTCGCCCTCGCCAATGAGCCCGCGCAGCCTGGCCTCCAGCGCATCGGGATCGTCGTCGGGGCACACGTCCACGGCCTGCACCGGGGTGGCGCACTGCGGGAAGGCGTGCGCACCGACGTCCCGCAGCGCACTGGCCAGCGGGGCGTGGGCGACGATGAGCAGCTGGGGCATGGCTCGGAGCGGCAGGACCGTTGCCGGATTATGGTGCGCGATCACCCTGCGGCCGGGCCTGCGCCGCCTGCTCGGCAGGCGCAGGCCGGGCCCTGAACAGCACCAGCCATGCATAGGCCAGGACGCAGCATCCGAGGAAGACGGCAAACGTGGCACGGAAGGCCGCGCCCTCGGACAGACCGAGCGAGCGCGCCAGGTCGATGCCCAGGCCGACCAGCCACTGCACCGAGAACACGCCCACGAAGATCACGAGATTGAACGCCGACAGCGCCCGCCCTGCGCGCTCCTTGGAGAAGGCCTGAGCCACCGAGGGCTGGCCCAGCGAGACGAAGGTGCACGAGACGCACCAGGCGGCCCAGGTCCAGGCGCCCGCCGGGGTCGGCGACAGCACGATCCAGCCCATCAGCAGCAGGTTCGCCGGCAGACCGATGACCATGATGCGGTGGGCGCTCCAGCCGCGCTGCACGAGCCGGGGCATCAGCGCGCCCCAGGCCATGAACGCGAAGAGCATGCTCAGGTTGATGACGAAGAGCCCGGCCGCGCTCTGCTGGGGCGTGAAACCGGCCACCCGCGTCAGCCAGGGGCCGGCCCACAGCGTCTGCACCGCGATCAAGCCGCCGTAGACGAAGAAGCCGGCGGGCGCGTTGCGCAGGAAGGCCGGGTGCAGCACGATCGTGCGGTAGCCGCCGGCCTGGGCCTGGGGCCCCTGCGCATCGGGCCTCTCGTCGCGCGGCACCGCCAGAGCGATCACGGCCATCGCCACCAGCAGCAGCGCAGCCAGGACCCAGAACAGGCCACGCCAGCCCCACACGGGAAGCAGCCACTGCACGGGCAGCGTCGAGGCGAGCATGCCCAGCGACCCCGTCATGAGCATCCAGGAGTTGGCCCGCAACTGCATCGCGTCGCTCAAGCGCGCGCGGTAGCAGGTCAGCGGCGCCATCAACCCGGCGGCCAGGCCCATCCCCATGAGCACGCGCGCCAGGATCAGCCCGCCGAGGCTGTCGGCCATCGCGAATGCGGCGCAGCCGAGCACGGCCAGCACCGTCAGCGACAGCAGCACCTTCTTCGGCCCGATGCGATCCAGGGCGCTGCCCAGCGGTAGCTGCAGCGCCGAGAAGCCCAGGAAGTACGCGCCCGCGAGCAGCCCGAGGTCACCGGCGCGCAAACCGAACTCGGTGCTGAAGGCCGGTGCCAGGGTAGCGGTCACGGCCCGCAGCAGCGCCGACAGGAAGTAGGCGCAGGCGAAGGCCAGGAAGATGCGGATGGCCAGGGCGCGCGCGCTCATCACCGCAGCCGCAGGGAATCGAAGAAGGTGTCCAGGGCAGCCGCCTCAGGCCGAGGCCCGAGCGCGGTGACCTGCATCACGGCCGGCCCGCGTGCGGCCAGCGCGACGCGACCCTGCACGGGCTGGCCGTCGGGCAGCCTGCCCGAGACCGCAAAGCGGCCGGAGTTCGGGTTGGGGGTCTCCCCAGGGGTGCGGCCGGCAAGCGGCTGCAGCAACGACGCGCCGACGTTGGCCGCGGCCGAGGCCTTGAGCTCGGCCAGCGCCGGGCCGGTGCGCGCCGGGTCGGCGAGCTCGGCCCAGGCCACCGCCCAGGTCGTGTCGGCGGCGCGGCACGCGTGCAGCACCATGCGCACCTTCTGGCCGGCCAGCGTCAGCTCGCGCGCATGGCTGGCAGGCTTGCAGGGCAGCAGCAGTTGCGCGCCCGTGTCGGCGGGACGCACCTCGCGCCAGTCGAGCGCCGGGCTGCAGCCTGCCATGAGCAGGGTCAGCAGCAGGGTCAACAGCAGGGCCGGGAGCGGGGCCGCTGCGGCGCCGGGGGCCGGGGCCGCGGACGGGCCTTCGAAGAGGGGCATCGCCCGATTATCGGGGGGCCTGCGGCGGGCGCTCGGGTGCGCGCCCGGTGCTGTGGGGGATCAGCCCAGCGCGTCGGCCACGCCTGCGGCGTGCGCCTGCTGGTCGGCGTGGTAGCTCGAGCGCACGAGCGCCCCCACCGCAGCGTGGGTGAAGCCCATGGCCTGCGCCTCGCGCTCGAACATCGAGAAGGTATCGGGGTGCACGTAGCGGCGCACCGGGAGGTGGTGGCCGCTCGGGGCCAGGTATTGGCCAATGGTGAGCATGTCGATGCCGTGCGCGCGCATGTCGCGCATCACCTGCAGGATCTCCTCGTCGGTCTCACCCAGGCCCACCATGATGCCGCTCTTGGTGGGCACGCCCGGAACTTCGTGCTTGAAGCGGCGCAGCAGCTCGAGGCTGAAGGCGTAGTCGGAGCCGGGGCGGGCCTCCTTGTACAGGCGCGGCACGGTCTCCAGGTTGTGGTTCATCACGTCGGGCGGGGCGGCCTTGAGGATGCCCAGCGCGCGGTCCATGCGGCCGCGGAAATCCGGGGTGAGGATCTCGATGCGCGTCTCGGGCGAGAGCTCGCGCGTGCGCTCGATGCACGCCACGAAATGCGCCGCACCCCCATCTCGCAGGTCGTCACGGTCGACGCTGGTGATGACCACGTACTTGAGCTTGAGCGCCGCGATCGTGCGCGCAAGGTTCAGCGGCTCCTCGGCATCCAGCGGATCGGGCCGGCCGTGGCCGACGTCGCAGAAGGGGCAGCGCCGCGTGCACTTGTCGCCCATGATCATGAAGGTGGCCGTGCCCTTGCCGAAGCATTCGCCGATGTTCGGGCAGGAGGCCTCCTCGCAGACGGTGTGCAGACGGTGCTCGCGCAGGATCTTCTTGATCTCGTAGAAGCGCGTGGTGGGCGAGCCGGCCTTGACGCGGATCCAGTCGGGCTTCTTGAGCACCTCGGCGGGCACGACCTTGATCGGAATGCGCGCCGTCTTGGCCTGCGACTTCTGCTTGGCGGTGGGGTCGTAGGCGGTCGGGGGCGTCGGCACGCTCATCGGGAGCTCCGTGTCTCGTTTCAGGGAAAACCCTTGAATTATCGGCGATCGTGGTGTTCAGGGGGTCAACAGCCCTTGCAGCCGTGCGGCCAGCCGGTGCGAGACCTCTTGCATCGGCAGCGACACACCCAGGCTGCGCAGGTCCACCGTGCGCAGGCCCGCGTAGCCGCAGGGGTCGATGCGCGAGAAGGGCTCGAGGTCCATTGCCACGTTGAGCGACAGACCGTGGAAGGTGCAGTGCTGGCTCACCTTGACGCCCAGCGCTGCGACCTTGCCCAGGCCGGCGAAAGGGTCCGAGCCCGGGGCCGGCGGCGGCAGCGCCGCGTGGTCGAAGGGATCGTGCAGCCGCACGTAGATGCCCGGAGCGCCTGCCACCCGATGCCCGGTCAGGCCTGCAGTCTGCAGCACCTGCAGCACTGCCGTCTCGAGCCGGAACACGTACTCCTTCACATAGATCCGCAGCCGTCGCAAGTCCACCAAGGGGTAGGCCACGAGCTGGCCCGGGCCGTGGTATGTGACCTGTCCGCCCCGAAGGGTGCGCACCACAGGGATCGCGCCGGGGGCCAGGACGTGCTGGTCGCGACCGGCCACGCCCAGCGTGTAGACGGGCTCGTGCTCGACGAGCCAGAGTTCGTCATCGGTGCCAGGGCCGCGTGCGGCGGTGAAGTCGCGCATCCTCTCCTCGATGCCCGCATAGGGGCAGCGACCCAGCTCGACGACCCTCACGCCTCAGCCCCGACCCCGCGCTGCCCTCACAGCACCACCTTGACCATCGGGTGCGTGGACAGCGTGCGGTAGAGCTCGTCGAGCTGCGCACGGCTGGTCGCGGTGACGGTGATCGTCACGCCGAGCCAGTTGCCGGCGCGGCTCGGCCGCGTCTGCACGGTGGCGGGGTCGAAGCCGGGGTCGAACTGCAGCGCCACGTGCACCACGGCCTCGACGAATCCTTCCACGTGGGCGCCCATCACCTTGATCGGGAAGGCGCACGGGTAGGTGATGAGCGATGTGTCGTCGGGAGAAGATGCCACGCCGGCTGCCTTGCTGGGGGCGGCACGCGCCCGTTCAGATGGATTGCGTGGCCTTGGCGCGCTCGTAGGCCTCGTGCAGCCGGGCGTACACCGGGCCGGGACGGCCGCGCAGGGCGCCGTGGCCCACGGGCTCGCCGTCGAGGCGGGTGACCGGCAGGAGCTCCTTCGTGGCCGAGCTCAGCATCACCTCGTCAGCGCCGAGCACCTCCGCCTCGGAGATGGGGCGCAGGTTGTAGGCGATGCCGCAGTCCTCGCACAGGTCTCGCAGCAGGTCGTAGCGGATGCCCTCGAGCACGTGCGTGCTCTTGGGCGGGCCCAGCAGCGCACCGTCGCGGGCGATCCAGACGTTGCTCGCCGCGGCCTCGGTGAGCAAGCCGTCGCGAAACATGATGGTCTCGGTGGCGCCTGCGTCGGCGGAGATCTGGCGCGCCAGCACGTTGCCCAGCAGCGAGGTGCTCTTGATGTCGCCGCGCTCCCAGCGGAAGTCGCGTGCGGTGACGCAGGCCACACCCTGGCGGCGCTGCTCGGGCGTGGCCGCGCGCATCGGGTTGACCATCATGAACACGGTGGGCGTGATGCCCGCGGGCATGACGTGATCCCGCGGCGCCACGCCTCGCGTGACCTGGATGTAGACGACCTGGTCACGCGCGCCAGTGGCCTCGGCCAGGGTCTGCACGAGGCGGCGCGAGATCGCGAGCCACTCGTCGCGGGTGTGAGGCTCGGGAATGCGCAGCTTGGCCAGCGAGCGCGTCAGCCGCGCGATGTGCTCATCGAAGCGGAAAAGCCGCAGGTCGTAGACAGGGGCGACGTCGTAGACGCCGTCGCCGAAGATGAAGCCGCGATCCAGCACGCTGACCTGCGCCTGCGAGATAGGCAGGTAGCGGCCATTGAGGTAGCACGGCGTGTCGTTCATGGCTCGATGCGGGTGTCTAGGCTCGTCGCCGATTGTGTCACGCCACACCCCGCGCAGCGCCTGCTGCGAGGGTGCAGGCTCAACGGATCCACAATCGGATGGCGTCCCAGGCGCGACCGAAGGCGCCGGCGAGCTCCACCGGCTCGAGCACCACGAGCGGCAGGCTGGCCACTGGCGCGCCCGCTGCGGTCGTCACCTTGAGCGTGCCCACGCGCTGACCTCCAAGCAGCGGGGCGACCAGAGGGTCGTTGCGCTCGACCACCGTCTTCATCTGCGAACCCTGGCCGCGCGGCACGGTGACGAACACGCCCGCCGGCCCGACACCGAGCCTGGCCTCGCTGGCCTTGCCCTTCCACACCGGCACCGACACCACGGCCTTGCCCGGCTCGAAGAGCCGGATTGCATCCCAGGCCTGCCAGCCCCAGTTGAGCAGCTTCTGGCTCTCCGAGGCGCGCGCCTCGCGCGAGGGGGTGCCCATCACCACCGACAGCAGACGGCGCTTGCCGTTGGGCATGTCGCGCACGGCGCTGGCCACCAGGCAGTAGCCCGCGGCTTCGGTGTAGCCGGTCTTCATGCCGTCCACGCTCGGGTCGCGCCCGAGCAGCATGTTGCGGTTGTCCTGGCGGATGTTGTTGTAGCTGTACTGGCGGATCGAGTAGTAGACGTAGTAGGTCGGGTGGTCGGTGATGATGCGCGCGGCGATGGTGGCCATGTCGCGCGCGGTGCTCTGGTGACCCGCCTGCGTCAGGCCCGTGACGTTGGCAAAGCGGGAGTTCTTCAGCCCCCAGGCCTGGGCCTGACGGTTCATCATGTCGACGAAGCCCTCCAGCGTGCCGCCCACCGCCTCGGCCAGCGCCACGGAGGCGTCGTTGCCGCTTTGCACGATCATGCCCTTGAGGAGTTCATCCACCGTCGGGGTCATCGTCGTGTCGATGAACATCAGCGAGCCGCCACCCTTTCTCTCCTCCCAGGCGCGGCGCGAGACGGGCAGCCGCTGCTCGGGTGCGAGCTTGCGGTCACGGATGGCGTTGAACACGAGGTAGGCCGTCATGAGCTTGGTCAGGCTCGCGGGATCGGCCGGCACGTCGGCATCACGCTCGGCCAGCACCTGGCCGCTGGCCAGGTCGAGCAGCAGGTACTGCCGAGCCGCGATCTCCGGCGGCTGCGGCACCTGCGCGCGAGCGGCACCGGCCAGGCAGGCGGTTGCAGCCAGCGTCGCGAGCAGCCGCAAGGCGCCGCGCAGCCAGAAGGAGGGGAGGTGTTGCATCCGCAGGGTCATGGGGCCGGTGGAGGGGCTGAAGGAGTTGAGAGGGGCTGAAAGGGGGTGCGAGTTCAGGGGGTCGAGACGGGCCGGCTGGGTCGGGCGGGCTCGGGGGTCTGGGGCGTCGCAACGATCAGCGCAGGCCCGTCGCAGGCGGGCGGCAGCCGCGCAGCACCAGGCTCTTGAGCAGGCCCATCTGGCCGTGGAAGAAGTGGCCGGCACCGGGCACGACCGTGACCGGCAACGCCTGCGGGCGCGCCCAGTCGAGCACGCTGCGCAGGGAGACGACGTCGTCGAGTTCGCCGTGGATGACCAGAGCATCGGCCGGCACGGGCGCCAGCGGGAAGGTCTCGACCGCAGGGCCCACGAGGACGAGCGCCTGCGCGGGCGCCTGCGCCGCCACGCGTGCGGCCACCTGCGAGGCCACGTAGCTTCCGAAGGAAAAGCCCGCCAGTGCCAGCGGCTGGCCCGGCGCCCGCAGCGCCTGCAGCACGTCCAGCGCGTCGTCCACCTCGCCGCGGCCGGCGTCCCAGACACCGTCGGACTGCCCGACGCCGCGGTAGTTGAAGCGCGCCGCGCGCCAGCCCAGCTGCACGAACGCGCGTGCCAGCGTCTGCACCACCTTGTGGTGCATCGTGCCGCCATGCAGCGGGTGCGGGTGGCACAGCAGCGCCAGGCCCGGCGCATCGGGCGCACCGTCGAGCGCGCACTCCAGTGCTCCCGCCTGGCCCTGCAGCAGGCGGGTCTCGGTCTGTGCGTTCATCAGCGCCCCACCTCGGGCGGCAGCCGCAGGCGCTCCACTGGCACCCCGCCGAGCAGGTGCGAGTCGACGATCTCGTCGATGTCGCGCTCGTCCACGTAGGTGTACCAGACGGCCTCGGGATAGACCACGGCCACCGGCCCGCCAGCACAGCGGTCCAGGCAGCCGGCACGGTTCACGCGCACCTGCCCGGCGCCGGCCGCACCTGCGGCCTTCACCCGTGCCTTGCAGCGGTCGAAGCCGGCCTGCGCGCCTTGCACGGCACAGCAGGCTTCACCGCCCTTGCGCTCGTTGAGGCAGAAGAAGATGTGGCGCTCGTAGTAGCTCATGGCGGAATTGTAGGGACGGCCCGGCTCGCCTCAGCGCCGGCCCGCCACCCGCGCCACGAGCCAGGCCATGGCCAGGTAGGGCCACAGCCACCCGATCCACTGCGCCAGTCCGTGGAATCGGATGAAGCGCCCCTGCTCCCAGCCCTGCAGGCTCGCGGCGTAGTAGGGGTCGGAGGGTGCCTGCGACACCAGGCCTACCAGTGCCGCCAGCGCCATGAGCGCCAGTGCGCCGGCCGGGCGCGGGCCCGCGGCCGCCACCGCCAGACCGATCAGCGTGGCCACCCCCAGTGCCGGCACGGCGCCCGGCAGCAGCCAGGCCCAGGCGTGCTGCGGGCCGAAGTTGAGCGCCGTGGACAGCGCCATGGCCGCCGCCGCGACGGGAGCGGCGCCAAGCACGACCACCACGCGCCGACTGCGCGTGCGCGTCACGCTCAGTGCCAGCAGGATCGGGCCGAGCAGCCCCAGCGCGATGCAGGCTGCCTCGGCCAGCGGGCCCATGGCCACCCGCGCGGCGGGCCGGGGTGCAAAGGCCGCAGCTGCTTCCAGCCAGCCCGCGTCGCGCAGGAGGCCGGCCAGCGTGAGTTGCAGCGCCTCGAAGACATCGCCCATGCCCAATGGCACGGGCGCGGGAAACAGCAGCCCGAAGGGCCACAGCACGAGCAGCGCCAGCGCCAGTGCGCTGTCGGGCTCGAACCAGCGCGCGCGCACGCGCTCCCAGCGCCGCAGCGATCCGCTGGCCACGATCGCGGTGGCAGCACCCGCTCCGAGCGCAGCACCGAACGCGTTGAGGGCCCAGTCGCGCGCCGAGGGCACGCGATCGGGCACGAAGTGCTGGGCCGATTCGAGCAGGTAGGAGGCCACGGCCGGGAGTACCAAACCAAGCATGAAAGCCGCAGGCAGCCGCACCCCGCGGCGCGAGGCCTGGACCGTCAGCAGCAGCCCCAGAGGCAGGTAGCCCAGCGCGTTGCTGATCTCGTCGAAGTAGCCGTGGGCGTGGAACCAGGGCAGCCGCAGCAGGTCGTGCCAGACCGAGCCGGGCGGCCAGCGCCAGCCCTGGAAGGGATAGAGCGAGGCGTACACGAGCAGCGCCGTATAGGCCAGGGCCAGCGGCAGGGCTGAACTGCGGCGCGCGGCAGGTTGCACGGTGCGGCGCTTGGGGGGCGGTCGCTTGCGGCGCGGGAGGGCGGGGACCGTGGGGCGGGGCCGTGCGGCGGCACCCCTAGAAGGGCTTGACCACGACCAGCACGACGATGGCGGCAAAGCCGAGGACCGAGATCTCGTTGAAGACCCGGAACCATCGGTGGCTGCGCGTGTTGGCCTGGCGCTCGAAGCGGCGCAGCAGCACACCGCAGGCGTGGTGGTAGCCGATCACGGCCAGGACGAGCGCGAGCTTGGCGTGCATCCAGCCGTTACCTGCCCCGAGCCCCACGCCGTAGCCCAGCCACAGCCACAGCCCGAGCACGAGGGCAGGCACCATCAGGAGCGTGGAAAAGCGCAGCAGCTTGCGCGCCATCAGCAGCAGCCGCTGACGCTCGGCGGGGCTGTCGGCCGGCACCATCGCCAGGTTGACGAACAGGCGCGGCAGATAGAACAGGCCCGCGAACCAGCTCGCGACGAAAACGATGTGGAAGGCCTTTACCCAGAGATAGCCGCTGCCCATGGCCCCGATTGTGTGGCCGGGCGCGCCGAAAAAAAAGAGCCCTGGCACACCGAAGTGGCCAGGGCCGCAAGCCTTACCGTTGTCATCACGCTAAGGCACCTGCTCAGGGAGGAAAAGCAGGGAACGACAGCCTCGCAGCTATCATTCGAGGGTCATCGTACCAGAGGAAATCCCGACGTGAACGCCCTGGCGCCCTTCCCTGCGTCGCGACCGCGTCGGCTGCGACGCGACGCCTTCACCCGCGCCCTGGTGCGCGAGAACCGCCTCGCCCCCGAGGACCTGATCCTGCCGGTGTTCGTGCTCGACGGGCAGCGCCAGCTGCAGGACGTCGCGAGCATGCCCGGCGTGCAGCGGCGCAGCGTCGACCTGCTCTTCGAGGTCGCCGAGCAATGCGTGAGCCTGGGGGTGCCGGTGATGGCGCTCTTTCCGGTCATCGACCCGGCCCTCAAGACGCCCGACGGGCGCGAGGCCCTGAACCCCGAGGGCCTGGTGCCGCGCGCCGTGCGGGAGCTCAAGGCTCGCTTCCCGCAGCTGGGCGTGCTCACCGACGTGGCCCTGGACCCCTTCACCAGCCACGGCCAGGACGGCCTGCTCGACGAGACCGGCTACATCCTCAACGACGAGACGGTGGCGGTGCTGCGCGCGCAGGCGCTGGTGCAGGCCGAGGCCGGCGTGGACATCGTGGCGCCTAGCGACATGATGGACGGGCGGGTGGGTGCGATCCGCCAGACCCTGGAGGGCGCCGGGCGCATCCACACGCGCATCATGGCCTACAGCGCCAAGTACGCGAGCGCGTTCTACGGGCCCTTCCGCGATGCAGTGGGCTCGGCCTCAAACCTCGGCAAAGCCGACAAGAAGGTCTACCAGATGGACCCCGGCAACAGCGACGAGGCGCTGCGCGAGGTGGCCCTGGACATCGCCGAGGGTGCCGACATGGTGATGGTCAAGCCCGGCATGCCCTACCTGGACATCGTGCGGCGCGTGAAAGAGACCTTTCGCGTGCCCACCTTCGCCTACCAGGTCAGCGGCGAGTACGCGATGCTCAAGGCGGCGGCGGCCAATGGCTGGCTCGACCACGACGCGGTGATGATGGAGTCGCTGCTGGCCTTCAGGCGCGCCGGGGCCGACGGGGTGCTCACCTACTTCGCGCTCGACGCGGCACGCAAGCTGCGCCAGGCCTGATCGATGCGGCTGCTGCTCGTCGACACCGAGCACAGCCTGCCGCTGCAGACGCTGCCACAGCACCTGGACGGTCCGGGCTTCCTGTGGGTGGCGCTGGGGCGCGGGGAGCTCGAGGCGCAGCTTCCCGCGGTGCAGTCCGCGCTGCAGCGCCTGTGCGGCGGCCCGCTCGTGGATCTGCACGTCTCGGACCTTCTCAACGCGCAGCTGCCCAGCCACTTCGAGGACACCTCCTGGTACGACCTGCTGGTCTTTCGCCGGCTGGCCACCGCGCCGGTTCGCACGGAGGCTGTGCCCGATACGTCCGACGCGCACGCCACGCCCGCGAGCATCGCCGCGGTGCGCGAGACCCTGGCCTCCATCGACACGAGCCCGGTGGGCTTTGCCGTCTTCGACCGCGTGCTGCTGACCGTGCACCCGCACGAGTGCAGCGTGGCCGACCACTTCATGCAGCGCCTGTCCGGGCCGGGCACGACGGCAGCCGATCCGCGCGCCGCGTCCCGGCGCCCGACAAGCCCCGCCGATCTGATGCTGCGCATGGTCAACCACATGGTGGACGGCTACCTCGACCTGCGCCGCCTGCTCACGCGCCACCTCGGCGCGCTGCAGCAGCAGCTGCTCGATCCACGCAGCCGCTTCAGCGACTGGTCGGCGCTGCTGGAGTCGCGCAATGCGCTGCAGGCGCTGGAGGACACCTGCGAGGACCAGCGCGCCGCGCTGCAGGAATGGCTGGACGTGCTGGCTCAGTGGCCGGTGGCCGTCGAGGCCGCGGGCCAGCGCGAGCGCGA
>JBIIED010000313.1:0-3679 GCA_044237995.1 Rubrivivax sp. | reverse complement strand
TCCGCGCATGGTGCGCAGGCGGCTCTCCCGAAGGAATCATCACACCGTGAGGCGAAGCGCGAAACAGGAGCGGCTGCGGCGCGAGCTGATGGCGCTCGTCGAGCAGTCGGCCGATGGCGCGCGGCTGCCTCCGGAGCGTGACCTGGCGAGCCAGCTCGGCGTGGCCCGGGAGACCTTGCGCGCTGCGATGCACGCGCTCCAGGAAGAGGGGCTGCTGCAGCGGCGTCAGGGCTCGGGCACCTTCGTCGTCGCGCAGGCCTGGGTCAAGCCGTTCCAGCTGCGATCCTTCAGCGAGGACATGCGCGAGCGCGGCCTGCAGCCTTCCAGCCGCCTGCTGTCGGCGCGCGAGGTGCCGGCCGACGCCAAGCTCGCCCACAAGCTGCGCCTGAGCCCGGGTGCGCCGCTGCACGAGGTGCGCCGCCTGCGCCTGGCCGACCGCATGCCCATGGCGCTGGAGACGGCCTACCTGCCGGCCCAGCGCCTGCCGGGTTTCGACCCGCAGGCACTGGTCGACCAGTCCCTCTACGACCTGCTGGCCCGCGACTACGGCATCCACATGCGTGCGGCGGCGCAACAGATCCAGGCAACCGTCGTCACGCAGGAGGAGGCCCGGCTGCTGGACGTGGCGCCCTTCTCTCCGGCGCTGCTGGTGGAGCGGGCCGTGCAGTCCGCCACGGGCGAGCCCATCGAGTACGGCAAGAGCCTGTACCGCGCCGACCGCTACCGGCTGGAGGTGGAGGTGCTGCGCGGCGGCGGCGAGGCCGCGGCGGGCGCTGTGCCATGAGACCGCGCCTGGGGTTCGCGCAGGTGGAGGCGGCCCTGCGGGGCGGCCTCGTGGTGTCGTGCCAGCCGGTCGAAGGCGGCCCGATGGATGACGACGACGTGGTGTGCCGCCTGGCCCGGGCGGCAGTGGACGGTGGCGCGGCCGGGCTGCGCGTGGCCGGTGCGCACCGCGTGGCCCGGGTGCGTGGTGCCGTCGCGGTGCCGGTGATCGGCATCGTCAAGCGCGACCTGGTCGACTCCGCCGTGCGCATCACGCCGCATCTGCACGATGTGCAGGACCTGCTCGCAGCGGGTGCGGACGTGATCGCCGTGGATGCGACGGCGCGCCCGCGGCCGGTCTCGGTGCCGCAACTGCTGGCGGCCATCCGTGACGGCGGGGCGTGCGCCATGGCCGACGCATCCTGCCTGGACGACGCACAGGCCGCGCAGGCCCTGGGCTTCGACATCGTGGGCAGCACGCTGAGCGGCTATGCGGGCGGGCCGGTTCCCGAAGAGCCCGATCTCGAGCTGGTGCGGGCGCTGGCGCGGTGCGGCATGCGCGTGATGGCCGAGGGACGCTTCAACACCCCCGTGCAGGCCGCCGCCGCGCTCCAGGCCGGGGCCTGGGCCGTGACGGTGGGATCGGCACTTACCCGGCTCGAGCTGGCCACGCGCTGGTTCTGCGAGGCCCTGGCCAGCAAGGCGCCCTCCGCCGCACCGCGCTGACAGGCTCGGGCGGCGGGCCTGGTGCGCTCGCGCCAGGCTCCTCTCAGCGGAATTCGCGCGTGCGCTTCCAGCTGTCCCGGTCGGTGAAGCTCGGCGTGGCCGGCTGCTCGGCGGGCCGCGCCGTCGGATCCAGCCGTACGGTGCGCCGCCGCGCCGTGGCAGGGTCGAGGGCTTCGGTGAGCACGCGCGCGGCGTCGGCCTGCGTGAGGGCCTGCAGTGCGGCCGTCGTGGTGGCCTGGCGCTCCCACTCGCCTGCGAAGACGTAGGCGCTGGTGAAGAGCCGCTCAGCCCGGTCGGCGATGCCGGTGGGCTTGGCTTCCAGGCGCGATTGCACGCCGGCCTTGAGCGCCGCCCACTCGGCATCGGGCAGGGCGGCGAGCGAGGCGGGCAGGGTGGCGAGGAAGGTCTCTGCGCGCTGCTGCAACTGGCTGCTGGTGAAGGTGCTCGACTGGATGAGGAAGGACAGCCAGCGTGCACGCTCGGAGGTGCCGGCCCCGGAGCTGACGATGTAGCCCAGCTGCTGGCGGGTTCGCAGTTCGGTGAAGACCGCCGGCGAGGCGAAGGCGGCGATGGCCAGGGAGGCGGCGCGCATGCGCGGCGTGTCCTCGGGCAGGGCCAGATCGAGCCACCAGACGGCGTTGCTGCCCTGGATGGCTGCGGCATCCATCACCTGCTCGCCACCACGCATCACGAGGTGGCGGCGCTGCATGCGGTCGGCGGCGGCCAGCGGCCGTGCACCGATCGATCGCGCCAGCGCGCGCGCCGTGGCCACCGCCTCCTCGGGCGGCAGGTGGCCGTGCACCAGCACCTCCAGGCGCCCGCGCGCGAGCATCCGCTCGCCAAAGCGCTGCACCTGCTCGCGCGTGGCGCGCCGCGTGACGGGCTCGAGTTCGGGCGGCAGCGGCGCCACCTCGCGCAGCATCGCATCGCGGCGGCTGCGTGCCAGGTCGACGGCCTCGCTCTGGGCGTAGCTGGCCAGCGAGCGCAGCACCTGCTCGCGCAGGTCCTCGAAGCGCGCGGCGCTCAGCTCCAGGCTGCGCAGCCGCTCCGCAACGTGGCGCGCCACCCGAGCTGGCGAGTCGCCGTAGCCCGTCAGCGTGAGCTTGAGCCCTTCGATTGTCGAATCGAAACCCAGATCGACCCCCGCGGCGCGCGCGTCGGCGACGTCGGCCTCGATCGTCTCGCGCCAGGCGCGGCTCCACAGCCCGAGCAGCGCCGAGCCCTCGGTGTCGGCCAGGGCACGTGCCGGCACGAAGCGCATGACGATCGCCGTCTGCGGGCGCTGGAATTCGGTGTCCGGTGCGTAGTGCAGCGCCAGACCGGGCTCGTCGATCAGCGTCTGCGCACGCTCGGCCAGCAGCGGCGTGGCTGCGGGCATGAAGCGGTTGGCCCCGGGCAGCGCGAACGACGCGTGCGGCTGTGCCGAGACAAGCTGGGTGTAGGCGGCGCCTGCGTCCTCGCGGTAGGCGTAGCGCACGTCGTAGATGCGCTCGCGCCGGTCGGTAGGCACGCCACGCGCCGCCAGGGTGGCCAGCATGTTGTCCGGGCGCATCCGGTCGAGCAGCTGACGGTAGGAGGCCTCGTCGGGGGCGCCCCAGGCGGTTCCCGCTCGCTCGGCCACCTCCAGCGGGTAGAACAGGGCCTGGTTGGCCAGCTGCGTGGCCAGCCGCATGCCTTCGCCGCGGTTGCCATAGGTCTCCTGCAGCGCACCGATGCGGGCGCGGTCGTCGAAGAAGGCGCGCGGGAAGGGCGCACGGCGCAGGTGCTCGAAGTAGCCAAAGAGCAGCTCCATCACCCGCGGCGCAGCCTTCTCGCCCTGCGGGGTCAGGTCCACCGAGACGAACATCGAGCCGTACTCGGGCGTGCGCTCCCACAGCCCGGCGCTGAGGTTGTTGGCCAGCCCCTCCTCGCGCAGCCGGGCGAGCAGCCCGCCCGCACCGGCGTGCTCCGCGAGCTGCTCGACCAGCGTGGCCGAGCGCGAGGCGAACATTGGCCGTGTGGCCGGCAGAACGAATTCCAGCTGCAGCTGGCGCAGCTCGCGCACGGGCTCGACCGTGGCCAGCCGCAGCGCCGCCTTGCGCGGCAGGAAGCTGGCCACGCGCACGGGGCTCGTCACGTCGCGCCGCGGGACGGCAGCGAAGTGCTCGCGCGTCAGCCGCTCGAGCTCGTCCAGCGGCGCGCGCCCGGTGAT
>JBIIED010000312.1:0-3697 GCA_044237995.1 Rubrivivax sp. | reverse complement strand
GGCCTTGAGCACCTCGGGGTCGTTCAGGGCCTCCCAGGTGCGGGTGCGCGGGGCGGGAATGAGGCGGTCACCGGTGAGTTCCATGGCATCGATCAGTCAGGCTGTTTTCAGTGCAAGAGCGAGGCAGGCCGCACCGCCGGTGTGCGCAGGGCACGCCCGAGGTCGGCCAGGCTCGCCAGATTGTGCACGGGCAGGAAGCGGTCCACGTGCGGCAGCAGCGCGCGCACCCCGGCCGCGCGGGGCTCGAAGCCATCGAAGCGCAGCAGCGGGTTGAGCCACACCACCTCGTGGGCCAGACGGTGCAGCCGCGCTGCGGCGTCGGCCAGCGCACCGTGGTCGTCGCGGTCCAGGCCGTCGGTGACGAGCAGGACCGCGGCGTTGGCACCCAGCACGCGCCGCGCCCAGCGCCGGTTGAAGGCATCCAGGCAGGCGCCGATGCGCGTGCCGCCCTTCCAGTCCTGCACCTGCTCCTCGGCGGCACGCAGCGCCGCGTCGGGGTCGCGGTGGCGCAGCGCGCGCGAGACGTTGGTCAGCCGCGTGCCGAAGGTGAAGACCTGCACCTGCACGTGGCGTCGCACGAGGCCGTGCACGTAGTGCAGGAAGAGCCTGGCGTAGCGGTCCATCGAGCCAGAAATGTCCAGCAGCACGACCACGGGCGGCAGTTCGCGCCGCGGTTGCGTGCGCAGGGGCTCGAGTACGTGCGGGTGGCGCACCATGCTCTGCATGGTGCGGCGCAGGTCGATCGTGCTGCCGGCGGCGCTCGCCTCATGGCGGCGCCGCCTCACCGGCTGCACCGGCGGGGGCAGCCGCTCGGCCAGCGCGCGCGCCAGCGCGTACTCAGCCGTGCTCATCGATTCGAAGTCGGCGCGCTGCAGCCGCTCGCGCTCGGAAAAGGTAAAGGTCGTCTCGAAGGGCACCTCGTCGTGACCGTCATCGGGGACCTGCGGGCGCGGCGGCTTCTCGCGCGGGGCGCTCAGCGCCTCGGCCAGGCGCTGCGCCTGCGCGGCACGCTCCTTCTCGCCCCGGCCGGCCACCTTGGGCAGCATCAGGTACATCAGCCGCTCGAGCAGCTTGGGGTCGCGGAAGAAGGCGTCGAAGGCGGCGTCGAAGATCGCTTGCTGTTCGTGCCGGTCGAGCATCACCGCCGACAAGGCGGCGTGCAGGTCCTCGCGGCGCTCGACACCCACGGCCTGCACGGCGGCAATGGCCGAGAGCACGCGGTCCGGCCCCACCTGCAGACCCGCGCGGCGCAGCACGCGGGCGAAGTGGACGATGTTGTCGACGATCACGCCGTGCCCGGGCTGGCCGGCGCCAGCAGCGCACGGGCGCGCAGCTCGTCGAGGATCTTGACCGTGTCGCCGCCTTGCATGCGCACGATGTCATCCTGGTATTTCAGCAGCACCCCGAGCGTGTCGTGCACGTTGGCCGGATCCAGGCTGATGGCGTTGAGCGCCACGAGCGCATTCGTCCAGTCGATCGTCTCGGCCACGCCGGGAGCCTTGAAGAGGTCGAGCGTGCGCATGCGCTGCACGAACTCCACCACCTGCCGCGCCAGCTGCTGCGAGGCGCCAGGCGCCTTCAGGCGCACGATCTGCAACTCGCGCTCCACGTCGGGGAAGTCCACCCAGTGGTACAGGCACCGGCGCTTGAGCGCATCGTGGATCTCGCGCGTGCGGTTGCTCGTGATGAGCACAACAGGCGGCGCGCTCGCGCGCACCGTGCCGAGCTCGGGAATCGTGATCTGGTTTTCAGCCAGTACCTCCAGCAAGAAGGCGTCGAAGGGCTCGTCGGCACGGTCGAGCTCGTCGATCAGCAGCACCGGAGGGCGCTCCTGCGTGAGCGCAGCCAGCAGCGGCCGCTCGATGAGCATCTCGCGCGCGTAGAGGTCCTTCACGAGCCGGTCGTGGTCCACCTCGTGCGCCGCCTCGGCCAGGCGGATCTCCACCATCTGGCGCGCCACGTTCCACTCGTACGCCGTCTGCGCGATGTCGAGCCCTTCGTAGCACTGCAGCCGCAGCAGCCGCGTGCCCAACAGCGCCGACAGCGCCTTGGCGAGCTCCGTCTTGCCCACCCCGGGCTCGCCCTCCAGGAACAGCGGCCGGTGCATCGTGAGCGCCAGGTACAGCGCCGTGGCCAGGCGCCTGTCGCACACGTACTGCTGCGCGGCTAGGCGCTCGACGACCTCATCGACCGAGGCAGGCGGGGAGAAGGTGGTGCTCATCGGGGACCCATAACGGAAAAGACGGCGGCCCGACCGCTGGCCGGTGCCGCCGTCGAGTCCGCACCCCGCGCGGGGAGCGGCTGGCCCCTAGCTTAACGCGCCAGCGCAGCCTCCACCGCGCGCGCCGCCATCACGGGGATCATCGCTGCGCGGTACTCGGCCGAGGCGTGGAGGTCGGCGTTGATGCCGGCGCTCGACAGCTTGACTGCCTTGGCGGCAGCCGGCGTGAAGCTCGCATTGAGCGCCGCCTCGATCTCGGTGGCGCGAAAGACATGGCTCTTCGCACCGGTCACGGCCACCCGTACCCCACCGGCCGACTGGCTCACGAAGACGCCCACCATCGCGAAGCGCGAGGCCGGCTGCTTGAACTTCACGTAACCCGCACGCGTGGGCACCGGGAACTCCACGGCCGTGACGAGTTCGCCCGGCTGCAGCGCGGTCTCGTACAGGCCGGTGAAGAAGGCGTCGCCCGCGATCTTGCGCCGGTCGGTGTGCACGGTGGCACCCAGCCCGACCACGGCCGACGGGTAGCACGCCGCAGGGTCGGCGTTGGCGATCGAGCCGCCCAGCGTGCCCATGTTGCGCACCATCTGGTCGCCGATGCCGCCAGCCAGATCGGCCAGCGCCGGGATGGCCTTGCACACGTCGGCCGAGGCGGCCACCGCCGCGTGCTTGGCCGTGGCGCCGACGATGACGCGGCCGCCCTCGAGCGCGATGGCCGCCATCACGCCGATGCCGGCGAGGTCGACGAGCGTCTCGCTGGAGGACAGCCTGAGCTTCATCGCCTGCACCAGGCTCTGGCCTCCGGCGAGGTAGCGGGCATCACCCTGACAGGCTGACACCGCAGCGGGGATCGAGTCGGGACGCTGGTACTGGAAGGGATACATCTCGTTTGACTCCTCGTGTGCGGGTCTCAGGCCTGGCCGCGGGCGGCACGCCAGATGCGCTCGCGCGTGGCGGGCATGGCGATGTCGCGCACGCCCAGCGCGTCGGTCAGCGCGTTGATGAAGGCCGGAGGCGAGCCGATCGCGCCGGCCTCGCCGCAACCCTTCACACCCAGCGGATTGTGCGTGCAGGGCGTGCAGGTGTGGTCGACCTGGAAGCTCGGCAGGTCGTCGGCGCGCGGCATGGCGTAATCCATGTACGAGCCCGTGAGCAGCTGCCCCGACTCGGGGTCGTAGATGCAGCCTTCGAGCATCGCCTGCCCCAGGCCCTGCGCGATGCCGCCATGCACCTGGCCCTCGACGATCATCGGGTTGATGATGTTGCCGAAGTCGTCCACGGCGGTGAACTTCTCCACCGTCGTCACGCCGGTTTCGGGGTCCACCTCGACCTCGCAGATGTAGCTGCCCGAGGGGTAGGTGAAGTTGGTCGGGTCGTAGAAGGCGTTCTCGTTGAGGCCCGGCTCGAGCTTGTCCAGCGGGTAGTTGTGCGGCACGTAGGCGGTCAGCGACACCGCGCCGAAGGGCACCTTCT
>JBIIED010000311.1:0-3704 GCA_044237995.1 Rubrivivax sp. | reverse complement strand
CGCGCGCGCATGCGCCTGTCGGAGGCGGCGGCGGACTGGCACGCCGATGCGGATGCGCGACTGGCCGAGGCCGACATCGGCCTGCAGTGGCAACTCGACACCGGCGCCGACCCTGCGCTGGACCCCGGGCAGTGGCAGGGGCTGTCGCGCGTCCTGCGCGAACTGCTGAGCAACACGATCGCGCACGCCCACCCGCACACCGTGAGCGTGAAGGGTTCGCTGTGCGAAGGCTGGCTGGCCCTTGCCATCGAGGACGACGGTGCGGGTTGCCAGCCCGAGCGCTGGGCACCGGGGCTGGGTGTCTCAGGCGTGCGCAGGCGCGTGCGCGAGCTGGGGGGCAGCGTGAACTGGCAGGAGCGCGCCCCGCGCGGTATCCGCTGCGCGCTGCGCGTGCCGCTGGGCACGGCGGCGCTCCCGCCCGGCAACTGAGGCGCGGCCTTCGCCACCGGCGGCGGCGCGCGTGCCGCCCTTCACCGGCTGTGCGGGAAGGCTGGCTCGACCATCAGCCGTGCGGCCAGTTCGCGCAGCACCTCGAGCGAGGCCGGTGGCGTGCGCCGCGCCAAGGTGACGAGCCCCAGGCGGGCCGATACGGTCATCGGCGGATCCAGAGGCAGCTCCAGCAGGCCAGGCGCAGCCGCGCGGATCGACAGCAGCACCGCGTCGCTTCGCTGCACCACCTCCACGAGGCTGGCGATGTCCTCGCCGCGCACGCTCAAGGCCTGGTCCGGGTGGGCCGCGCTGCCGTAGAGGGCCACCAGCGCGCTGGCCACCTCGGCCGACAGCGGGATGCCGGCCAGCGGAAAGGCGCGCACATCCTCGAAGTGCAGCACCCGGCGACGCGCCAGCGGGTGGCCCGGACGCACCATGAAGGCCCCGCGCAGTTCGCGCGCGAGCTCGACGTGCAGGTCATCGGCCACGGGCAGCGAGCGCAGATCCACCACCAGGGCGTCGAGCGTGCGCGCGCGCAGGCGCTGCGCGAGCAGCTCGGTGGCCCCGCGAGCCACCTCGACGCGCCACTGCGGGCGGGTGGCCGCCACCTGCAGCAGCAGCGGCGTGGCCAGCAACGCCGCCGGCCCCGAACCCATCCCCACGCGCAGCCTGCCCGTGCGCCCCTGCGCGGTGGCACGCGCGCGCTCCTGGAGATCCTGCGCGTCGAGCACCAGCAGGCGGGCGCGGTCGAGGATCTCGCGCCCCATGGGCGTGAGCTCGGCCCGGCGGCCGATGCGATCGAAGAGCGCCGCCCCCAGCTCCTCCTCCAGCGACTGGATGCTGCGGGACAGAGCCGGCTGGGTGAGGTTCACGCGCTCTGCGGCGCGGCTGAAGGAGCCGGTATCGGCCAGGGCAATCAGGTGACGAAGCTGGACGAGGGTCATGTCCTGGCCTTTCGATGCGCTGCATGCATGATATTTTATCTAACAATGCATTGGACTTTGTCTGTACCCGTCCCTACATTGGGCGGCACCGATGGTCTCGGCCTGTCGTCCCGAGCCCGGAAAGAAAGGACTCCTGAGCCATGAGCCTCTCGCCTGCCCGCTTCGGCCGCCGCGCCGCCCTCGCCTGCGCCCTCGCCACCACACTGGCGCTGGCCGCCTCTGCATCCTGGGCGCAAGGCTCGAGCCTCAAGCCCGTCACGCTGCTGGTGCCCTACCCGGCTGGCGGCCTGTCCGACGTCATCGCCCGCCTCGTCGAGAAGCCCCTGGCCAAGGCCGCGGGCCAGATGGTCATCGTGGACAACCTCGGCGGTGCCTCGGGCTCCATCGCGGCACAGAAGGTTCTCAACACCGCGGCCGATGGCGCACTGGTCTACCAGGGCTCGCCCAACGAGCTGGTGCTCGCGCCGATGGCACTGCAGAGCGTCAAGTACAAGTCCGAGGACTGGCGGATGGTGCAGGTCATCGGCAGCTTCCCGATGGCCGTGCTCGCCCGCAAGGGCCTGCCGGCCAACAACGTCGACGAACTGATCGCGCTGGCCCGCAAGGCATCGGCCGAGGGCAAGCCGCTGAGCTACGCCAGCGTGGGCGTGGGCTCCCTGTACCACTTCGTGGGCGCCAGCTTCGCGCACACGATCGGGGCCCAGATGAACCATGTCCCGTACCGGGGCCTCGCGCCGGCGCTGCAGGACCTGGGCGGCAACCTGGTGGACGTGGCCTTCTTCGTCGTCGACTCGCGCCTGCCGAGCTTCGTCGACCAGGGCCTGTTCAAGGTGATCGCCTCGATGTCGCAGCCTGGCAAGCCGGAAGCGCGATTCCTCGAGAAGTACCCGAGCATCACCGAGCACAGGGCCTTCCGGGACTTCGCCTTCGACGCGTGGACCGGCTACTTCGTTCGCCGGGATACGCCCGAGAACATCGTTGCCGCGCTCAACCGCAACCTGGCCACCGCCATGACCGACCCCGAGGCGCGCAGGAAGCTCGAGGAACTCGGCGGACGCGTGCCCGCGATGATGTCGGTGGCCGATGCGCAAAAGGAATTCGAGCGCCAGACCGCCCGCTTCCGCGCGATCGCCCGAGACATCAAGCTCGAGGCGCTCTGAGCCGGCACCCCGGCCCCCGACACGGCAACAGGAGACACCCATGAGCAAGGTCATCGTTCTCGGCGCCGGCCTGCTCGGCGTCACCTCGGCGTACTACCTGCGCCAGCTCGGCCACGACGTGACGGTGGTGGACCGGCAGGCCACGCCGGCGGCGGAGACGAGCTTTGCCAATGGCGGCCAGATCTCGGTGAGCCACGCCGAGCCGTGGGCCAACCCGAGCGCGCCGCTGAAGGTGCTCAGCTGGCTGGGCAAGGAGGACGCTCCGCTTCTCTTCAGGCTGCGTGCCGACATGCGCCAGTGGCTCTGGGGCCTGGCCTTCCTGCGCGAGTGCACGCCGGCACGCACGCGTCACAACATCGAACAGATCGTGCGCCTGGGCACCTACAGCCGCCAGATGCTGCAGGAGCTTCGCGCGGCGCGCGGCATCGAGTACGACCAGCGCACGCAAGGGATCCTGCACTTCTACACGAGCCCCAAGGAGTTCGAGGGGGCCGAGGCTCCGGCGGCGCAGATGCGCGCGCTGGGCTGCGACCGCCGCGTGATCTCGGCTGACGAGGCCGTGCGCATCGAGCCCGCCCTCGCGCACATCCGGCCCCGCCTGGCTGGCGCCACCTACACGGCCGAGGACGAATCGGGCGATGCAAACCGCTTCGCCCGCGAGCTCGTGGAGCGCTGCCGCGCGGATGGCGTGCAGTTCCTGATGAGCCATACCGTGACGGCGCTGCGCGAGGCCGGCGGCGGCATCGACCATGTCGAGGCCACCGACAGCGAGGGTCGCTTTCAGCGCCTGCGCGCCGACGCCTACGTGCTGGCCATGGGCAGCCTCTCGCCCCTGTATGCGCAGCAGCTGGGCATCCGGCTGCCGATCTACCCGGCCAAGGGCTATTCGGTGACGATGCCGGTGAAGGACGCGCGCATGGCGCACCAGGTATCGCTGACCGACGACGAGTACAAGCTCGTGTTCTCGCGCCTGGGCAACCGGCTGCGCATCGCCGGCACGGCCGAGCTCAACGGCTACGACCGCGATCTCAACCGCGTGCGCTGCGAGGCCATTGTGCGCCGCGTGGAGGAGCTCTTCCCCGGTGCCGGCGACGCCACGCAGGCCCAGTTCTGGACCGGCCTGCGGCCGGCCACGCCGAGCAACGTGCCGATCATCGGCCGCAGCAAGCTC
>JBIIED010000310.1:0-3708 GCA_044237995.1 Rubrivivax sp. | reverse complement strand
GGCGCATGCAGACATCCGCCCGCGCCTGCGGCGTGATGCGCGCGGCGCTGCGCGCGGCCATCGGCTACGCCAACGAGCGTCAGGTCTTCGAGCGGGCGCTGGCGGGCTTTGCGCTCACGCAGGCCAAGCTCGCGCGCATGGCCGCGCGCCTGGCCGCCTGCCGCACGCTGACCTACTCGCTGGCCCGTGTCGTGGATGCGGGAGACGGCCGCATGGAGGCCAGCCTCGTGAAGCTGCTGGCCTGCCGCTCGGCCGAGACCGTCGCGCGCGAGGCGCTGCAGCTGCATGGCGGCATGGGCTATGCCGAGGAGACGGCCGTGAGCCGGCACTTCGTCGATGCGCGGGTGCTCTCCATCTTCGAGGGTGCGGAAGAGACCCTTGCACTGAAGGTCGTGGCGCGCAGCCTCCTGGAGCGGGCGCTGTCGGGCAGCGCCGAGTCGAACCGTACGGGCGCTCCCGCGGCCGTGCCTGCGGGAGCGTGAGATGAGCGTGGGCGTTCTGGAGGGGATGCGCGTGGTGGAGGCCTCGGCCTTCGTGGCCGCGCCGCTGGGCGGCATGACCCTGGCCCAGATGGGCGCGCAGGTCATCCGCATCGACGACCTGCGCGGTGGCCTGGACTACCGCCGCTGGCCCGTGACCGAGGACGACACGAGCCTCTTCTGGTGCGGCCTGAACCGCTGCAAGCGCTCCGTGGCACTGGACCTCTCCTGCCCCGAAGGCCGCGAGATCGCGATGGCCCTGGTGACCGCACCGGGTGAGGACGCAGGCATCTTCCTGACCAATCTTCCGCCCCGCGGCTGGCTCGACCACGAGGCGCTGCGCGCGCGCCGGCCCGACCTCATCCAGCTCACGCTGCAAGGCGACCGCCACGGCGGCTCGGCCGTGGACTACACCGTCAACGCACGCCTGGGCGTGCCCTTCTTCACCGGCCCGGCGGACGGCGAGGAGCCCGTCAACCACGTGCTGCCCGCCTGGGACCTGATCACAGGACAGATGGTAGCCGTGGGTCTGCTCGGCGCCGAGCGCCACCGCCGCCGAACGGGCCAGGGCCAGCATGTCAAGCTCGCGCTGCAGGACGTCGGCCTGGCCGTGATGGCGCACCTGGGCTTGCTGGCCGAGGCTCAGCGCGGCCAGCCGCGCCAGCGCCACGGCAACGAACTGTTCGGAGCCTTCGGGCGCGACTTTGCCTGTGCCGACGGTGCGCGCGTGATGGTGGTGGGCCTGACCGGCAAGCAGTGGCGAGCCTTGTGCGAGGCCACCGATAGCGTCGCGCAGATGCAGGCCTTGGGTGAAAGGCTGTCGCTCGACCTCTCGCGCGAGGGGGAGCGCTTTCGCGCGCGGCGCGAGATCGCGCAGGTGGTGGGCTCGTGGATCGGCCAGCGCCCCTTCGAACAGGTGGCGCAGGCCTTCGACCGCCACGGTGTGTGCTGGTCGCGCTACCAGAGCGTGGCCGAACTCGTCGCGAGCGACCCCGAGTGCTCCCCCGCCAACCCGATGTTCGCGACCATCGACCAGCCGGGGGTGGGGCCCATGCTCGCGCCGGGCATCCCGCTGGAGTTCGCCCGCGCCGGCAGCCTCCCGCCCGGGCCTGCCCCGCGGCTGGGCGAGCACACCGAGCAGGTGCTCGGCGAGCTCCTGGGCATCGGCACGGGCGAGTTCGGCAAGCTCCTGGAGCGCCGCGTGGTCGGCAGGGCGGGCCCCACGTAAGCCCCGTTGACAGCCTCAGGCCCGGGCGCGGACAGTGGGCGCAGATGATCGTCGCCATCGACTCCCTGCCCCTGAGCCCCTGGAAGAACGGCGGCGGCCTCACGCGGGAGATCGCGGTGGGGCCAGCTGGGGCAGGCATCGACGACTTCGACTGGCGGCTCACGCTGGCAGACATCGAGCCCGGCGAGTTCGCCTTCTCGCGCTTTCCCGGCATCGATCGGCACACGCTCGTGCTCGGTGCGGGCCTCTCGCTCGCACCTCCCGGGGCGCCGCGCAGCGCCTTGCGCGCCGTCGCGCCGCTGTCGACGCTGCACCTCGATGGCGAGCAGGCGCTGCAGGCTCTGCTCGTGGGCGCACCGATCCAGGCCTTCAACCTGATGCTGCGGCGCGGGCGTGCCACGGGTGCCGTGGCGGCACACACCACCGCGACGGCACTGCCGTCGGCGGCCACCTTGCTGGCGGTGTGCTGCCTGCAGGGCCAGGCGCGCGTGCGCACGGGCGCCACCTCCACCGAGCTGGCGCAGGGCACGATCGTATTGCTGCCTGCAGCCGCGCCCGGCCACGCCGCGCTCGAGATGCAGACAGGCCACGGCCTCGTGCTCACCGCAGCGATCGACCACATCGGCGCGCAGCCGCCCGGCGCGCTCGCCAATCCCCAGCACGCGCCGTGAAGCCGCTGCTGCCATCACCCAGTGCGCACCCGCCACACCGCGTGCGCCTCAACCGGAGCGACTGTTCACGATGAACCGCAAGACGATGCTCACCAGAAGGGCCCTGGCGACCCTGGCGGCCCGAGCGGTTGCGCCCGCCCTGGCTGCGCTGCTGGCCGGCGCGGGCCTGCCCGCCCTGGCCCAGGACTACCCGAACCGCCCCGTGCGCCTGGTCGTGCCCTTTGCGCCCGGCGGCGCGAGCGACCTCGTCGCGCGCATCATCGCCGAGCGGCTGACTCCGCTGCTGGGCCAGCCCGTGGTGGTGGAGAACAAGGCCGGCGGCGGAGGCGCCGTCGGGGCCCTGGAGGTGGTCAAGTCGCGGCCGGATGGCTACACACTGAGCCTGGCCACCGTCTCGACCGTGGCGGCCAACCCGGCCATCAACCCGAAGAACCCCTACGACCCGGTGGAGGACTTCACCCCGGTCATCAACATCGCCGCCACGCCGATGCTCATGGCCGTCCACCCGGGCCTGCCCGCGCGCGACTACGCCGCCTACCTGGCCGAGCTGCGCCGCCACCCGGGCCGCTACAACTACGCCACGGCCGGCGCCGGCGGCGTGTCGCACCTGCAGATGGAGCTCTTCAAGAGCCTGACAGGGGTCTTCGTCGCACACATCCCCTACCGGGGCTCGGGCCCCGCGCTCACCGACACGGTGGCGGGCGTCACGCAGATCATGTTCGACCCCACGCCCTCGATCCTGCCCTTCGTGAAGGACGGCAAGCTCGTGCCCATCGCGGTGGCCTCCTCGCGCCGCCTGGCCGAGCTGCCGGGCGTGCCCACCTTCCGGGAGCTCGGCCTGGAGCAGGTCAACCGGATGGCCTTCTACGGCCTCCTGGGCCCCAAGGGGATGCCCGCGGACATCACCGGCAAGCTCGCCTCGGCCGTGCGTAGCGCCCTGGCCGAGCCCGCCGTGCGCGCACGCATCGAGGCCACCGGCGCCATCGTGGTGGGCAACACGCCAGCCGAGTTCGCCGAGCAGATCCGCGCCGAGTACGCGGTCTACCGGCGCGTGGTGGCGCAGCAGAAGCTCTCGCTCGATTGAGCGCGACGGGCCCCCGCGGCCACGCCACACTTCCAGCACGCACCACCCGCATCCCTTCCTGCCCCACAACGTCGAAGGAGTACCCGACCATGACACCGACGAGCCCCCACCCGAGACCCCGCCGCGCGCCGCTGGCGTGGCTGTGCGCACTGGCTGGCCTGCTGCTGCCGGCTGCCACCCTTGCCCAGGACTACCCGAACCGCCCCATCAAGCTCGTCGTGCCGCTGGCTGCGGGCAGCACGGCCG
>JBIIED010000309.1:0-3731 GCA_044237995.1 Rubrivivax sp. | reverse complement strand
GAGGCCAGGCGCAGCTGGCGCTGCTCGTCGGCAAAGCCTCGAAGCAAACCCATGACGCGGCGCGCGCTGGCCTGCGCACGGTTGTTGCTGCCGTGCGAGATCACCTCGAGCTCGGGCGGCTCGCCGCTGGCCAGGCGCTGCTCGAAGTCGGCCGCCACGACGAGCACGGCCTTGTCGAGCTTGCTCTCGCGCAGCTGGCGCTCGTAGTCGGCCGGCGCGGGTTCGAAGCGCTGGGTCTGGCGCTCCAGGTAGTTGCGCAGCGTCGGCGCATGCTCGAGCCCGACGACAACGATCTGGCGCGACTCGGCACCCTTTTCGATGTCGGCGACCAGCACCGACATCAGCACGAGCGTGAGCGGGCCCAGCGCCACCGAGCTCAGCAGCACCATCAGCAGCGTGCGCCGGTCGCGCAGCGCGTCCACGAGTTCCTTGACGAAGGCGATCCAGGCGGCGTGCATCAGGCGGCCTCCTCGAGCCGGACAGGGGGGAGGGTGGCGCCGGGGAAGGCGAGCGCCACGAAGGCATCCTCGAAGTCGTCGTGGCCCGTCTGCGCACACAGCGACTCCACGCTGCCCTGGGCCACGGTGCGGCCACCGGCCACCACCACCACCTCGTCGCACAGGCGCTGCACCTCCTGCATGATGTGGGTGGAGAAGACGATGCACTTGCCGTGCTCGTCGCGCAGCCGGCGCAGCGCCTCACGCAGTGCGCGCGTGGCCAGCACGTCCAGGCCATTGGTGGGCTCGTCGAGCACGATGTTGGGCGGGTCGTGGACGAGCGCGCGGGCCAGCGCCGTCTTCATGCGTTCGCCCTGGCTGAAGCCCTCGGTGCGGCGCTCGAGCAGCTCGCCCATCTCCAGCACCTGTGCCAGCACCTCGGCGCGGGCGTTCGCCGCCTGGCGCGTCATGCCGTGCAGGCACCCGTAGTAGACGATGTTCTCGCGCGCGGTCAGCCGCGTGCTCAGGCCCTTGGCGTCGCTGAGCACGCCCATGCGCGCGAGCGCAGCCGCGGGCTGGGCGGCCACCTCGATGCCGTCGACCTGCACCGAGCCGGCATCGGGCGCAATCAGTGCCGAGGCGATGCGAAGCGTGGTCGTCTTGCCCGCACCGTTGGGGCCGAGCAGCCCGGTGATGCGGCCGTCGGCGGCGGTGAAGCTCACGCGGTCGACCGCCTGGACGCGGCGCGCGCTCCGGCCCCGGCCCTGCGTGAAGGCCTTGGACAGTTCCTGGACGACGATCATCGCGTGCTCCCCGTGGCGATCGACCCGGGCGGATGCCACGCGGGCGGCCGGGGCACCGCCTTGGCGCAATCGGTGGTCACCGCCAGCGCCGCGGTGTCGTCCTCGGCCTGGATGAAGCGCACCGCCGCATCGCGCAGGCAGCCGATGGTGAGCACGCCGTGGCCGGCCTGCTCGACCACGACGTGACGCGCCTGCGCGCCCAGCGCGCGGGCCACCCGCTCGCCGTGACGCGTCGGGGTGGCGGGGTCGGCGCCGCCGGACAGCAGCAGCGTCGGCGCGGGGGCAGGGCCCACGGCGTAGAACTCGGGCGGCACGCTGCCGCGCGGCCAGTCGCGGCACACCTCACGATAGGTCAGGAGGTTGGGCTCGGCAAAGGCCGTGGCACGCAGGGCCTCGGCCGCGGCCTGCGCCGTGATGCGCGGCTCGTCCTCGGCGCAGATGACCGAGAAGTGCTGCCCCTCGGCCAGGCGCATTTCGCGCCGGCCGCCGCCGAGCGACCCGCCCAAGCCGACGAGCGGGGCCAGGCGCCCCTGCGTGGCCTGGGCCATCGCATGCGGCAGGCCCGCGGCCAACGCCGGCACATACAGGGCTGGTCGCGCGAGCATGAGCGCCATCTCGCGCGTGAGGACGATGGGCTCTTCCACGCCCGTCACGGGATGCGCGGCCGACACGCGACGCGGCAGGCTCGCCAGCCACGCCTGCCAGTCGGCGCGCAGCGTCGGGTGGCGCGCCTTGCAGGCGGCATCGGCCTCGCAGGCCCCGAGCATGGCCTCGAAAGCCGACTGCGTGTCTGCACCGAAGGCCAGCGGCAGCGCCATGTCGGGCGGGGCCACGCCGTCGAGCACGGCACGCCGCACGGCCTGCGGAAACTGTCGCATGTACTCGAGCCCGGCGCGCGTGCCGTAGGAGGCACCCACCAGGTTCACGCGCTCGGCCCCGAGGGCGCGCCGCACGGCGTCGAGATCCTGCATGGCCAGCGTGGTGGTGTAGTGGCGCAGGTCGCCGTGGGGCAACTCGGTGAGCGCCTGGCGGCAGGCGGCCAGGCGGGCGCGCGCTGCCTGAGCGTCCACGAGTTCGGCCAGCGGCTTGTTCAGGTCCGGTTGAGGGCACTGCAGCGGGGCGCTGCGCCCGGTGCCGCGCTGGTCGACGAAGACCAGGTCTCGCCGGGCGCCCAGCCGCGTGTACTGCCCCGCCAGCATGCCAGCCAGCGCGATGGCGCTCTGGCCCGGGCCGCCGGCGAGGAAGAAGACCGGGTCGGGCCGCTTGTGGCGCGCCAGCGCCGGCAGCACCGCGAAGTGCACGTCGATCTGCGTGCCTTGCGGGGCGGCGGGGTCCAGCGGCCGGCGCACCGAGCCGCACAGCGCGGGGTACTCGACCCCGCGCAGCCGGCACGTCTTGAGAAGCAGATTCCCCGCGGCCGCACCCGAGGCTGAGGGGGCGGAAGAGGCTGTGGGGGCGGCAGCCTGAGCCGAAGCGTGAGCCGATGGCAGCACCCCGATGCCCGCCGCGGCAGCCAGCGCGGCAGGCAGGGTCCGGGTCAGGCGAATCTTGAGCGAGCGCATGGGCGCATTGTGTGCGTGCGCAGCCTCCACGCGGCCGGGCCGTCGGATGAACGGCCCCTTCGGCGGCACGATCGACGGTGTGCCGCGCATGAATGAATGGCACCACCGAAGGGCACCACCGAACGGCACCACCGCCCGGGGCGCCCAGTGCCCCCGCCCAGACCGCGCGCTCAGCCGCGCGGCTTGAGCACGGCCTCGCAGGCGGCGCGCTGGCCGTCGGCGGTGTCCACCGCCGCACACACGCCGTCGAGCTGGCGCCGCAGCCGCTGCAGCACCGCCGCCTGGCTGCCGGTCTTGTTCCACTCGTTGAGCTTAGAGCCCACGCGCGCGAGTGAGCGCGCACTGCGCTCATAGAAGGCACCCTTGTCGACCGCCGCTTCGGTGAAGAGCTGGGCAGCGGCCTTCTCGATGCGTGCGGCGTCCTGGGGCGCCAGGTCGACGAGCGCGCTGAGGTAGCCAGCCCCCCACTGCAGCCGGGTCGCCGGCCCAACGGCCTTGTCGAAGGACGCCTGGTACCAGCGCAGCGCGTCTTCGGTGCGGCCCTGGCGGCGCAGGTTGCCGGCGAGCTGGCTCATCAGGTAGTAGGGCGAGTGGCTGCGCGCGAGGTTGGCCTGCAGCAGGGCGTCGCTGTCGGCCCACAGCCCGGCGCGAGCCAGGGCGTAGGCGCCCGCGGTGATCACGGCCTGGCGCTCGTACCCGTCCGTGATCTCCCGGTCGAAGCGCTGCACCGTGTCGCGGGCCTCGCGCACCAGCGCCGGTGGCAGGTTGGGCTGCAGCGCGTCGCTCGGCTGGCCCAGGCGGGCGAGCTGGATGCGGCCGATCAGCGCGCTCAGCCGGTCGCCGCGCGACAGGGCTGCGTCAGTCTGCAGCCGGGCCAGCGCCGCGTCGTAGCGCTCGGCCAGCGCGCGGCGTTCGGATCCGTCTTCGGG
>JBIIED010000308.1:0-3770 GCA_044237995.1 Rubrivivax sp. | reverse complement strand
CCGGACGGGGCCGCCGCGGACGCAGCCTCCCGCGCACCCAGCCTGTGGCCCACCAGCGTGGAGCCTAGCGGCAGCGCCTCGAGCCTGCAGCGTGCCACCGGCTTCGACCCGCGTCTGGCCGGCCCCTTCGACGAACACGGCGAGCCGCTTGCGCCGCGTGCCCCCGGGATGGGCGAGGCGCTGCGCTACTGGTTTCGGCTCGGCTGCATCAGCTTCGGCGGCCCGGCCGGGCAGATCGCGCTGATGCACGAGGAGCTGGTGGAGCGCCGGCGCTGGATCAGCGAGGGCCGCTTCCTGCATGCGCTGAACTACTGCATGCTGCTGCCCGGGCCGGAGGCGCAGCAGCTGGCCACCTACCTCGGCTGGCTGCTGCACCGCACGCTCGGGGGCGTCATCGCGGGCGTGCTGTTCGTGCTGCCCTCGCTGGTGCTGCTCGTGGCGCTGGCGGCTGCCTACGTGGCCTGGGGCGAGGTGCCGCTGGTTGCCGCGCTCTTCTACGGCATCAAGCCGGCCGTCGTCGCCCTGGTGGTGCAAGCCGCGCACCGGCTGGCCACGCGCACGCTGCGCTCTGGCGCGCTGTGGGCGCTGGCGGGGGCTGGCTTCGTTGCCGTGGCGGTGTTCCAGGCGCCATTTCCGCTGGTGGTGCTCGTCGCAGCGCTGGTCGGCGCAATCGGTGCGCGGGTGGCGCCGCGTCATTTCGGCGGCCCGCCGCAGGCGCCTCGTGTGGCGGGTGGCGCGCAGGCGCCCGCGCGGCTGCCGGCGCTCATCGATGACGACACGCCAGCGCCCGAGCACGCGCGGCTGCGCCCCTGGGGCATCGCCGGTGTGGTCGCGGTCGGCCTGCTGCTGTGGGGCCTGCCGATGGCTGCGCTTGCCCTCGTGTTCGGCACCCAGGCGGTGGCCACGCAGATGGGTGCCTTCTTCACCCAGGCCGCACTCCTGACCTTCGGCGGGGCCTATGCGGTGCTGCCCTTCGTCTACCAGGGCGCGGTGGTGCAGCACGGCTGGGTCAACGCCGGGCAGATGATGGACGGGCTGGCGCTGGGCGAGTCCACGCCCGGGCCGCTCATCATGGTGGTGGCCTTCGTTGCCTTCGTGGGCGGGTGGCAGAGCCCCGCGATGGCGGCCCACGCGGCCGCTCTCGGGCCGCTTGCGCCCTACGCGGCGGGGGCGCTGTGCGCGCTCGTGGCTACCTGGTTCACGTTCCTGCCGTCCTTCGTCTTCATCCTGGCCGGCGGGCCGCTGGTCGAATCCACGCGGGGGCGAATGGCCTTCACGGGGCCGCTGACCGCGATCACGGCCACCGTGTGCGGCGTGATCCTGAACCTGGCTCTGTTCCTGGGGGTGCACGTGCTGTGGCCGCTGGGCTGGCCGGGCGGCTTCGACATCGCCGCGGCGCTCATCGGGCTCGTGGCGCTGTGGGCGCTGATCGTGCGCCGGCGCGGCGTGATCGAGGTACTGGGCCTGAGCGCGGTTGCAGGTGCGCTCGTCTACCTGGGCTTGCCGGCATCGGTGCGGCTCGTCGGGTGAGCGAGCCGCTCGGGCCCATGCCACCAGTTTCCGTCCACCTGAGCGGGTCCGGCCCCGCAGGCGCAGGGGGACGACAGCCGGCTGCCGCGGGTGCGGCCTGGATCGTGATTGCCGCGGGGGTGTGTGCCGCCCTGCACTTGGGCAAGCTCGCGCCGGCCATCGCCGTGCTGCAGCGCGACCTCGGCCTCACGCTGGTCGAGGCCGGCTTTCTGCTTGGGCTCGTGCAGGGCGCGGGCATGACGCTCGGGCTCCTGGTTGGCGCCTGGTGCGACGGCCTGGGCGCGCGGCGCAGCCTGATGTTCGGGCTGCTGCTGCAGGGCGCCGCCAGCGCGGGCGGCGCGCTCGTCTCGGGTGCCGGCCCGATGCTCGCGCTGCGCGCGGTCGAGGGTCTGGGCTTCCTGATGGTGGTGCTGCCAGCGCCGGGGCTGCTGCGCGCGCTCACGCCGCCCGAGCGGCTGCGCGGCATGCTCGGCACCTGGGGCGCATTCATGCCCGTGGCTGTCGCGCTGGCGCTGCTGGCGGGGCCGCCCGTGATCGAGCTGGCCGGCTGGCGTGCCTGGTGGGTGGCGCTGGCCGGCGTGTCGGTGGCGATGGCGCTGACGCTGCGGTGCACGGTGCCGGCGCAGGCTGCGCCTGCTGCGGCCCAGCGCGAGCCTGCCGCTTCGGGGCCGGGCCAGGCCGACGCGGAGCTGCGCACCCTCGGCCGGCGCGTGGCCCTCACGCTGCGCGCGCCCGGGCCGTGGTTCGTCGCGCTCACCTTTGCCGTGTACTCGTCACAGTGGCTGGCGGTGGTGGGGTTCCTGCCCACGATCGTGGCGCAGACCGGCACCGGCCCGCTGCTCGGCGGCTTCGTGGCCGCCGGCGTGGCAGCCGCCAACATCGTGGGCAACGCCGCGTCGGGCCATCTGCTGCAGCGAGGAGTGTCTGCGCCCGTGCTGCTGGCCACCGGCTTCACGACGATGGCAGCCGGCGCCGTGCTCGGCTTTGCCCCGCTGCTCGATCCCGGGTCGGCCGGGCGGCTCTTCGCGCTGGGGCTCTTCTCGGCCGTCGGCGGGCTGATCCCCGGCACGCTCTTCGCGCTGGCCGTGCAGGTGGCGCCGCACGAGCGTGCCGTCTCGAGCACGATCGGGTGGATGCAGCAGTGGTCGGCAGCCGGCCAGGTGCTGGGCCCGCCGGCCGTGGCCTGGGTGGCCAGCGCCGCGGGCGGCTGGCAGCGCACGTGGCTGGCCACGGGCGCGTGCTGCGTGCTGGGCCTGGCCCTGGCCGCGGGCCTGGCCCGTTGGCAGGCGCGCCCGCGCGCGCCGCGATAATGGGCCCCAGGGCTGCGAGGGCAGCACGGGCGCTCCGGCCGGGCGGGCCCAGCCGCGCTGGCAGGCCCGGAAGCACCGGAAAGCCCGGCTGACGCAGAAGTTCAGGAAGGCCGCAGCGGCCGGGACGGCAAAGAGGGGACACCGCATGACCACACCCACCGTGATCGCCACGCGCGAGAGCCGCCTGGCACTTTGGCAGGCCGAGCACGTGCGCGACCTGCTGCAATCGCGCTTCGGCCTGGCGGTGGAGCTGCTCGGCATGACCACCAAGGGCGATCAGATCCTGGACCGCGCGCTGAGCAAGGTCGGCGGCAAGGGCCTGTTTGTCAAGGAGCTGGAGACGGCGCTGGAGGAGGGCCGGGCGCACCTGGCGGTGCACTCGCTCAAGGACGTGCCGATGGAGCTGCCCGCCGGCTTCGTGCTGGCTGCCGTGCTCGAGCGCGAGGACCCGCGCGACGCCTTTGTCTCCAACCACCACGCGAGCCTGGACGCGCTGCCCGAGGGCGCATGCGTGGGCACCTCGAGCCTGCGCCGAGTGGTGCAGCTTCTGGCGCGCCGGCCGGACCTGCGCATCGAGCCGCTGCGCGGCAACCTCGACACGCGGCTGCGCAAGCTCGACGAGGGCGGCTACGACGCGATCGTGCTCGCGGCCGCGGGCCTCAAGCGCCTTGGCCTGGGCGCGCGCATCCGCGCCGTCTTCGACCCCGAGACGATGATCCCGGCAGCCGGGCAGGGCGCCCTGGGCATCGAGGTGCGCGAGGACGCCGCCGCGCTTCGCGCCACGCTCGCGCAGACCATCGATGCGCCCACGTGGCTGGCCACGCACGCCGAGCGGGCCGTCTCGCGCGCCCTGGGAGGCAGCTGCAGCATGCCGCTGGCGGCCCACGCGACGTGGAGCGACGGTGTGCTCGGGCTCGTGGCAGCCCTGGG
>JBIIED010000307.1:0-3787 GCA_044237995.1 Rubrivivax sp. | reverse complement strand
AGCTGACGGCGAACACCACGAGCGTGGCGCGCCCCCACAGCATCTCCAGCACCAGCAGCACGAAGCCGAAGATGGCGAGCTGCCCCGTGCGCGTGTCCCAGGCCAGCAGGCTGTCGCCGAAGTCGGGCTGCTCGCCACGCTCCAGGCGCTGGCTGACGCGGTACAGGCCCAGGCACAGGAAGGGCCCGACAAGCAGGAAGCCCGCGCACAGGGCCAGCGTGTAGGCCGGGGCGTGCTCGTAGACCTTCAGCAGCGCCCAGCCCATCACCATGAACACGAGGCCATAGAACAGGCCGATGCCCGGCGCGCGCGCGAGGTCGCGCATGCCGCGGTGGATCCAGCGCAGCGGGTCGGTGAGGCGCAGCGGCTGCAGCACGAGGCCGGGCATCAGTCCTCTTCGTCCCGTCGATGGTGGCTGCGCCAGACCGAGCGCAGCAGCCACAGGCCGCCCACCACCGCGCCCAGGAAGCCCAACAGCCCGAAGGCCGGCAGGCCCAGCAGCGTCGGCCCGCCGCTGACGGTCATCACGATGGAGGAGCCGATGATGAGCGCGGCGATCACGAGCGCCAGCGACAGGCGGCTCGCGGCGCGGTCGAGCTGGTCGCCCACGCGACGAAGATGCGTGAGCTCCAGGCCCACCTGCAGCCGGCCGCGGCGCGCGCGGCGCAGCAGCGAAGACAGGTCATGCGGCAGTTGCTCGGCCAGCGCCAGGCCGCGGCCGATCGCCTTCCAGGCGCGCTGGCCGATCGCGCGCGGCTGCCAGCGCGCGCGCACCACGCCGCGCAGCAGCGGCAGCGCCTCGGTGGCCATGTGAAAGCCAGGGTCCAGGCCCCGGCCCATGCTCTCGAGCGACACGAAGGCCTTGATGAGCAGGGCCAGGTCCGCCGGCAGCGCCAGGCGGTGCTCGCGCAGGATCGTCGTCACGTCGGCAAGCATGCCCGCCAGGCTCAACTGGGCCAGCGGGGTGCCGTGGTACTGGTCGACGAAGGTCTCGATCTCGCTCTCGAGCTGCGTGAGGTTGGCGCCGTGGTCGTTGCCCGTCCAGTCCAGCAGCACGTCGGCCACTGCCTGAGGCTCGTGCTGCACGAGGCCCAGCAGCAGCCGCAGCAGCTCGTCGCGCCGGCGCTGCGTGAGGCGCCCGACCATGCCGAAGTCGATGAAGGCCAGGCGGTTGCCCGGCAGGTAGAAGACGTTGCCCGGGTGCGGGTCGGCGTGGAAGAAGCCGTCCTCCACGATCATCTTGAGCACCGCCTGCGCGCCGCGCCGGGCCAGCAGCTGGCGGTCCATGCCGCTGGCGTCCACCTGCGCAAGATCCTCGCCGGAGATGCCCTGCACGCGGTCCTGCACGTTCACGCGCGGCCCCGTGTGGGCCCAGTGCACGCGCGGGATCATGACGAAGCCCAGTGCCGAGAGGTTGGCCGCCACGCGCTCGGCCGAGCGGCACTCGGCGGCCAGATCGAGCTCGCGGCGCAGCGAGCGCGCGAACTCGCGCACGAGCTGGCGCGGGCGATAGGGGCGCAGCTGGGGCAGCTCGTCTTCTGCCATCACCGCCAGGCGTTCGAGCAGCCGCAGGTCGGCCTCCACCACGTCCTGGATGCCAGGGCGGCGCACCTTGACGACGACCTCCGTGCCGTCCTTCAGCGTGGCGCGGTGCACCTGCGCGATCGAGGCACCGGCCAGCGGCTCGGGATCGAAGGTGGCGAACACGGCCTCGGGCTCGTCGCCGAGATCCTCGCGCAGCTGCGGCCGCAGCGCCTCGAAGGGCACGGCCGGCACGCGGCTGTGCAGCCGCTGCAGCTCGGCGATCCAGGCGGGCCCGAGCAGGTCGGCCCGGCCGGCCAGCACCTGCCCGAGCTTGACGAAGGCCGGCCCCAGCTCCTCCAGGGCCAGGCGCAACTGCACCGGCGGCTCCAGACGGGCGAGATCGGCGGCGTGCTCGCGGTTCAGCGCCTGCCCGGCGCGCTCGAGCGCGTCGGCCAGACCCAGGCGGCGCACCAGATCGCCCAGGCCGTGGCGCACGAAGACGGCAACGATCTCGTGCAGGCGGCCCAGGTCGCGTGCCGCACCGAGGGTCTCGATCAGCATGGGCGAAGTATGGCTCGCTCAGATCACGTTGAGCTCGACGAGCGGCTCGCCGCTCAGCAGCCGCAACGGCGACAGCGGCTCGATCGACGGGCCCGGGCTCGCCGCGCCCGCCACCGCGGCTGCCAGCGCAGCCCCCACCGCCGGCGCCTGCTGCATGCCGTGCCCGGAAAAGCCGCAGGCCGTCCACAGGCCTGGCCAGCCCGGCACGGCACCGGCCAGGCCGTTGTGGTCGAAGTCGTTCATCTCGTAGTAGCCGGCCCAGGCCGAGCGCACGCGCAGCGCTTCGAAGGCCGGGATGCGCGCGGCGAGCACGGGCCAGATCACGTCGTCGAAGAGGGCGTGGTCGATGGCCTGCAGGTCCGGTTCGTCCGGGTCGCCCGGCCCGCCGGCTTCGGCCGTGCGCGGCGGGGCGCCGGCCAGGAAGCCCCGGCCTTCCGGGCGGCACCACACGCCGCTGGGGTCGATGATCAGCGGGCAGCCGGGCAGTTCGGCCGGGCTGTCGAGCACGAACACGTCGCGCTTGCGCGGGCGCACCGGCCAGGCCAGGCCGAGCGTGGCAGCCATCTGCGCCGACCACCCGCCGGCGCACAGCACCGTCGCATCGGCACTCAGGACTTCGCCCCCGGCCAGCCGCACGCCCGCCACGCCCTGCCCACCTGGCACGAGCGCCGCGACCTCGCCGTGCACGATCCGTGCGCCGTGGGCGCGCGCCTTGCGCAGGAAGGCCCGGTGCAGCGCCGGGCCGTCGAACCAGCCTTCCCCGCTGGCGCCCCAGGAGCCCAGCGCCAGGTCGGCCGTGGCCAGCCACGGAAAGCGCGTGCGCAGCGCTTCGGGCTCGAATAGCACCACATCGGCACCGGCGGCGCGCTGAAGCGCGTGCGCCGTGCGCATCTGTGCCTGCGTGTCGGCGCGCGCGAGGTAGAGGTAGCCGGGCTCGACCAGGCCGATGGCCGGATGGTCCTCGCCCACCGCGAGCTCCTGGCCCACGCGGCGCAGGAACGCCAGGCTCCAGCGCGACAGCTCGATGTTCACGGCGGTGCTGAACTGCTGGCGGATCGAGCTGGCCGACAGGCTGCTCGAGGCGCGCGCGAAGGAGGGATCGCGTTCGACGAGCGTGACGGCCGCGCCGTGGTCACGTGCCAGGAAGCAGGCGGTGGCCGCACCCATCACCCCGGCTCCGACGATCACTACACTGCGCCCCATGGCACGAGTCTATGGCCTTGACGAGGTGCACGCCGCACTGCCCTGGGAGCGCCTGGCCACCGCGCTCGAGCGGGCCTTCCGCGAGGGGGCACAGGTGCCGCTGCGGCACGCCCACGCGCTATCGGCGAGCGACACGCTGCTGCTGATGCCAGCCTGGGATGACGAGCTGATCGCCACCAAGCTCGTCACCGTGATCCCGGGGGCGCCGCATACGGTGCAGGCCAGCGTCGTGGTGCTCGATCGGCGCACGGGCGACGTACGCGCGCTGATGGACGGAGAGGCCCTGACGCTTCGCCGCACCGCAGCCACCTCTGCCCTGGCGGCGCGGCTGCTCGCCCGGGCCGATTCGCGCACGCTGCTCATCGTGGGAACGGGCCGGCTGGCCGGCTGGATGGCGCGTGCGCACGTGGCGCTGCGCCCGGGCCTGCAGCGCGTGTGCGTGTGGGGCCGTCGGCCCGAGGCGGCGCAGGCGCTGGCGGCCTCGCTGGACGAGGCGCTG
>JBIIED010000306.1:0-3791 GCA_044237995.1 Rubrivivax sp. | reverse complement strand
GTTCGTCAGCAACCTTAGGTGCACATGACTGAAGTCGTCGAAGAGAAGGTGCGGTCACAGGCCGCCGCCACGCCCCTGGTCAACCGTGAGCGGGCTCGCGCCGTGATGGCCCGGCACCGGCTCGACGCGGTGGTGGGCAGTGGCTACAAGAACCTCTACTACCTGTCCGGGCACATGCCCGACTCGGTCCTGGGGCAGTTCCACGACATCCTCGGGGCTGCCGTGCTGCCCGCGCGGGAGGACGTACCACCAGCCCTGTGCGTGTCGGACTACGACCTGGCCTACCTGGTGACCCGACCCACCTGGATGCCGGACCTGCGGCTCTTCAGCGCGAAGACCCGGTCCAGCGCCTCCTACCTGCTTCGCATGATCTCCGACGGCGTCGGGATCGACACGCAGTTGCGCCACCCGCTGCGCGAGCTGTATGCCGCCACGCGCGACTCCTCGGCCGAGGATCTGCTGGGAGCCCTGTGCGGCTGGTTCGAGACCCACCTCGGCGCACGCGGCACGTGGCGCGTGGGCTTCGACGACCTGCGCCTGGGGGCACAGGTGGCCGAGCGGCTCGGGGGGCGCATCGAGGTGGTGGACGCGCTGCACGTCTTCCGCGAGATCCGCATGGTGAAGACGGCGCCGGAGGTCGAGCTGCTGCGGCGTGGGGCGCGCATCAACGACAGCGCCTTGCTGGATGCCGGTCGCGCGGTGCATGCGGGCGGCACGGTCATGCAGATGGTGGACGCCTACCGCTCGAGCGTGGTCGGACAGGGCGGACGCTTCCTCGGGGAGCGGGGGATGATGTTCGGGGCAGGCCCGGATGGCGGCTTCGTCCTGGACAACGAATGGGCCGAGAGCCGGCACCTGGGCGCGGGCGATGTGGTCGTCTACGACGCCATCGGCACCTGGAAGCTCTACCACATGGACATCGCGCGCACGGGGGTGCTGGGAGAGCCTTCGGCGCGGCTGCAGCACCTTCACGACGTGGTGCGCGACGCCCTGGCGGCGGCCGAAGCCCGACTGCGCCCGGGGGTTCAGACGCTGGACTGCCGGGCCGCGGCGGAGGCCGTCATCACGGGCCACGGGCTCGAGCCGATGCTGACCACGATGGTGTGGCACGGCATCGGGCTGGACGTGCTCGAATACGCCGAGCCGGCACACAAGACGCGCGGCTGGACCGTCGAGTCCGGCATGGCGCTGAACTTCGAGGTCTTCTATCGCGATCCCGAGGTCGGTGGCGTGCACCTGGAAGACACCGTGCTCGTCACGCCCACGGGGCTGGAGCACCTTTCTGCGCTGCCCCGCGAACTCATCGTCACGCCCGCCTGAACCGCGGCGGCCGCAGCCAACCCTCTCGACCACTGGAGTGATGCATACATGGCAACTGTCAGCCGCCGATCCCTCGTCCTGGGCAGCGCTTGCGCCGCCGGCGCAGCGAGCCTGCCGGCCTGGGCCCAGGCCGAGTACCCGAACCAGCCCATCAGGCTCGTCGTGCCGTTTCCTCCCGGGGGCTCCACCGACATTGCGGCGCGGGTGATCGGCGAGCACCTGTCTCAGGCCTGGAAGCAGGCCGTGAACATCGAGAACCGGGCGGGGGCCGGGGGGTCGGTGGGCGCCGAAGCCGTGTCGCGCGCAGCACCGGACGGGTACACGCTGATCATGGGCGTGACGGGGTCGCACGCGATCAACATCTCGCTGAACCCGAAGCTGAAGTACCACCCGCTGCGAGATTTCGACCCCATCACGACCGTGGGCACGCTGCCCAATGTGCTGGTGGCCCATCCCTCTGTGCCGGCGCGCACCTTGCAGGAGCTCATCGCGCTGGCCAAGAAGGAGCCCGGCAAGCTCAGCTACGCGTCGCTGGGTAACGGGACGGCGGCACACCTCACCTTCGAGATGCTCAAGCAGCTTGCAGGGGTGGACATCCTGCACGTGCCCTATGCGGGCAGCGGCCCGGCCATCACGGCGACGCTGGCGGGCAACGTGCAGCTGATGATCGACGGGCTGCCCTCCTCGGTGCCCCACATCCAGGCCGGCAAGATGCGGCCTCTGGCGGTCACAAGCCTGACACGCTCGCCCGCCGCACCGGAGGTCCCGACCATCGCCGAGAGCGGGTTTGCGGGGTTCTCGGCCGACGCCTGGAACGGCCTGTATGCCCCCAAGGGCACGCCTGCGGCCGTCATCGAGAAGCTCCAGGCTCAGGTCGCGCAGATCTTGAAACTGCCGGCCGTCCAGGAGCGCTTTGCGAGCCTCGGCCTGCGCCCGGTGGGCAACACGCCCAGCGAGGCGCGCGCCTTCACGCAAGCCGAGATCGACAAGTGGGCCCGGTTCGTGAAGGCAAGCGGCGCGACTGTCGATTGAAGGTTTCCGGGCCCGGGGACCCTTCGCTCCGACGAATGCCCCCACCCGATCCGCCGCCTGCCCGCCGTGGCGGCGGCCGTCACTGACGCACAGTTCCTGCGGCCGCTGGCACGCCAGCCCCGAGTACCGGGAGGCCCCCAGTACCGCAGCGCGCATGCGCCCCCGGTACACCGCCTACGTGCGCAATGACCCGGCCGACCTGCTGGCCAGCACCGGCAGTTGAGGGGCCAGCCAGGCCGCTGCTGCGACCTCGCGCGATGCGGGCCGACACTACAGCCAGCCGTTGGCGCGTGCGATGCGGGCAGCCTCGATGCGGTTGTCGGCGCCGAGCTTGCCGGCAGCCTCGTGCAGGTAGTTGCGCACGGTGCCGTGCGACAGGCCCAGTATGTCGGCGATATCCTTGTTGCTGCGGCCCTCCTCGGCCAGGCGCAGCACGGCGCGCTCGCGCTCGCTCAGCGGGTCGGGGGCGCTCCAGGCGGCCTCGGCCAGCTCGGGCGTCACCACGCGGCCACCGGCAGCCACGCGGCGCACGGCCGCGGCCAGTTCCTCGCTGGGCTGGTCCTTCAGCAAGTAGCCGCGCACGCCGGCCTCGAGCGCACGGCGCAGGTAGCCCGGGCGGCCGAAGGTGGTGACGATCAGCACCTGCACGGGTAGCCGATCGGCCTGGATGCGCGCAGCCAGTTCCAGACCCGTGAGGCCGGGCATCTCGATGTCGGTCAGCAGCACCTGGGGTCGTTCGCGCTGCACCAGTTCCCAGGCCGCCAGACCGTCGCAGGCGCGGCCCACCACCTCGATGTCGGGCTCCAGCCCCAGCAGCGTGGCCAGCGCGCCCAGCACCATGCCCTGATCTTCGGCGACGACGACGCGGATCACGCGGGGGCTCCCGTGCCAGCTGGCACCAGCGGCAGGTGCGCCAGCAGCGTGCTGCCGGCGGGCGTGCGCTCCAGGCTCAGCGTGCCGCCCAGGGCGGCCAGGCGCTGGCGCATGCCGCTCAGGCCGTGGCCCTCGGCAGGAGGTGGAATCGGCGTGGGGGACGGCGAGGCCAGGGACGCGGCAGCAGCCCGCGTGTCGCGGATGCGCAGCAGCACCGCGTCGGCCTGCCTCTCGAAGGCAATCTCGCAGCACTCGGCGCGCGCGTGGCGCACGACGTTGGTCACCCCCTCCAGCAGCACGAAGCCCAGCGCGGTCTCCAGCGCCGGCGGCAGCGGCGGCGCTACGCCCTGGGTGTTGAGTGCGATGCCGGCGCCTTCGAGTGCGCGCCGCGCCGCGGCCAACTCGTGCGCCAGCCGCGTCGAGCGCATGCCCGTGACGGCGGCACGCACATCGGCCAGCGCGTCGCGCGCGGTGCGGCGGATCTCCTCGATCTCGGCCTTGGCGCGTGCTGGGTTGGCATCGATCAGGCGCCCGGCGAGATCGGCCTTCACGGCCACGGCCGTGAG
>JBIIED010000305.1:0-3808 GCA_044237995.1 Rubrivivax sp. | reverse complement strand
CGGGCCAGTGATGGCCACGCCCACCCGCGTGTCGATCTTGGGCCGCAGGGCCAGCACGTCCAGCCGCGCCGACTCCAGCGGCCCGGTGAGCGTGAGCACGCCGCGCTCGATCTCGAGCTTCTGGCCGTAGCCGGCGTAGGTGCCGTCCTCGGTGCGCACGGCGCCTTGCACCGCCAGACGCCCGCCCGGCGTGCTCACGCGCAGCTGCCCGCGCAGGCCCGTGTCGATGCCGTAGCCGCGCAGGCGCAGCTGCTCCCCGAGCTCGATGTCCAGCGCCACCTGCGCGTTGCGCATCACGGCCGGCGCGGGCACGGGCACCGGCAGCGTCTCGGCTGCCTCCTCGGCACGCCGCACCGTCACGTCCTCGTCGAGCACGGGAGCGTCGCGCCGCGACAGGTCGAAGAGGCCGCTGTCCACCACCAGCCGTCCGTTGGCGCGCAGCCGGTCGGGCTGCAGCATCAGGCGCGCCTCTCCGCTGGCCACGAGCTGCCGGTCGACCCGGCCGACGACGCGAAAGCGCGAGGCACGCACGCGCAGCTCCGCCGTGGGCGTGGCGCCGATCGTGGCCGTGCCCTCGGCGCTGACCGTGCCGTCGCCGCCGCGCAGGCTCAGGCGCTGGATGCGCGCGGTCTCGCCCTCGAGTGTCACGAGCAGCTCCCCGTCGCTGAAGGACACCCCCTGCAGGAGGTTGCGCACGGCCACGCCCGTGGCGCGCAGCTCGCCGGTGACCTGCGGAGTGGCCAGGGTACCGCCCAGGCGCACGGTGCTGGCCAGCTCGCCGCCGATGCGCCATCCCGGCGGCAGCCAGCTCGCCCACACGCCCAGCTGCGGCACCTGCAGGTTCAGTGCCCCCTCCAGAGGAGCTTCGTCGCGCGGCCAGCGATCCTGTGCGGCGGTGCGCGCCGTCACGACGCCGGAGATGCGCCCCAGGTTCGTGCCCGCCACCAGCGGCGTGATGCGCCACTGGCCGTCGCGCGCGACGAGCGCGAACTCGGCCTGAGACAGCCCCAGCGCCTGCGGCGTGCTGCCGGTCTCGAGCACCTGCAGGTCCCCTTCCTGCCGGTACAGCGCGATGTCGGCACTGAAGCGCTCGCCGGCGCGTACATCCAGCCGCGCCCCCATGCGCAGGTCGCCGCTCCAGCGAAAGCCGGTGCGCGCGCGCTGCAGGAAGGGGGCCACGAGCACCGGTGCGACCTCCGCGCGCAGCTCCAGGTCCGGGTGCCCGGTGTGTGCGCGCCAGCGCACCTCGTCCCAGCGCAGCGGCACGCCGCCGGCCAGCGTGGCACGCCCGGCCTGGGCCTGCAGCCACACGAGCTCCCAGTTGCGGTCCAGGCGGATCTCCCCGCGCAGCTCGCGCGCATCGAGCCACGATGCGTCGGCGGGCGTGGCGCGGCGCTCGGTGGAACCATCCCAGACCCCGGCCGACAGCCGCTCGAGCGAGCCGCGCCAGCTGCCCCCGCCCTCCGCGACGCCTTCCCAGGTGCCCGAGCCGCGCAGCAGGGCCTGCGTGCCCGCACCCGGCTGCAGGCCCAGCGTGCGCACGAGCACGGGCGGCGGGTGCAGCGTCGCCGCCGTCTCCAGCGCGATCGTGTGCGCCCGCTGCGAGCCGCGCACCTCGGCGCGCAGCGTGGCCGCCCGCAGCGCGCCCACGCGCAGCTGCAGCACCTCGGTCTGCAGCGCCAGCGGGGCGTCCCGCCCGGCCTCCATCTGCCAGTCGAGCGTGCCGCGCGCCAGGCCGAGCTCGGCGGCACGCAGATCGGCGGCTCGCAGTCGCCCCTCGGTGCGCAGCGCGGGCCAGCGGCCCTGCGCCGAGAGCCGGCCCTGGGCACTGCCGGCCTGTGGCGTCCAGCGCGCCAGCGCCGGGTGCAGCGCCGCCAGCGGCGCGAGCGCGGCGAGATCTGGCGCCTGCACCTCGAGCTCCACCCGGTCGGCCTCGCCCCGGCCCGCAGGGTCACCCGCCCCGCTCACGGAAAGCACGTTTCGCGCGAGCTGCACGCTCCCCTGGAATCGGCTGCGGGGCTCGGCCCCTGCGCTCAGGTCCTGGGTGAAGGCCAGCCGCGCCTGCATCGGCACGCCGGCCAGAAGCGAGTCGCGCAGGTCGACCTGGCCCTCGCCCTGGAGGGACTGCAGCAGCTGCAGCGGGGGCAGCGCCAGGGCGTCGGCAGGTGCACCGAGCTCGAGCTTCCAGTTCGCGCTCAGGCGGTGCGGCCCGCGTCGCCACGCCGAACCTTCCTCCCCGGGAAACCACAGCAAGGGGTCGAAGCTGTCGAGCCGCCCCTGGCTGCGCGCCTGCCAGCGCGATCCGGCACCACCCTGCAGCGTGGCGCTGAAGTCGGCGCTGGCCGCTCCAGAGGCCGCGCGCAAGCGCTCGAGCACCAGTTCACGCGCGGAGGCGCGGCCCTCGAAGGCCAGGGTCACCGGTTGCGGGCGCAGGTCCAGCGCGCCTTGAAGTTCGCCGCGAAAGGACAGGGCAGGCGGCGTGCCGGCGCCCCGGCCGGGCGCGCGTGCCAGACCCGCGCCGCTGGCCGCGAGCTGCAGTGGCCCGGACACCCGCATCGCCGGGGCGCGCCGGTCGAGCTCCTGAGGGCGCAGGCCGGCGAGCTGCGTGTCCAGGCTCAGGGTGCCGTCGCGCCACGCGCCGCTGCCGCGCCAGCGCCCGGCCTCGCCCGCCGGCCCCGCGAACACGAGCTCGAAGCCGGTGGCCTGCACCTGCTCGATGTCGGTGGAAGGCGCCTGCAGCGAGGCCTGAAGGCGGCGCACGGGCAGCCGACGTTCGTCGAGCCGCCCGGGCAGCAGGTTGTCGAACTCGAGAGACATCAGCAGCGGCTGCTGCGCGGTGCGCGGGCGCAGCGTGGCCCGGCCCGACAGCCGGGTCTGCGGGGCCTGGCTCACGAGTGCGGCCAGGTCGAGCGCGCTCGTGTGCAGCTCGAGCTGTCCCAGCGGCCAGGCGGCAAAGGGCCGCACCTGCGCCGTGGCGTCGCCCGAGGCGAGTTCGCGGCCGCTGGCGGAGAGTCCGCGCAGCCAGGCTCGCAGCGTGAAGTCCGCCAGCGCCCCGGCCGCATCGGCGCGCGCCTGCCAGGGCGTGGCGCCGGTGCCGGCTGCCTGCAAGGACGCCTCGAGCCCGAAGGGCGGCTGCACGTTCACGCGCGCCTGCCCGGCACGTGCCTCGAGGTGGTCCCACTGGAAGGCCAGCGCTTCGACGCGGTGCTGGGCGACCCCTGCTTCGGCCCCGGTGCCGGCGGCCGGTGGCGCTTGCAACTGCACGGCCGCGCGCAGCTCGCGCACCGGCTGCCAGGCGTCCACACGCAGCGTCTGGATCGCGAGGGTCTCGACCTCCAGGGCGATCGGCAGCGCCAGGCTCTGGGGAACTGGCGTGGGGGTGGCCCGCGCCGGCCCCGTGTGCACGTGCACCTCGCGCGCGCGCAGCGCCTGCAGCTTCACCCCCGCCCAGACGTGGGCGCCCACCCACCAGCGCCAGCGTGCGCCCTCCCAGCTCAGCCCCTCCAGCACCACCTCGCCGGGCCCGCCCGGCACGCGCAGCCGCAGCCGCTCGGCGGCAAAGCCAGGGCCGAGCAGGGCGCCTTGGGGCGCGCGCACTTCCACCCCGGGCAGGCGCGGCAGCAGCCAGGCCGTGCCTGCCTCCGAACTCAGGGCCGCGTAGAGGCTTGCCACCGCTGCCACGGGCAGCACGACCAGGCCCGCCAGCCCGGCCAGCAGTGCCGTGAGGGCGCTGCTGGCGAGCATCCAGCGCGCCTTGGGCGGCCGGGCCGGTGGGGTGGGTGCGGCGGGTGCGGCCGGCGGAGCGTTC
>JBIIED010000304.1:0-3826 GCA_044237995.1 Rubrivivax sp. | reverse complement strand
GGCCCGGGCTGGCGGCCGTCGCGCTCGGCGCGCGCCTTCTCCGGGATGGGGCGCCACAGCACGAGCAGCTTGCCAATGTGCTGGACGGGTGCCGCGCCGAGCCGGTCGGCGAGTTCGGCGAGCATCGCTTCGCGCGTCTCGCGCGCATCGGCGAAGACGCGCACCTTGATCAGCCCATGTGCGCTCAGCGCCGCGTCCGCCTCGCGCACGACGGCAGGCGTGAGCCCGTCGGAGCCCACCGCGACCACGGGCTGCAGGTGGTGCGCCTGGGCCCGGTGGGCGCGGCGTTCGTCTGGGGTGAGGGCAAGGGCGGTCATCAACGTATTATCCGCGCCCCATGAAGAGCAAGAGCAAGCGTGTCGACCGCGCCTGGCTGAACGACCACCTCACCGATCCCTGGGTCAAGCTGGCGCAGAAGGAGGGCTACCGCGCGCGCGCGGCCTACAAGCTCAAGCAGATCGACGAGACGCTCAAGCTCGTGCGGCCCGGCCAGGTGGTGGTGGACCTGGGCGCCACGCCTGGGGCCTGGAGCCAGTACCTGAGACGGCGCTTCGCGCCCGACGGCGCCGCCGCCGGGGCGCTGCCCGGCACGATCATCGCGCTGGACGTGCTGCCCTTCGAGCCCATCGAGGGGGTGCAGTTCATCCAGGGCGACTTCCGCGAGGAGGCGGTGCTTGCGCAGCTCGAGGCGGCGCTGGCCGGGCGGCCGGTGGACCTGGTGGTCTCGGACATGGCGCCCAACCTCTCCGGGGTGGAGGCCTCGGATGCGGCGCGCATGGCGCACCTGGCGGAGCTGGCGGTGGAGTTTTCGCTGCGCCACCTCGTGGCCGAGGGGGCGCTGGTGTGCAAGGCCTTCCATGGCAGCGGATACAGCCAGCTCGTCAAGCTCTTCAAGGACAGCTTCCGGATCGTCAAGCCGATCAAGCCCAAGGCCTCGCGTGACCGCTCGGCCGAGACCTTTCTGGTCGGGATCGGCCCGAAGCGGGGGATCGGCTGAACTGGGGGTGTTTCACCGTGGCCACGCGTTCCCCGGGGTCACCCTTGCGTGGACTACACTCGTCCCCATATCCGGGAAAGGCCTGAGGCGGGCGAATCTGTCTGCTGAGGCTGCATTTCCGAAGGAGGCTCGGTGAACAATCAGTGGTTTTCCAAGGTCGCGGTGTGGCTGGTGATCGCGCTCGTCCTGTTCACGGTCTTCAAGCAGTTCGACCGTGGCATTGCGGTGGGCAACCAGGTTGGCTACTCCGAGTTCCTCGACGAGGTTCAGGCCAAGCGGATCAAGTCGGTCGTCATCGACGAGAAGCCGGGCGGCGCCGAGATCACCGCCGTCACGGTGGACGACAAGCGGCTGCGCGTGACGGCCACCTTCCTCGATCGCGGCCTGATCGGTGACCTTCGCGCCAACGGCGTGAAGTTCGACGTCAAGCAGCGCGAGGAGCCCTCGCTGATCACGAGCATCCTCCTGAGCTGGGGCCCGATGCTCCTGCTGATCGGGGTGTGGATCTACTTCATGCGCCAGATGCAAGGCGGCGGGCGTGGCGGTGCCTTCAGCTTCGGCAAGAGCAAGGCCCGCATGCTCGATGAGGCCAACAACTCCACCACCTTCGCCGATGTGGCCGGCTGCGACGAGGCCAAGGAAGAGGTGAAGGAGCTCGTCGACTTCCTCAAGGACCCGCAGAAATTCCAGAAGCTCGGCGGGCGCATCCCGCGCGGCGTGCTGCTCGTGGGCCCGCCTGGAACCGGCAAGACGCTGCTGGCCAAGGCCATCGCTGGCGAGGCCAAGGTGCCGTTCTTCAGCATCTCGGGCTCCGACTTCGTCGAGATGTTCGTCGGCGTGGGCGCGGCGCGCGTGCGCGACATGTTCGAGCAGGCCAAGAAGAGCGCGCCTTGCATCATCTTCGTCGACGAGATCGACGCCGTGGGCCGGCACCGTGGAGCGGGCCTGGGCGGCGGCAACGACGAGCGCGAGCAGACGCTCAACCAGATGCTCGTCGAGATGGACGGCTTCGAGACGAACCTGGGCGTGATCGTGATGGCGGCCACCAACCGGCCCGACATCCTCGACCCCGCGCTGCTGCGCCCGGGCCGATTCGATCGGCAGGTGTACGTGACGCTGCCCGACGTGCGCGGGCGCGAGCAGATCCTGAACGTCCACATGCGCAAGGTGCCGGTGGGCCAGGACATCCGTGCCGACATCCTCGCCCGCGGCACGCCCGGCTTCTCGGGCGCCGACCTGGCCAACCTCGTGAACGAGGCGGCACTCTTTGCCGCGCGGCGCAGTGCGCGCGTGGTGGAGATGGTCGACTTCGAGAAGGCCAAGGACAAGATCATGATGGGCCCCGAGCGCAAGAGCATGGTCATGCCCGAGGAGGAGCGGCGCAACACCGCCTACCACGAGGCTGGCCACGCCCTGGTGGCGCGCCTGATGCCCAAGACCGACCCGGTGCACAAGGTCACGGTCATTCCCCGCGGCCGCGCGCTGGGTGTCACGATGCAGCTGCCTGAGGGCGACCGCTACAGCATGGACAAGCAGCGCATGCTCTCCACGATCTCGGTGCTCTTTGGCGGGCGCATTGCCGAGGAGGTGTTCATGAACCAGATGACCACCGGCGCCTCCAACGACTTCGAGCGCGCCACGCAGATCGCACGCGACATGGTCACGCGTTACGGCATGACCGACGAGCTCGGCCCGATGGTCTACGCCGAAAACGAGGGCGAGGTCTTCCTCGGCCGGTCGGTGACCAAGACCACCAACATGTCCGAGGCGACCATGCAGAAGGTCGACAAGGAGGTGCGTCGCATCATCGACGACCAGTACGGCGTGGCACGCCAGCTCATCGAGGACAACAAGGACAAGATGCACGCGATGGCGCGCGCGCTGCTCGAGTGGGAGACCATCGACGCCGAGCAGATCGACGACATCATGGACGGCAAGCCGCCGCGCCCGCCCAAGGACTGGACGTCCCAGCCGCCTCGCAGCACGGGTGGCCCCTCGGCACCGGTCTCCCCGGCCGACAGCGCCCCCGCTGCGGCCTGAGTTCCCGGGCTCGGCCCGGCCCCCCGGCCCGGTGCGCCTGTGCGCCCGGGCCGTTTGCATCCTCAGAGGCGAACTGAATTGAGTCGCAAGCACTTCGGCACCGACGGCATCCGGGGCGCCGTCGGGGTGGCCCCCATCACACCCGACTTCATGCTGCGCCTGGGCCACGCCGTCGGGCGCGTGCTGCGCCGAGATTCGGCACGCCCCTCGGTGGTGATCGGCAAGGACACCCGGCTGTCTGGCTACATGATCGAGTCTGCGCTGGAGGCGGGCTTCGCCTCTGCGGGCGTGGACGTGCTGCTCAGCGGCCCGCTGCCCACGCCGGGCGTGGCCTACCTCACGCGTGCGCTGCGGCAGGACCTGGGCGTGGTCATCAGTGCCTCGCACAACCCCTTCCACGACAACGGCGTCAAGTTCTTCTCCGCCAGCGGTGAGAAGCTGCCCGATGCGTGGGAGCTGGCCGTCGAGGCGGCGCTCGAGGAAGCCCCGAGCTGGGTCGATTCCGCCGGTCTCGGGCGAGCGCGCCGCATCAACGACGCGGCTGGCCGCTATACCGAGTTCTGCAAGAGCACCTTCCCGAACGCGCTGTCGCTGCGCGGCCTGAAGCTCGTGGTGGACGCTGCGCACGGCGCGGCCTATCACGTGGCGCCCGATGTCTTCCACGAGCTTGGCGCGCAGGTACACACCATCGGCTGCAAGCCCGACGGCATGAACATCAACGACGGCGTGGGCGCCACTGCCCCGCAGGCGCTGGTGGAAGCGGTGCGTGCGCAGGGGGCCGACTATGGC
>JBIIED010000303.1:0-3832 GCA_044237995.1 Rubrivivax sp. | reverse complement strand
ACCATCCCCGGCGACTACGCGACGCTGGCCGCGCCGTGCCCGAACTGCGGCGGCGTGGTCAAGGAGAACTACCGGCGCTTTGCCTGCACCGGTGCCAGCGGCGAAGCCGAGGGCTGCGGCTTCTCCATCACGAAGATCCCGGCCGGGCGCGCCTTCGAGATCGCCGAGGCGGAGGCCTTCCTGCGCGGGCACCGCATCGGGCCGCTGGAGGGCTTTCGCTCCAAGGCGGGCTGGCCCTTCACGGCCGAGCTCAAGCTCGTGCGCGACGAGGACATCGGCAACTGGAAGCTCGAGTTCGACTTCGGCGAGGAGGCGCGCGCCGCCCAGGCCGAGGGCGAGCCGGTGGATTTCACCGGCCAGGAGACGCTGGGCCTGTGCCCGAAGTGCAAGGGCCACGTCTTCGAGCACGGCACGACCTACGTGTGCGAGCACGCCGTCGGGCCCACCGCCACCTGCGACTTCAAGAGCGGCAAGATCATCCTGCAGCAACCGATCGCGCGCGAGGAGATGACGCGTCTGCTGGCCGGCGGGCGCACGGCGCTGCTGCCCAACTTTGTCTCCAACAAGACGCGCCGCACCTTCAAGGCCTACCTCGCCTACGACCCCAAGGAGGGCAAGGTGGTCTTCGAGTTCGAGCCGCGCGCCGCCCGCGCGCCGGCCAAGAAGGCGGCGCGGCGCACGGCGACCTGAGCGTGCGGCCTGCGCCCACGCATCTCGAAAGCCGCCGGTGACGCCGGAGGTTGCCTACAAGCTGCTGGCGATCTTCGCCACCGTGGCGCTGGGCTGGCTCGCCGGCGTGCGCGGGTGGCTCGCTCCGCCACAGCCTCGGGGGAGCCGCGCGACGCCCGCCGTGCCGGGCGCGCCGCCTGGCGCGGCATCTGCGCCCGCCGCAACGGCCCCCCTGGCGCCGGCCTCGGCGCCGCTGTCGCCAGCGCAGGTGCTTTCGGATCTCGCCTTCACGCTGTTCGTGCCGGCGCTGCTCTTTCGCACCATGGTGCGCCAGGACTTCTCGCAGACGCCCTGGCACACGCTGGCGGCCTATTTCGTGCCGGCACTGCTGTACATGGCGGCGGTCTACGCCTGGCACCGGCTGCGCCGCGACGAGCGGGCCCCGGCGGGTGCCGCCACGCTCACCGTGACCGCCACCTACGGCAACGCGGTGCAGCTCGGCATCCCCATCTCCGCGGCGCTCTTTGGCGAGACGGGCCTGGCGCTGCACGTGGCGCTCGTCAGCCTGCACGGGCTGCTGCTGCTGACCCTGGCCACCGTCGTGGCCGAGCTCGACATCTCCCGCGCCGAGCGCCACGGATCGCTCGCCCAGACGGTGCGCAGCACGGTGCGCAACTCGGTGCTGCATCCGGTCACGCTGCCAGTGCTGGTGGGCGTGGCCTGGAACCTCACGGGGCTGGGCCTGCACCCGGCCATCGACCAGGCCCTGGCGGCGCTGGGCGCGGCGGTCGTGCCGGTGTGCCTGGTGCTGATCGGCCTGAACCTGGCGCAGTACGGCATCCGCGAGCACCTGCACGGTGCGGCGGCTCTCAGCGCGCTCAAGCTGCTGGTGCTGCCGGCCTGGGTGCTCGTGGTGGCTGGCGGCGTCTTCGGCCTGCAGGGCACGGCGCTCGCCGTGGTCGTCATGATGGGTGCGCTGCCCGTGGGCAGCAACGCGCTCATCTTCGCGCAGCGCTACCGCGTGCTGCAGCCCGAGGCCACGGCGGCCATCGTCGTGTCCACCGGCTGCTTCATGGCCAGCGCGGCGCTGTGGCTCGCCGTGCTGGCGTGGTGGGGGCGCTGAGCGGCGGCTGCGTGGCCGCGCCGGCAGGGCGTCTGGAGGACAATGCAGGCGTGAACCCGACCGATATCCCCGCCTACATGGCCCACCTCGGAGCGGCCGCGCGAGCGGCCGCCACCGCGATGGCCGCTGCGGGCAGCGCCTCCAAGGACGCGGCGTTGCGCGCCCTGGCGCGCCGCCTGCGCGAAGCCTTGCAGGCGCTGGCGCAGGCCAACGCGGTGGATGTCGAGGCCGCGCAGGCACGCGGCCTGGCCGCACCGCTCGTGGATCGGCTGCGCCTGACCCCACGCGTCGTCGAGACGGTGGCCCAGGGCTGCGAGCAGCTCGCCGCCATGGCCGATCCGGTGGGCGAGATCACCGAGGTCAAGCGCCGCCCCAGCGGCATCAGCGTGGGCCGCATGCGTGTGCCCATCGGTGTCTTCGGGATGATCTACGAGAGCCGCCCGAACGTCACGATCGAGGCGGCCTCGCTGGCCATCAAGAGCGGCAACGCCTGCATCCTGCGCGGGGGCTCGGAGGCGCTGCACTCCAACCTCGCACTGTGGCGCCTGGTGCAGGAGGCGCTCGCCGAGGCCGGCCTGCCGCCCGAGGCGGTGCAGCTCGTCGAGACGCCCGACCGCGCGGCGGTGGGGCACCTCATCGCGATGCCCGAGCACGTGGACGTGATCATCCCGCGCGGCGGCAAGAGCCTCATCGAGCGCATCAGCGCGGAGGCGCGCGTGCCCGTCATCAAGCACCTGGACGGCAATTGCCACGTTTACGTGGATGCCGAGGCCGACCTGGAACAGGCCGTCAGCGTCACCGACAACGCCAAGACGCAGAAGTACAGCCCCTGCAACGCGGCCGAGTCGCTGCTCGTGCACGCGGCGCAGGCGCAGGCCTTCCTGCCGCGCATCGGCGCCGTCTTTGCGGCCAAGGGGGTGCAGATGCGCGGCGACGCCGCCGCCTGCGCCATCCTGGGCGCCGTGCCCGGTGCCGACGTGTTGCCCGCCACCGAGGCAGACTGGTTCGAGGAGTACCTCGCCCCCGTCATCAGCGTGAAGGTGGTCGCGAGCCTGGACGAGGCGATCGCGCACATCAACCGCTACGGCTCGCACCACACCGACGCCATCCTCACGACGCACCACGGCCACGCCATGCGCTTCCTGCGCGAGGTCGATTCCTCCAGCGTCATGGTCAACGCCAGCACGCGCTTTGCCGACGGCTTCGAGTACGGGCTCGGCGCGGAGATCGGCATCTCCACCGACAAGCTGCATGCGCGCGGGCCGGTGGGCCTGGAGGGCCTCACGTCGGTGAAGTGGATCGTGCTGGGCAACGGCGAGGTGCGCCGCTGATCCCTGCCCGCGCGGCCCGCACGAGGGCTGCGCGGGGTGCGGAGCTCTCGGGGCTCTCGGAGCTCGCTCAGGCCGCGCGCGGCGCGCGCTCCGGGACGTCGCTCATGTCCATCGCGATTTGCGTGCACACCGAGCGGCACACGCTGGCCGCGCGCTCGTCGGCGATCGAGTAGTAGATCTGCGTGGCGTCGCGCCGGCGGCCGAGGATGCCGGCGCGGTAGAGCGTGGACAGATGCTGGCTCATGTTGGGCTGGGTGGTGCCGATCTCGCGCAGGAGCTGCGAGACGTTCTTCTCGCCCGCGCACAGCGCGCTCAGGATCTTCAGCCGGATGGGCGTGGCCAGCAGCCCGAAGAGCTCGGCGGCGCTGGCAAAGACGGCGTCCGACTCTTCGGCCGCGGAGGGGGAGGCAGGCGGGGTCTTCATCGTGGCTGGGTGGGCGTGGCGCGTCTCTCGCGGGAAGCAAAGCGGTAGTGGTCGCGCTCGAGGACGGCGGCGATGGCCGTCACCTCCTCGGGGAACAACTGCAGCTTGAGCTCGGTGTTGCACATCTCGACCATGCCGCGAAGCGCCCCGGGCGAATCGATGCGTCCCTGGGGGCGGTAGATGGCCGAGCCGTCGCCGCCCACGCGCCGGATGTGACACTCGGCACAGCGGTGCTCGGCCAGCAGCTTGCTGCCCAGCGGGAGATCGGCATCGCGGAAGATCTCG
>JBIIED010000063.1:0-13275 GCA_044237995.1 Rubrivivax sp. | reverse complement strand
CCTTGCGGCGGCGGATTTTGAATCCGCTACGTCTACCGATTTCGTCACGCGGGCGTTCGGGGTGAGTGGACCCCTCGGCCGGATGTATCGCATCGCCGGCGGGGCCTGGCCGCCGGGAATGCCCATCAGGGGCTTCGGGCAGGGAAGTGGCGGCATGCAGTTCTCTCGGGATTGATCTTTACAGTGCTCACATCGGGGTGTACAGTGGGATATCTGAGCATTACTCAGATGTTGGGTCGACAGTTCGATCCTGTTCCACACCGCCACGAAGGAGCCCACGATGAGACTTGACCCCAACCCCTGTCTGCGCCACGCGCAGACCTCTTTCCCGTCCGCACTTGCCCAGGGATCAGGCCAATGAACGAGACCCTCGACCTGGCCCTCACCGGTCTGCATCACCTGGGCATCCTGGTCCTGTTTGGTGTCTTGATGGCCGAATGGGTGCTGCTTCGGCTGCCGCCTTCCTTGCGCGGCATCGAACTGATCGCCAAGGTGGATCTCGCCTACGGCGTCTTCGCAGGTCTGGTGCTGGCCGCCGGGTGCGCCCGCGTGGCCTGGGGTGCCAAGTCGGCGAGCTTCTACCTCGGCTACACGGTGTTCTGGATGAAGCTCGCCCTGTTCGTGGCGATCGCCCTGATCTCGGTGCTGCCCACGCTGACCTACCTGCGCTGGCGGCGGACGGCCCGTGCGGGCGGCGCCTTGCCCAGCCCACGGCAGGTCGCCCGCACGCGAGGCTGGGTGCTGCTGCAGGTCGGCCTGTTCGCGGCGCTGCCCGTCCTGGCGGCGATGATGGCGCGCGGGTTCGGCTACTGAACCCGGGCAACCCGGGCGACCCATGGCGCCCACGCGATCAGGCCGTAGAGCAGGTCAGGCTATCTCGTCGCTGGGCTCATCGGCCAGTTGCCAGCCCAGGATGTGATACGCCACCGTGTGGGCGGAATTGCGCAGGGCGATCTGCCGCTCGTCCAGTAGGTCATCGGGCGCGTCGGCGACCACCCTGACTGACTTGCGCAGCGTCCACCACAGCACCACGTCCAGCCCCACCAGGAGGGCGAGTGACCACCACCTGACGTCGTCGTGGGTGATGAAGCCCGAGAGGGCCAGCCCGACCGCCACCAGCGCCATGGTCAGAACCAGCAGGCGCCTGGGGCGCTGTTCTCGCAGGCGGCGAGGGCCGCCCGCAGCGCCGCCGGTCTCTTCAAGCTGCCACGGGTGGTTTCACGATCCTCAGCCACACCGCCAGGGCGCTGCCAACCAGGATCAGCAGTGCGCACATGTAGGCAAAGACGATGACGGCACCCATGAGGAGTATCGCCAGCAGCAAGCTCGTGGACATCTCGCTGCACAGGGCCATCCCCTGGCCCCAGACTCCCAACCCGCATCCCACCGCAAAGAGCAGGCCGCCCCCGGCCATCCAGAGCGCGCCACACAGGACAGGCGCCAGAAGCACCACCCGCCTGAATTCACGCATGTGGTGGCACCTGCCCAGGAGCCACCACAGCAGCGGTATCGTGAGCGCGTAGGCAACTCCGCTGTACTTGATCGCCAGAATGATCATGGCGCCGAAGATCGTGGGCGGGAGGTTCCCCAAGGGGATCACGAAGGGAAGGATCAGCGACAGCCGGAAGAAGGTAAGCGGGGTCATCGGGCCTCTTGATGGCGTTGAAGTGTGCCAGCCCGACGCGGCCGATGCCCTTGCGCCGCGCGGCAAGCCCGCCAGCTTCGGGCGACCTCCTGGGTGCCAGCGCCTGCAGTCTGCTCAGTCAGAAGCGGTTGGTCTTCCAGTCTGAGGAATGAGAAGCCCTCGGATGGACCGGAAAGATCATTTCGGAACAGAAGCCGTGGCATCTGACGGCCCTTGCGGCTTGCGGAGTTCCCTGGGCGTGCAGCCCAGGATCTGCCAGAAGGTGTCTTGGAAGATGGAGGTCGATGTGGGGCCGACGCCCGCGCTCCATCCTTCATCGAAAATCCGGCTGACGAGCAGGGCTCGACCTTTGGGCGTCAATCTCGCAAGCGAGCTGCCACACCGAGTAGCTGACCCCCAAGATGGGGCCGGCACGGCGCACGACGTCTGCTGCGACAATCCCTGCGCAGGACGGAACCAACATGCCCGCCTACAAGACCCTCGAAGACGTGATCGGATCCACCCCACTCGTGCGCCTGCAGCGCCTGGGGGCAGAGGTGTGTCGCGCGCGCGGCAATGTGATCCTGGGCAAGCTCGAGGGCAATAACCCGGCCGGCTCGGTGAAGGACCGCCCCGCCATGAGCATGATCCGCCGCGCCGAGGAGCGCGGCCAGATCCGCCCGGGCGACACGCTGATCGAAGCCACCTCGGGCAACACCGGCATCGCACTGGCGATGGCCGCGGCGATTCGCGGCTACCGCATGGTGCTGATCATGCCGGAGGACCTCTCCATCGAGCGCGCGCAGACGATGCGCGCCTTCGGGGCCGAACTCATCCTCACGCCCAAGGCCGGTGGCATGGAGGCCGCTCGCGACCTGGCCGACCAGATGCAGCGCGAGGGCAAGGGCCTGGTGCTCGACCAGTTCGCCAACGCCGACAACCCGCGCGTGCACTACGAGACCACCGGCCCGGAGATCTGGGCGGATACCGGGGGGCAGGTCACGCACTTCGTGAGCGCGATGGGCACGACCGGCACGATCACCGGCGTCTCACGCTTCCTCAAGGAGAAGAACCCGGCTGTGCGCATCATCGGCGCGCAGCCCAGCGAGGGCTCGCGCATCCCGGGCATCCGCAAGTGGCCCGAGGCTTACCTGCCCAAGATCTACGACCCCGCGGCCGTGGACGAACTCGTCTACGTCTCGCAGGCCGATGCCGAGGAGATGGCGCGGCGCATGGCACGCGAGGAAGGGATCTTTGCCGGCATCTCGGCCGCAGGCGCGTGCAGGGTGGCGCTGCAGCTTGCCCAGCGCGTGGAGAACGCGACGATCGTCTTCATCGTCTGCGACCGCGGTGACCGCTACCTCTCCACGGGCGTGTTCCCGGCCTGACATGCGCTACGAGACCCGCTTTTGCACCCACTGCGCAACCGCTCTGGAGCGCCGAGCCGAGGCCGAGGATGGCGGCATGAAGGAGCGTCTGCGCTGCCCGGCCTGCGGCTGGACGCACTGGAACAACCCGACCCCGGTGCTCGCGGCCATCGTGCAGTGCGCCGACCGTGAGGGCCGCGTGCTGCTGGCGCGCAACGCGGCCTGGACGCACCGCTTCTTCGCCCTCATCACGGGCTTCATGGAAGCGGGCGAGACGCCCGAGGGCGGCATCGCGCGCGAGGTGGCCGAGGAAACCGGCCTGACGGTCGACTCGCTCTCGCTCGTGGGCGTCTACGACTTCCCCCGCATGAACCAGGTCATCATCGCCTACCACGCCACCGCGCGCGGCGAGATCACCCTCTCCCCCGAGCTCGCCGAGTACCAGCTCTTCGAACTCCACGAACTGCGCTGCTGGCGCGCCGGTACCGGCTATGCGCTGGCCGACTGGCTGCGCTCTCGAGGTCACGAGCCGGTGTTTGTGGAACTTCCGCCCAGGCCGCAGGCAGCGGACTGACCGAGGCCCCGCGCGTCCCGCGGAGTGTCAGCCCGTAAAATACGGGCACCTATTGCCAATCCCATGCACCCCGACCTCGAACTCGACACCCGCGGCCTGAACTGCCCGCTGCCCATTCTCAAGGCCAAGAAAGCCCTGAGCACGATGGAAAGCGGCCAGCTCCTCAAGGTGCTCGCCACCGATCCCGGCTCCGTGCGCGATTTCCAGGCCTTCGCGCGCCAGACCGGCCACGCCCTGGTGGAGCAGACCAGCGGCGAGCGCGAGTTCGTGCACGTCCTCAAGCGCCGCTGAGCGGCGCCCGGCACACCGGCTACTGCTGCGTCAGCGTGGAGAGAAACTGCCGGAACCCCGGCCCGATCGAGGGGTGCTGCAGCGCCAGCTCGACGTTGGCCTCCAGGAACCCTTCCTTGCTGCCGCAGTCGTAGCGCTTGCCCTCGTAGCGGTAGGCGAACACCTTCTCCCGGCGCAGCAGCGCCGCGATGCCGTCGGTGAGCTGGATCTCCCCGCCCACCCCGCGCGGCTGCGTCGCGATCTCGTGGAACACGCCGGGCGTGAGGATGTAGCGCCCCGCCACCCCCAGGCGCGAGGGGGCCACCTCCGGCGCGGGCTTTTCCACGATACGGGAGACGTCGAGCAGACGGTCATCGATCGGCGTGCCAGCAACGATGCCGTAACGCCGGGTGTGCTCCGCCGGGACTTCCTGCACCGCCAGGATCGACGTGCGCCACTCCGCGAACTTTTTCACCATCTGCGCCAATACGGGGGGCTCGCCTACCATGAGGTCATCGGCCAGCAGCACCGCAAAGGGCTCGTTGCCGACCAGGCGCTGGCCGCACAGCACCGCGTGGCCCAGGCCCAGGGCCTGCGCCTGGCGCACGTAGATGCACTCCATGTCGTCGGGCTTGACGCTTCGCACGACTTCCAGCAGGTCACGCTTACCCGCCTGTTCGAGGGCTACCTCGAGCTCGAAAGTCATGTCAAAGTGGTCCTCGATGGGTCTCTTGTGCCGGCCAGTGACGAAGATCATCTCGCGCACACCCGCGGCGTAGGCTTCCTCGACGGCGTACTGGATCAGTGGCTTGTCGACGACCGGAAGCATCTCCTTGGGCTGTGCCTTGGTGGCTGGCAGGAAACGTGTACCCAGACCGGCGACGGGAAAGATGGCTTTCTTGACCTGCATGTTCACTCGTGAGGGGCGAAGCGGTACTGGCGGCGATTCTGGCACGCCGGTCTGCGCGCGACCGCCTCCACCGCACCAAGGTTGCGCGTGGACATCCTGATCATCGAGTCGATAGAGCCTGAGGTGCTCGACTGGCTGCGCACGCGCCACGCGGTGCGGCACGCGCCCGAGCTCGTCTGGGACGCGCGCGGGCTGCGCATCGCGCTGGAGCTCACGCGGGCGGCCATCCTGCCCGCCTCGGTGGCCCTGGACGGGCCGATGCTGCGCGCTGCCCCGCGGCTGAAGGCCGTCGGGCGGCTGTCTGCCGGTGTGGAGAGCATCGATCGCGATGCCTGCAGCGCCGCCGGCGTGGAGGTGGTGCGGGCCAACTCGGCCGTGGCGGCGGCCGAGGCCGAGTTCGCGCTTTGCGCCATGTTGCAGTTGCTGCGCCGGGTGCCGATCCTGGCCGCCGAGGGCATGCTCGTGGGTCGCGAGCTGGGCGCCTGCACCGTGGGCCTGGTGGGCATGACGCCCGCTGCCAAGCCGCTGGCAGAGATGCTCACGGTCTTCGGGGCGCGTGTGATCGGTTACGACCCCGGCACCCACCCCTCCGACCCGCTGTGGACGCGCCACCGCGTGCTGCCAAACCCGCTGCCCGAACTGATGGCCGCCAGCGACGTGACGTGCGTCATGCTGCCCTTCTATGCCCGCTACCAGGGCCTGATCAGCGAGGAACTGCTGAGCGACATCCGTCAGGACCAGGTGTTCGTGTGCCTGAGCCACTCGGCGCTGCTGGACGACGCCGCGCTCGCCCGCGCGCTGGCCGGCGGGCGGATGGCTGCAGCCTGGCTCGATGCGGCCGAGCCCGGCCTGGCGGCCGTGGGCCGGCCGCTGCACGGCATCGACACGCTGATGATCACGCCGCGCCTGGCCGGCACCACCCGGCAGTCTCGTGCCCGCGCGGCCTGGGCCGTGGCCCGGCGCATCGACGAGGTGCTCTCGGGGGTGACCGAGCGATCCGGCTTCAGGTCGACGCTGACAGGCGCTGCACCTGGTCGCGCAGTCGGTCCAGCGTCTGCGTGAAGCCGGCCAGGCGCTCGCGCTCCTGGGCCACCACCGCCGCCGGCGCGCGCTCGACGAAGCTCGGGCTCGCCAGCCGTGCCTGCGACTTCTCGGCCTCGGCCTGCAGCCGCGCGATCTCGCGTGTGAGGCGCTCGCGCTCTGCGGCGATGTCCACCTCCACATGCAGGGCGATCCGCAGCGACCCCACCACGGATACCGGCGCGCTGCGCGTGGCTGCGGCAAAGGCCGCGTCGTCCTCGATCAGCCGCACCTCCTGCAGCTTGGCCAGCGCCACGAGCAGTGCCTGCCCCTCGCGCAGCAGCAGCCCCGCCTCGCCCCGTACGAGCAGCGGCACCCGCTGCGCCGGCGAGAGGTTCATCTCCGAGCGCAGCACGCGGCAGGCCGACACCAGGGCCTTGAGCTGCGCCATCCAGGCGTCGGCAGCCGCATCCACGCGCTCGAGCTGCGCACGCGGGTAGGCCGCGGCGATCAGCCCGAGGCGGTCGCCGGCGGGCTTGCGGGCCGCCACCGGCGCCACCCGCTCCCACAGCTCGGCCGTGATGAAGGGCGTGAGCGGGTGCAGCAGCCGCAGCGTCGTCTCCAGGGTGCGGATCAGCGTGCGCCGCGTGGCGCGCTGCTGCGCGGCGTCACCCGTTTGCAGCTGCACCTTGGCGATCTCCAGATACCAGTCGCAGTACTCGTCCCAGACGAAGGCGTAGAGCGCCTGCGCGACAAGGTCGAGCCGGTAGTCGGCAAAGCCCTGCTCGACGGCGGCTTCCACCCGCTGCAGCTCGCCCGTGATCCAGCGGTCCGCGCTGGAGAAGCGCAGATAGCCATGGAAGGGGCCGGCCGGCTGCACGACGGCGCCCGAGGCGTCTCGCACGGGCGGTGCGCACTGGTCCTTCGTGTGCTCCGACAGGCCGCAGTCCTGGCCCTCGCAGTTCATCAGCACGAAGCGCGTGGCGTTCCACAGCTTGTTGCAGAAGTTGCGGTAGCCCTGGCAGCGCTGGGTGTCGAAGTTGATGTTGCGCCCCAGGCTCGCGTAGCTCGCCATCGTGAAGCGCAGCGCATCGGCTCCGTAGGCCGGCATGCCCTGGGGGAATTCCTTCCTCACGCGCGCCGCCACCTTGGGCGCCGTCTCGGGCTTGCGCAGGCCCACCACCGACTTCTGCACGAGGGTCTCGAGCTCCCGGCCTTCGATGAGGTCCACCGGGTCGAGCACGTTGCCCTCGGACTTGCTCATCTTGCGGCCTTCGGCGTCGCGCACCATGCCGTGGATGTAGACGTCGCGGAAGGGCACCTGCCCCGTGAAGTGGGTCGTCATCATGATCATCCGCGCGACCCAGAAGAAGATGATCTCGTAGCCCGTCACGAGCACGGTGGAGGGCAGGAAGAGCTCGAGTGTCTTGGTCTTGGCCGGCCAGCCCAGCGAAGAGAAGGGCACCAGGGCCGAGGAGTACCAGGTGTCGAGGACGTCCGCGTCGCGCGTGAGCACGCCGTCGTAGCCGCTTTCGCGTGCCCTCTCGCGCGCCTGCGCCTCATCGCGGGCGACGAAGATCTCACCACCCGTGCCGTACCAGGCCGGGATCTGGTGCCCCCACCACAGCTGGCGCGAGATGCACCAGTCCTGGATGTTGCGCATCCACTGGTTGTAGGTGTTGACCCAGCTCTCCGGCACGAAACGCACCTGGCCCGAGTCCACCGCCTGGATGGCCTTGTCAGCGATGCTGCGCCCGTCGGGCCCGGGCTTGCTCACGGCCACGAACCACTGGTCGGTGAGCATCGGCTCGATGATCTGGCCGGTGCGCGCGCAGCGCGGCACCATCAGGCGGTGCTTCTTCGTCTCCACGAGCAGGCCCTGGGCCTCGAGATCGGCCACCACGCGCTTGCGCGCCTCGAAGCGGTCCAGGCCCCGGTAGGGCGCGGGCGCCTGTTCGTTGACGGTGGCGTCCAGCGCCAGCACGCCGATCATCGGCAGGCCGTGGCGCAGGCCCACTGCGTAGTCGTTGGCGTCGTGCGCCGGCGTGACCTTCACCACCCCGGTGCCGAACTCGCGGTCGACGTAGGCGTCGGCAATCACCGGGATCTCGCGGTCGCACAGGGGCAGCCGCACGCGCCGGCCCACCAGGGCCTGGTAGCGTTCGTCGTCGGGGTGCACCATCACGGCGGTGTCGCCGAGCATCGTCTCGGGTCGCGTCGTGGCCACCACCACCGAGCTTGGCAGCCCGGCAGCCGCCAGGCTGCCGTCCTCGTCGACCAGCGGATAGCGGATATGCCACAGGAAGCCGTCCTCCTCCTCGCTTTCCACCTCGAGGTCGGAGACGGCCGACTTGAGCACCGGATCCCAGCTCACCAGGCGCTTGCCGCGGTAGATCAGGCCCTGCTCGTAGAGCTGCACGAAGGTCTCGACGACGACTGACGAGAGTTTGTCGTCCATCGTGAAGTACTCGTGCTGCCAGTCCACGCTCGCGCCCAGGCGGCGCATCTGCTGCGTGATGGTCGAGCCCGACTGCTCCTTCCACTTCCACACGCGGGCCACGAAGTTCTCGCGGCCCAGGTCGTGGCGCGTGATGCGCTCCTGCTCGAGCTGGCGCTCCACCACGATCTGCGTGGCGATGCCGGCGTGGTCGGTGCCCGGCACCCACAGCGTGTTGGACCCGCGCATGCGGTGGTAGCGCGTGAGCGCGTCCATGATCGTCTGGTTGAAGGCGTGGCCCATGTGCAGCACGCCCGTGACGTTGGGCGGCGGCAGCTGGATCGAGAACGAGGCCCGCTGCGGGTCGAGCGTGGGCTGGCAGGCGCCGCCTTGCTCCCACAGCGGGGCCCACTTGGCCTCGATGGCGGCGGGCTCGAAGGATTTGGCAAGTTCGGTCATGGCGGAGACAGACAGGACAGCCCTGATCCAGACGGGTAGACCCGGCCAGCGACAGGGCTCAGAGGGGGCTAGGGAGGGACTGGAATTGTAGGTCGTGGTACTTTTGCCAGATGTCGATTCCTCTGGACATGCTGGGTTCGGCCAGCCGTCTTCGTGCCCGGTGGGCAGGCTTGCACCACCTGCGCAGGGCTTGTTTCGGGAGCCGGCCCTGGCGGTGGTGGCTGACCGCCAGCCTGCTTGCGCTGGCCGGTTGCGGCGGTGGTGGCGATGGCGGTGGAGGAAGCGCGGTTTCGGGCGCGAGCTGCCAGGTCGAGGAAGAGAAGGTGTGGCTGCGCAACTTCTTCACCGACACCTACTTCTGGAACGGCGTCGCGCCGCGCCCCGACTCGGCAGGCTACGATTCGGCCACACGCTACTTCAGCGCGCTGCTGTACGCCGGCGGCGACCCGGTTCCTGGATCCACCAACGGCGCAACCTGGCCGCGTGATCGCTGGAGCAGCTACCAGTCGACGGAGCGCTACAACCAGTTCTACGGCGAGGCCCAGACGATGGGCTTCGGGGTGGCGGTGGCAGGTCTGGAAGTCAAGGGTCAGCCCGCACAGCCCCTGTATGTCCGCTATGTGGATCCGAATTCCCCAGCGGCGCTCAACGACGTGCGACGCGCCGACCGGGTGCTCGCGATCAACGGGCGCCCTGCATCAGAGCTGATCTCGGCCGACGATTTCAGCGCGCTGTCCGCCACAGCGGCGGGCCAGATTCTCTCGCTGCGCCTGGCGCGCGGCGGCGCCGAGCGGGAGGTCTCGCTGACCGCATCCGTCTACGGCGTGGTGCCGCTGCCCGCAGGGCGGGTCGTGACGACCCCGGCCGGGCGACGCGTGGGCTACCTGCACCTGCAGAACTTCATCAGCCAGGCCCAGCCGCCGCTGGAAAGCAGTTTGGCCGACTTCCGGGCACAGGGCGTGCAGGAGGTGGTGCTCGACCTGCGCTACAACGGGGGCGGGCTGGTCTCCTTTGCCAACACCCTGGGCAACTACCTCGGTGGCACGCGCGCGGCCGGGCAGATCTTCACCTCGCTCCTCTACACACCCTCCCAGGCTTTCAAGAACGCAACTTACCGCTTCGCCAATCCGGCGCCTGCCGACGCAGTCAATGCACCGCGCGTGATCGTGCTCATGGGGCGTCGCACCTGCTCGGCCAGCGAACTCGTCATCAATGGCCTGCGCGGAGCGGGCCTTCAGGTGGTGGGCGTCGGCGAGACGAGCTGCGGCAAGCCCGTGGGCTCCGTGGCCGGCAGCAACTGCGGCACCACCTGGAGCATCGTCAACTTTGAGGGGGTGAACGCGCGTGGGGAAGGCCGCTACTTCGACGGCATCGCCGCCACCTGCCCGGTGGCCGAGGACTTCTCCCAGCCGATGGCCTCGGCCACCGACCCCCTGCTCAAGACTGCACTGGCCTATTCCGACAGTGGCAGCTGCCCGCAGCCGACGGCCCGCGCGATACCGCTTTACCGGCGCAGCACGAGCGATTCGGCCGAGCCGGGCGAGCGGCGCGAGATGATGCCCTGAGCGCGGTCGTGTGCGCCATTGGGCCTGCCGCTACATCAGCAGGTGCTCGCCCGCGTTCTCGCCGCCCAGGATCACGTAGTTGACCTTCTTCAGGTCCGCGAGCTGGCGCCCGCCTGCGTAGCTGATGGAGCTCTGCAGGTCCTCGCGCATCTCCCGCAGCGTGTCCTCCAGGCGGCCCTTGATCGGCTCGAGGATGCGCTTGCCTTCCACGTGCTTGTACTCGCCCTTGTTGAAGTCGCTGGCCGAGCCGTAGTACTCCTTGTAGAGCTTGCCGTCGACCTCCACGGTCTGCCCAGGTGACTCCTCGTGCCCGGCAAAGAGCGAGCCGATCATCACCATGGCCGCACCGAAGCGCACGCTCTTGGCGATGTCGCCGTGGTGGCGGATGCCGCCGTCGGCGATGATGGGCTTGGTGGCCACGCGCGCGCACCACTTGAGCGCCGAGAGCTGCCAGCCGCCGGTGCCAAAGCCCGTCTTGAGCTTGGTGATGCACACCTTGCCCGGCCCCACGCCCACCTTCGTGGCGTCAGCCCCCCAGTTCTCCAGGTCGATCACGGCCTCGGGGGTGGCCACGTTGCCGGCGATGACGAAGGCCTGCGGCAGCCGCTCGCGGATGTGGGCGATGGTGGTGCGCACGCTCTCGGCGTGTCCGTGGGCGATGTCGATCGTGATGTAGTCGGCCCCGATACCCTCGGCCGCGAGGCGGTCGATCACCGCGTGGTCATGCGGCTTCACGCCCGAGCTGATCGACACGTACAGGCCCAGTTCGCGCATGCGCCGCGCGAAGGCCACGTTATCCAGGTCGAAGCGATGCATGACGTAGAAGCAGCCCTCGCGCGCGAGCATCTGCGCGATGGTCTCGTCGAGCACGGTCTTCATGTTGGACGGGACCACCGGCAGCTTGAAGCGCCGGGGCCCGAACTCCACCGAGGTGTCGCACTCGCTGCGGCTTTCCACGCGGCACTTGCGCGGCAGCAGCAGCACGTTGTCGTAGTCGAAGATGTCCACGGTGGACGCTCCAGGGCAGGGGGCCGCACAAAAAGAAAACCGGGCCTGCGCATCGCGCCGGGCCCGGTGGGGAAGTCTAACCCGCCCGTGCCGCGCACGCTCCCTACAATGCCTGGATGCGTGAACAGTATCTGCTGCCCGATGGCGATGTGCCGCAACAGTCGGGCCCTGGAGGGACGGCCAGGCCGGACGACGGGGCCGCGCCGGCCGGTGCCGTACCTGCTGCGCTGCTGCGCGGGCTCAACCCGGAGCAGCTGGCCGCCGTCACGCTGCCGGCACGGCCCTCCTTGATCCTGGCCGGCGCCGGCTCGGGCAAGACGCGCGTGCTCACCACGCGCATCGCCTGGCTGCTGCAGACCGGGCAGGTTTCGCCCGGCGGGGTGCTGGCCGTCACCTTCACCAACAAGGCTGCCCGGGAGATGCTCACGCGGCTGTCAGCGATGCTGCCGGTGAACGTGCGTGGCATGTGGATCGGCACCTTCCACGGCCTGTGCAACCGCTTCCTGCGCGCGCACTGGAAGCTCGCCGCGCTCCCGCAGGCCTTCCAGATCCTGGATGCGCAGGACACCGTCTCGGCCGTCAAGCGCGTGATCAAGGCCGCCAACCTGGACGAGGAGCGGTTCGTTCCCAAGCAGGTGTCCTGGTTCATCGCCGCTTCCAAGGAGGACGGCCTGCGCCCGCCCGATATCGAGGTGCGCGACGAGCAGACGCGCCGCTTGGCCGAGATCTACCAGGCCTACGAGGACCAGTGCCAGCGCGAGGGGGTGGTCGACTTCGCCGAGCTCATGCTGCGCACCTACGAACTCATGCGCGACCACGAGGCGCTTCGCGAGCATTACCGCCGGCGCTTTCGGCACCTGCTCGTCGACGAGTTCCAGGACACGAACCGCCTGCAGTACCGCTGGCTGCAGATGTTCGCCCCGCCTGGCGCGCAGCCGCCCCAGGGCGTCTTTGCCGTGGGCGACGACGACCAGAGCATCTACGCCTTCCGCGGGGCGCAGGTGGGCAACATGGCCGACTTCGAGCGCGAGTACCGGGTCGACCACGTCATCAAGCTCGAGCGCAACTACCGCTCGGCCGGCAACATCCTGGACACCGCCAACGGCCTCATTTCGCACAACGAGCGGCGCCTGGGCAAGAACCTTCGCACCGAGGCCGGGGCGGGCGAGCCGGTGCGGGTGTTCGAGGCCGCCAGCGACTACGCCGAGGCGCAGTGGCTGCTCGAGGAAGTGCAGCAGCTGCACCGCGCGGGCACTGCGCGCAGCGAGATCGCGCTGCTGTACCGCAGCAACGCCCAAAGCCGCGTGCTCGAGAGTGCGCTCTTCAACGCCGGGCTGCCCTATCGCGTCTATGGGGGCCTGCGCTTCTTCGAGCGCGCGGAGGTCAAGCATGCGCTGGCCTACCTGCGGCTGGTCGAGAACCCCCAGGACGACACGAGTTTCCTGCGCGTCGTGAACTTCCCGGCGCGCGGCATCGGCGCACGCACCATCGAGCAGCTGCAGGAGGCCGCACGCGCCAGCGGGCGCAGCCTGCACCAGAGCGTGGCCGCCGTGCCGGGCAAGGGCGGCGCCAACCTCGCGGCCTTCTGCGGCCTCGTCGAGGCGGCGCGCGAGGCCACGCGCGGCTGCACCCTGCGCCAGACCATCGAGCACGTGGTGGCCGCCAGCGGCCTCGTGGAGCACTACCGCACCGAGCGCGAGGGGGCCGACCGCATCGAGAACCTGGAGGAACTGGTCAACGCCGCGGAGGCCTTCGTGATGCAGGAAGGCTTCGGGCGAGATGCCGTGAACCTGCCGGTGGACGAAGCCGCGCCGCCGCTGTCGGTGCCCGATGCGGAAAGCGGCGAGGTGATGTCGCCGCTGTCGGCCTTTCTCACGCACGCGGCGCTGGAGGCCGGCGACAACCAGGCTCAGGCCGGAGCCGATGCGATCCAGCTCATGACGGTGCACGCAGCCAAGGGGCTCGAGTTCGACGCCGTCTTCATCACGGGGCTGGAGGAAGGGCTCTTCCCGCACGAGAACTCGCTGTCGGACGCCGACGG
>JBIIED010000412.1:0-3853 GCA_044237995.1 Rubrivivax sp. | reverse complement strand
GTGGCGCAGCTGCGGCCGAACCTGCCGGCGGTGCGCGAGATCCTCGGGCGCTTTGCCGATGACGCGGGTGGCGAGGGCGGGTAGGGCCGGCGCTCAGCGCCTGAGCAGCAGCAGCGCCCCGAGCACGATGAGCGCAGCCGAGGCGAGCTGGTAGGGGCCGGGCTGCTCGCCAAAGACCCACCAGCCCAGCAGCCAGGCCCACAGCAGCCCGGTGTACTCCAGCGGCGCCGCGAGGCTGGCCTCCACGCGCGCGAAGGCCCAGGTCAGGGCCATCAGGCCGCCGGTGGCCAGCAGGCCGATGGCCACCACCGGGCCGATGTCGGCCGCCTGCATGGGCTGCCACACGAAGGCCACCGGAGCGGCCAGCAAGACCATCGGCAAGAGGTTCTGCACGAGCAGGATCGACCACAGCGCGTCGCGCTGCGCCTGGTGGCGTGCCAGCACCACGACGCCCGCGTAGCACACCGCCGAGACGGCAGCGGCGAGCATCCCCTGCACGCGCGCATCGCTGCCGGGCGTGTCATTGGCCCGCCACTCGGGCCACAGGCCCACTCCCACACCAAGGGCGCCCAGCGCGAGTGACGCCCCCACCCAGCGTGAGGGCCGCTCCTTGAGCACGAGCATGGCCAGCAGCGCGATGAAGCTGGGCGCGGTGTAGCCCACCGCCACCGCCTGCACGAGCGGCAGATGCTTGATGGCGTGGAACCAGAACACGAGCGCACTCAGCAGCAAGATCGCGCGCAGCGCGTGCAGCGGCCAGCTCGCCCGCGGGGGCATGGGGGTGCGAAACCACGCCCACAGCGCCACCGCGAACACGCTCCCGCCGACGAAGCGAAGGAAGGTGAGCTGCACCGAGTCGAAGCGCGGCGAGAGCATCTTCACGAGCGTGTCCATGCCGATGAAGAGCGCGGCCGACAAGGCGACCGCAGCCAGCGGCCAGGCGGCCTGCCGGCCCGCTGGGGAGCCCGGCTCGCTCACGCCTCGAGCTTGTGCTGGAACACGAGCCCCGCGTGCTCGCGCAGCGCGTGGAAGCGGATCTTGGGCCAGTTCTCCTGCATTGCGCGCAATTCGCCCGCGTACTCCAGCAGCACGCACGGGGCGTCCACCGCATCGAGCGCCACGCGGTGCGCGTTGCCGTCGATGAAGCGCTTGAGCTCGCGCTCGTCGGCCGCTGCGCCCTGGCCCGTCTCGGCCGTGACCCAGCGCGCGACGTTGTAGCGCGCGGGCATCACGCGCGCACGCACCCCGTACTCGTGCTCCAGGCGGTGCGCCACCACTTCGAACTGCAGCTGCCCCACCGCCCCGAGCAGCAGCACGCTGCCGGCCACGGGCCGAAAGACCTGGATCGCGCCTTCCTCGCCCAGTTGCGTCAGGCCCGCGCGCAGCTGCTTGGTGCGCAGCGGGTCGGCCACCTCCACCGAGCGGAACATCTCAGGGGCGAAGAAGGGCAGCCCCGTGAACTGCAGCGCCTCGCCCTCGGTGAGCGTGTCGCCGAGCTGCAGCACGCCGTGGTTGGGGATGCCGATGATGTCGCCGGCGTAGGCTTCTTCCAGCAGCTCGCGGCGCTGGCTCAGGAAGCTCACCACCGTGTTGGGGCGCAGCTCCTTGCCCGAGCGCGTGACCTTCAGGCGCATGCCGCGCTCGAAGTGGCCGCTGGCCACGCGCACGAAGGCGATGCGGTCGCGGTGGGCGGGGTCCATGTTGGCCTGGATCTTGAAGACCACGCCGCTGAACTTGGGCTCGGTGGGCTGCACCGTGCGCTGCAGCGCGGGCTTCGGGCCCGGGGGCGGGGCCAGGTCCACGAGGGCGTCGAGCACCTCGCGCACGCCGAAGTTGTTGATGGCCGAGCCGAAGAACATCGGCGTCTGGCGCCCGGCGAGGAACTCGGCCTCGTCGAAGCCGGGGGCGGCCTCGCGCACGAGCTCGACCTCGCCCTCAGCCTGTTCCCATGCGGGGCCGAAGCGCTGGGCGAGCTCCGGGTTGGACAGGCCCTGGATGATCTCGTCGCCCTCGCGCATGCGGTCTTCACCGGGGGCGAAGACGCGCATCTGGTCGCGCCGCAGATCGAGCACGCCGCCGAAGAACTTGGCCATGCCCACGGGCCAGGTGAAGGGGACGACGGCCATGCCGAGCTCGCGCTCGATCTCGTCGAAGAGGTCCAGCGGCGCCTTCACCTCACGGTCCATCTTGTTGACGAAGGTGAGGATGGGGGTGTTGCGGGCGCGGCAGACCTGCAGCAGCCGGCGTGTCTGCGGCTCCACGCCGTTGGCCGCATCGATCACCATGAGCGCGGCGTCCACCGCCGTGAGCACGCGGTAGGTGTCTTCGGAGAAGTCCTGGTGGCCCGGGGTGTCCAGCAGGTTGATGACGCAGTCGCGGTACTCCATCTGCATGACGGAGGAGGCCACCGAGATGCCGCGCTGCTTCTCGATCTCCATCCAGTCGCTCGTGGCGTGGCGGCTGGCCTTGCGCGCCTTCACCGAGCCTGCGATCTGGATCGCGCCGGAGAAGAGCAGCAGCTTTTCCGTGAGCGTGGTCTTGCCCGCGTCGGGGTGGGAGATGATGGCGAAGGTGCGGCGGCGGCGCACCTGCTCCGAGAGGGCGTTGGTCATCGGGGGGCGGGCAAGGCGGGGGCGGTGCCTGGGCGGCAGCGCAACCCTCCATTATCCCGCGCTCAGGCCGAGCGCGGTGCCCCGAGGATCGGCCCGCGCGTCTTGCGCAGCAAGAGCTCGTCCTCGCCTGCGACGAGGTGGTCGCGCAGGCGGCCCACCTCCTCGAAGCCGAGCTGGGCGTAAAAGCGCTGCGCGCCGGTGTTGAAGCCCGACACGCACAGGAACAGGTTGGGCCCGCGCGCAAAGGCGATGCGCTCGGCCAGCGCCATGAGCGCGCGCCCGACGCCCTGGCCGCGCCGCTCGGGCGCCACGCCGATGAGCTGCACGTAGCCCGTGAAGGGCCCCTCGAAATTCAGCACGATGAAGCCGGCGAGCGCGCCTTCGAGCCAGGCGCCGTGCGCCTGCCGCCCTGGGTGCGTGATCGTGCGCCGGCAGGCCTCGGGCCCGACCCCGAGCCGCCGCCAGGGGTCGGAGGCCCGCATGAGTGCGACGCAGCCATCGATGTCGGCGGGCTCGAGGAGTTCGGCCAGGTGCAGGCCCGCTGGCGTGTGCATCGCGCGGCGCTCAGGTGAGCCGCTTGAGGCCCGGCAGCTCGCAGGCGTAGACGGCGTTGCGCAGCGCCGCGATCGCCTCGTAGCGGGTGAAGCTGCGCCGCCAGGCCAGCACGACGCGCCGCGTGGGCACCGGGGGCGTGAACCTGAGGTAGGCCACGTGCGGATGCGTGCCCTTGGGCACCGAGAGCTGCGGCACCACCGTCACGCCCATGCCCGAGGCCACCATGTGCCGGATGGTCTCCAGCGAGCTGCCTTCGAAGCTCTTTCGGATGCCATCGGCGTCGCTGGAAAAGCGCGCGAACTCCGGGCACACCTCGAGCACCTGGTCGCGAAAGCAGTGCCCGGTGCCCAGCAGCAGCATGGTCTCGCGCTTGAGTTCTTCCGAGCTCACCTGCTTGCGCTTGGCCAGCGCATGGCTCCTGGGCACCGCCACCATGAAGGGCTCGTCGTACAGCGGCGCCACGGCCAGCCCCGCGTCGGGGAAGGGCTCGGCCATGATCGCGCAGTCGAGCTCGCCCGTGCGCAGCATCTCCAGGAGCTTGACCGTGAAGTTCTCCTGCAGCATGAGCGGCATCTGCGGCGTGCGCTCGATGGCGTGGCGCACGAGCTCGGGCAGCAGGTACGGGCCGATCGTGTAGATGATGCCGAGCTTGAGCGGCCCGGACAGCGGGTCCTTGCCGCTCTTGG
>JBIIED010000062.1:0-13378 GCA_044237995.1 Rubrivivax sp. | reverse complement strand
CAGGCCCAGCCGCAGCGCCTCCTGGGCATCGACGAAGCGACCGGTGACGAGCATCTCGAAGGCCGCCTTGCGCGGTACGTTGCGGCTCAGCGCCACACTGGGCGTCGAACAGAAGAGCCCGAGGTTGACGCCGCTGACGGCAAAGCGCGCCTCCTGCGTCGCCACGGCGAGGTCGCACATCGCCACGAGCTGGCAGCCCGCCGCGGTGGCAATGCCGTGCACGCGGGCGATCACGGGCACGGGCAGCCTCTGGATCGTCATCATCATGTGCCCGCACTGGGCGAATAGCCGCTCGTAGTAGCCCTGCGACGGTGCGGCACGCATCTCCTTGAGGTCGTGCCCGGCGCAAAATGCGCGACCGGTACCCCCGAGCACCACCACGCGCGCCGACTCGTCGGCCGCCACCGCTTCGAGCTCGGACTGCAAGGCGGCCAGCACGCCTTCGGACAGGCTGTTGAAGGCGCTGCCCCGGTTCAGCGTCAGGCGCACCACGCCGCGGGCGTCAGTCTCGCGCAGCACCAGGGCATCGGAAGGGGTGGGATGGCTCATGGTCGGCTCCTGGGCACGGCTTGGCAGGTCACTCGATGGCATCGGCGCTGCGCGCACGCTCGCGCAGCTGGAACTTCTGGATCTTGCCGGTGCTGGTCTTCGGGATGGGCTCGAACCGGATGTCGCGGGGCACCTTGTAGTTCGCCAGCAGCGCCTTGCAATGCGCGACGAGTTCGGCGGCATCGGCCTGGGCACCGGGCTTGAGCTCCACGAAGGCCAGCGGCGTCTCGCCCCACTTCGGGTCGGGCTTGGCCACGACTGCGCAGGCCATCACGGCCGGGTGCCGGTACAGCGCGTCTTCCACCTCGAGCGAGCTGATGTTCTCGCCCCCGGAGATGATGATGTCCTTGCTGCGGTCGCGGATCTTCACGTAGCGGTCGCCCTCCATCACCGCGAGGTCGCCGGTGTGGAACCAGCCGCCTTCGAAGGCCTTGGCGGTGGCCGCGGGATTCTTGAGGTAGCCCTTCATCACGATGTTGCCGCGAAACATGATCTCGCCCAGCGTCTGCCCGTCGGCAGGCGTCTCGGCCATCGTCTGCGGGTCGAGCACCGTCATGCCCTCCTGCAGCGCGTAGCGCACCCCCTGGCGGCCGTTCAGGCGCGTCTGCTCGCCCAGCGACTCCTGCATCCAGGCCGTGCGCTTCACGGCCACCGAGGCCGGGCCGTAGACCTCGGTCAGTCCGTACACGTGCGTGATGTCAAAGCCAATGTGCGCCATCCCCTCGATCATCGCCGCCGGCGGCGCCGCGCCAGCGACCATGCCGCGCACGCCCGGCCCGACCCCCTCGCGCCACTCGGCCGGGGCGTTGATGATCAGGTTGTGGACGATCGGCGCGGCGCAGTAGTGGTCCACCCGGTGCTCGCGCATCGCCTGCAAGATGGGCTGCGCTTCCACCCGGCGCAGGCACACGTGCGTGCCGCCGAGCATCGCCACCGTCCACGGGAAGCACCAGCCGTTGCAGTGGAACATCGGCAGCGTCCACAGGTAGCGCGGGAAGTGCGGCATCGTCCAGGTCGCGGCATTGCATACGGCATTGAGGTACGCGCCGCGGTGGTGGGTGACCACGCCCTTGGGGTCGCCCGTGGTGCCGCTGGTGTAGCTCACCGCGATGGCATCCCACTCGTCTCGCGGCCCCTGCAGGTGCGCCATGGGCGGATGCGCCGCCAGGAAGGCCTCGTACTCGAAGTCGCCCAGGCGCTCGCCTGGCCCGGCGTACTCGCTGTCGTCGACGTCGATCACGCGCAGCGTGCGGCCGTGCACCTCGCGCAGCAGGCGCAGTGCCTGCCCCACCACGGGCGCGAACTCGCGGTCGGTGATGAGCACGCTGGCCTCGCAGTGGTTCATCTGCCAGGCCAGCAGCGCAGCGTCCAGCCGTGTGTTCAGGGTGTTGAGCACCGCATTCAGGGCAGGCACGGCGTAATGCGCCTCCACCATCTCGGGCGTGTTGGCCAGCATCGTGCTCACCGTGTCGCCGCGGCCCACGCCAAGGGCCTGCAGGCCCGCGGCCAGGCGCGCCGAGCGCTCCCGGCACTGGGCCCAGGTGTAGCGGCGCGCGCCGTGCACGACGGCCGGCAGGTCGGCAAAGACCTCGGCGCTGCGCTCGACGAAGCTCACCGGGGACAGCGCCGTGAAGTTCGCGCCAACCCGGTCCAGGCCCTGGTCGTAGATGCTGGTCATCGTCGCCACTTCCTTGCTTCAGAGCACCCCGAAGGTCCGGTAGGCCTCGGCCGCGCCCATGCCGCGCTCGATGGCCTCGCGCACCCGGTTCTCGGTGCTGGCCTTCTCCAGGGCACTGCGGATCGCCTCCTCTTCGGCGGCACGCGGGATCACGAGCACGCCGTCGAGATCGCCGAAGACGAGGTCGCCCGGCGCCACGCGCACCCCGTGCAGCTCCACCGTGACCCGAAAGTCGACGATCTTGCCGCGCGCGCCCTGGTCCTGGGCGTAGCCGCCATAGGAGAAGACCGGGAAACCGGTGGCCAGCACCTCGTTCGTGTCGCGCGACCAGCCGTCGAGCACGGCGCCGGCGGCCTGCAGGTGCCGCGCCCGCGCCGTCATCAACCCGCCCCACTGGGCGTAGTTGGGCGAGCCGCCTGCCGTGAGGTAGACCTCGCCGGGCTTGAGGTCGTCCAGCGCCTCGAAGAGGAGACCGAAGGGCTGGCGCGACAGTGGCCCGCGGCCCTGCGGCTCGGCCGCCGCAAAGCAGTCGCTCTCCAGCACCGGCATGGCTCGGCCCACCACCACCATGTCGGACTTCAGCGGCCGGATCGTCGGGGTCAGGAACTGGTGCAGGAAGCCCATCGTGTCGAGGATGTCTCCGACCACGGCCGGGAACAGCTGGGCGCGCATCAGCGCGAAGAGTTCGGTGTCGTCGCTCCAGGGTGCGGACATGTGAGGGTCTCCTTGGGGTGGGCTTCTGGGGTGGGGGTCTCGGATGGGCGTCGGGATGGGACGAAGCGCGGCCTGCCTCAGGCCGTGGCGCGCGCAAGCGCCTGGTCGATGTCCCAGAGGATGTCGTCGATGTGCTCCAGGCCCACCGAGAGGCGGATCATGTCGGGCCGCACCCCGGCGGCCAGCTGCTGTGCCGCATCGAGCTGCCGGTGCGTGGTGCTGGCCGGGTGGCTGATGAGGGTGCGCGTGTCGCCGATGTTCACGAGGTGGCTCATGAAGGTGGCGCTCTCGATGAAGCGCACGCCGCGCGCCAGCGCAGCGTCGGGCCCGCCCTGGGCGCGCACACCGAAGGCGAGAAGCCCGGAGGGGCCCTTCATCTGGCGCTGCAGCAGCGCATGCTGCGGGTGATCGGGCAGGCCCGGGTAGCTCACCCAGGCCACGCGCGGGTCGTCGCGCAGGTAGCGGGCCACGGCCAGCGCATTCGAGCAGTGCCGCTCCATGCGCAGCGGCAGCGTCTCCACGCCCTGCAGGATCTGCCAGGCGCTCATCGATGACAGGCTCATGCCGAAGACGCGCAGCGTCTCCATGCGGCAGCGCATGGTGAAGGCGAAGTCGCCGAAGGTCTCGAAGAACTTGACGCCGTGGTAGCCGGGCGAGGGCTCGGTCATCCCGGGGAACTTGCCGTTGCCCCAGGCAAAGCGCCCGGACTCCACGACCACGCCCCCGAGCGTCGTGCCGTGCCCGGCGAGGTACTTGGTGGCGGAGTGCACGACGACGTCGGCGCCGAAGGCCACGGGGTTGCACAGGGCCGGGCTCGGCACGGTGTTGTCCACCACGAGCGGCACACCGTGCGCGTGCGCCACCTCGGCCACGGCCGCGATGTCCAGCACCACGAGGCTCGGGTTGCCCAGCGTCTCGGCGTACACGGCCCGCGTGTTCGGGCGCATGGCGGCGGCGAAGGCCGACGCGTCCGTGGCCTCGACGAAGGTGGTCTCGATGCCGAACTTGCGCAGGTTGACGGCCAGCATCGTGACCGAGCCGCCGTACAGCGCCCCGGCCGCCACCACGTGGTCACCCGCCTGCAGGATCGTCAGGAGCGCCAGCGCCTCGGCCGCCATGCCGCTGGCGGCGGCCACGCCGGCGCGGCCGCCCTCCAGCGCCGCCACGCGCTCCTCGAGTGCGGCCACCGTCGGGTTGGACAGCCGCGAGTAGACGTTGCCGAAAGTCTGCAGGTTGAAGAGCGAGGCGGCATGGTCGGCCGAGTCGAAGACGAAGCTCGTGGTCTGGTAGATGGGTAGTGCACGCGCACCGGTGGCGGCATCCGGAATCTGCCCGGCATGGATCGCGAGGGTCTCGGGGCGGAAGCTTCTGTCGGCCATCGGTGGGTCCTTGGAGGATCGTGCGCCGATCGAAAGACTCAGCGCGGCCGCTGCGCGGAAATCACGCGCGTGTTGACGCCCGCCCAGTTCAGGCCGCCGAAGAGCCGGGCGTGCTCGATCTTCACGCAGCGGTCCCACACGGAATCCAGGCCCGCCTCGGTGGCGATGCGGTCGGCCTCGGCCGAGCGCACGCCAAGCTGCTGCCACAGGCACTTCGCGCCGATGGCCACCGCGCTGCGCGCGATCGGCGGCACGTCGGCCTCGCGCCGGAACACGTCCACCAGGTCGACCGGGTGCCCGATGGCTTCCAGGCTCGGGTAGCAGCGCTGGCCCAGCACCTCCTGGTAGCGCGGGTTCACGGGCAGCACGCGGTAGCCGTGTTCGAGCAGGTACTTGGCCACGAAGTAGCTCGGCCGGTGCCACTCGGCCGACAGGCCGACGATGGCCACCGTCCGGCACTCACGCAGGATGCGGCGCAGGGTGGCGAGGTCGTCGCGCATGGAGGCGATTGTGCCGGCTTGCGCAACCGTGCCGGCTCGGGGCTTGCGCGGGCTCAGGGCGCGTGCGCCAGGCGCGCCGCTATACTGACTGCGCCAGGAGAGAGCACGCGGCAAGGCATCTTGTCGCTGGCCGCCGAAGGCGAGCCGGAGGCGCAAGCACCGGCGTAACGCTCAGGCAAAAGGACTGGCAACCGCCCCGATGCGTCGGGGCGTCACCTCGCTGGAGAGAGGCTGGTGGCGGGTAAGTCCCGCTTCCTGCCCACCGAAGGGGCAAGCGCGGGCAGCCGAGAGGTACCCGCGTCAATCTCTCAGGTAAAGCGGACAGGGAGGGCCACCCCGCCGGGCAACCGGCGGATCGACGGTTGCCCTTCGTGGAGAGGCTCATGTCCGCCACCCCGCTGCCCCAGAGCCCGCTGCTCCAGACTCCCCTGCACGGCCTGCACCTCGAACTGGGCGCTCGCATGGTGCCCTTTGCCGGCTACGCGATGCCGGTGCAGTACCCGGCCGGCATCCTGGCCGAGCACCAGTGGTGCCGTGCATCGGCCGCGCTCTTCGATGTCTCGCACATGGGCCAGGTGCGGCTGGTCGGGGATGACGCCGCCGCCGCGCTCGAGACGCTGGTGCCGGTGGACGTCCAGGGCCTGGGCGTAGGCCGGCAGCGCTACGCCTTCTTCACCAACGGCACGGGCGGCATCCTTGACGACCTGATGGTCACGCGTCGTTCGCACGACCTGCTGCTGGTCGTGAATGCCGCCTGCAAGGACGCCGACCTGCGCCACCTGGTGGACGGCGTGGGCAACCGCTGCCGCGTCGAACCCCTGCCCGATCGCGCGTTGCTCGCGCTGCAGGGCCCGCACGCCGTGACGGCGCTGGCGCGGCTCAACCCGGGTGTGGCCGCCCTCACCTTCATGACAGGCGGCGGCTTCACGCTCGCCGGCGCCACCTGCTACGTGACCCGCTCGGGCTATACCGGTGAAGACGGATTCGAGATCTCGGTGCCGGTGGAATCAGCAGCCGACCTCGCGCGTGTGCTGCTGGCCGAGCCCGAGGTGAAGCCGGCCGGGCTGGGTGCGCGCGACACGCTGCGCCTGGAGGCGGGGCTGTGCCTCTACGGCCACGACATCGACACCACCACCAACCCGGTCGAGGCCGGCCTGACCTGGGCCATCCAGAAGGTGCGCCGCCCGGGCGGAGCGCGTGCTGGCGGCTACCCGGGTGCCGCGACCATCGAGTCGGAACTCGCCACCGCGCCGATGCGCCGCCGCGTCGGCCTTGTCGGGCTCGAGCGGGTGCCGGTGCGCGAGGGGGCCGAGCTCTTCGACGCGCACGGCCACAAGATCGGCCGCGTGACCAGCGGCACCGTCGGCCCGACCGTGGGGCAACCCATCGCGATGGGCTGGCTCGGTGCCGAGCACGCCCAGGCGCACCACGAGGTGCTGGCCGACGTGCGCGGCAAGCGGCTGCCCATGCGCGTCACGCCCATGCCCTTCACCCCGCACCGCTACCACCGCGGCTGACCCTTTTGCCCATCCCTCCACGGAGACTGCACGATGCCTGTCCTCTACACCCCCGACCACGAATGGATCAACACCGACGACCCGGCCTGCGCCGTCGTGGGCATCACCGTGCACGCACAGGATGCGCTCGGTGACGTGGTGTTCGTCGACCTGCCGTCAGTCGGCGCCGCCTTCGGGAAGGGCGACGCCGCGGGCGTCGTGGAGTCGGTCAAGGCTGCGGCCGACGTGAAGATGCCGATGTCGGGCGAGGTCATCGAGGTGAACGAGGCGCTGCGCGCCGACCCCGCCCTGGCCAACAGTGCCCCGATGGGTGAAGGCTGGTTCTTCAAGGTGCGCCTGAACGACCCTGCCGAGTCCGCCGCGCTGATGGACGCCACCGGTTACGACGCGCTGCTCAAGACGCTGTGAACGCGCAGAGCCGCGCGCCGCACCCACCCTGCCCTGCTTCATCCGTTTCCAATCCGCCATGCTGATGACCGCACACCCGCCGCTGCCCGAGCTCGAGCGCGCGGCCGAGTTCGTTCCCCGCCACATCGGGCCCACGCCCGAGGACGAGGCGCTGATGCTCTCGGCCATCGGTGCCGCCTCGCGCCGCGCGCTGATCGAGGCCGTGGTGCCACGTGCCATCGCGCGCTCGCGCCCCATGTCGCTGCCCGCCCCCGTCACCGAGGCCCAGGCTCTGGCGGAAATGAAGGCGCTGGCGGCGCGCAACCAGGTGCTCAGGAGTTTCATCGGCCAAGGCTATTACGGCACCCATACCCCGGGGGTGATCCTGCGCAACATCCTGGAGAACCCCGCCTGGTACACCGCCTACACGCCCTACCAGGCCGAGATTTCCCAGGGCCGGATGGAAGCACTCGTCAATTTCCAGACGATGGTGTGCGACCTGACCGGCATGGCCATCGCCAACGCCTCCATGCTCGACGAGGCCACTGCGGCGGCCGAGGCGATGACGCTGGCACGGCGCAGCGTGAAGGCCAAGTCCGACACGATCATCGTGGCCAGTGACTGCCACCCGCAGACGATCGAGGTGGTGCGCACGCGCGCCGAGCCGTTGGGGCTGACGGTGCTGGTGGGCTTCGCGCCGCAATTGATGGAAGAGCACGAGTACTTCGCCGTGATCGCGCAGTACCCCTCCACGAGCGGCCAGATCCACGACCTGCGCCCCGCCATCGAGCGGGCGCATGCGAAGCAGGCTGCCTTCATCGTGGCAGCCGACCTGCTCGCCCTGACGCTGCTCGTGCCGCCGGGCGAACTCGGCGCAGACATCGTCGTGGGCACCACGCAGCGCTTCGGCGTGCCGATGGGCGGGGGCGGCCCGCACGCCGCCTACCTGGCCTGCCGCGACGACTTCAAGCGCTCGATGCCCGGCCGCCTGGTGGGCGTGAGCGTCGACGCCCACGGTGACACCGCCTACCGCCTGGCGCTGCAGACGCGCGAGCAGCACATCCGCCGCGAGAAGGCCACCTCCAACATCTGCACCGCGCAGGTGCTGCTGGCCGTGATCGCGAGCATGTATGCGGTCTACCACGGCCCCGAGGGCCTCAAGCGGATCGCGCGCCGCGTGGCCAGCTACACCGCCATCCTGTCCGAGGGCCTGAAGGCGCTCGGGCACCGCGTGCTCAACGCGCACGCCTTCGACACGCTGGCCATCGAGACCGGTGCCCGCACGGACGAGGTCGCTCTGCGGGCACGCACCGCGGGCGCGAACCTGCGGCGCCTGTCGGACACCGTGCTGGGCGTGGCGCTGGACGAGACCACGACGCGCGAGGACCTGGCGCAGCTGTGGTCATGGTTCGCCACCCCCGGCCAGGCCCTGCCTGACGTGGCGAACTGGGAGGCCGGCATCGAGCCGATGATCCCCGCGGCGCTGCGTCGCACGAGCGACTTCCTCACGCACCCGGTATTCAACACGCACCACAGCGAGACCCAGATGCTGCGCTACATCCGCAGCCTCTCCGACAAGGACCTGGCGCTGGACCGCTCCATGATCCCGCTGGGGTCGTGCACCATGAAGCTCAACGCCACGAGCGAGATGATCCCCGTGACGTGGCCGGAGTTCGCACACATCCACCCCTTTGCGCCAGCCGATCAGCTCGGCGGCTACCACGCGCTCAACGACCAGCTCGTGGCGTGGCTGTGCCAGGCCACGGGCTATGGCGGCATCAGCCTGCAGCCCAACGCCGGCTCGCAAGGCGAGTACGCGGGCCTGCTCGTGATCCGCGCCTGGCACCGCTCGCGCGGCGAGGGCCACCGCCACATCTGCCTGATTCCCGAATCGGCGCACGGCACCAACCCGGCCAGTGCCCAGATGGTGGGCATGAGCGTGGTGGTGGTGAAGTGCGACGCGCGCGGCAACGTCGACCTCGAAGACCTGCGTGCCAAGTGCGAGCAGCACAGCGCCAACCTCGCTGCCGTGATGATCACCTACCCCTCCACCTACGGCGTCTTCGAGACGCGCGTGAAGGAGCTGTGCGAGCTCGTGCACGCGCACGGCGGGCGGGTCTACGTGGACGGCGCCAACATGAACGCGCTCGTGGGCGTGGCGGCTCCGGGCGAGTTCGGGGGCGATGTGAGCCACCTGAACCTGCACAAGACCTTCTGCATCCCCCACGGCGGCGGCGGCCCGGGCGTGGGGCCGGTGTGCGTGGTCGACGACCTCGTGCCTTTCCTGCCGGGCCACCATACGGCCGGCATCGGCACCGCCAGCCCCGTGGGCGCGGTGTCGGCCGCGCCGCTGGGCAACGCTGCGGTGCTGCCCATCAGCTGGATGTACGTTCGGATGATGGGTGCCGAGGGCCTGCGCGAGGCCACCGAGACGGCGATCCTGTCGGCCAACTACGTGGCCGCGAGGCTGGCCGACCACTACACGGTGCAGTTCAGCAGCGGCGTGCAGGGCCTGCGCGGCGGCGGCGTGGCGCACGAGTGCATCCTGGATCTGCGCCCGCTCAAGGACAGCAGCGGCGTCACCGCCGAGGACGTGGCCAAGCGGCTCATCGACTACGGCTTTCACGCCCCGACGCTGAGCTTTCCGGTGGCCGGCACGCTGATGGTGGAGCCCACCGAGAGCGAGCCCCTGGCCGAGCTCGACCGCTTCTGCGACGCCATGATCGCGATCCGCCAGGAGATCGCGCGCGTCGAGAGCGGGCAGTGGCCGCGCGAGGACAACCCGCTGAAGAACGCGCCGCACACGGCGCAGTCGCTGCTGCGCGCCGACTGGGCCCGCCCCTACACGCGAGAGGAGGCGGCCTACCCGGTGCCCGGCCTGCGCCGCGCCAAGTACTGGCCGCCCGTGGGCCGCGTGGACAACGTCTACGGTGACCGCAACCTGTTCTGCAGCTGCGTGCCGCTGGCGGACTACTCGGCCGGGTGAGCCGAGCGCCACGCGCAGGCGAAGGCAAGCAGGCCCGAAAGGCTGGCCACGAGGAAGAGCAGCACGAAGCCGCCCCGCTCCACGAGCCAGCCGCCGCCCACCCCGCCGATCAGCCCTGGCAGCCCGTAGCCCAGGGTCGTGTAGAGGGCCTGACCGCGGCCGCGCAGGCGGTCCGGGAAGAAGCGCGAGATCAGCGTGATGCAGCTCGCGTGGTGCGCGGCGAAGGTGATGGCGTGGGTGAGCTGCGCCAGCACGAGCAGCGCCGGGATGAAGCCGCCGGCCGCGGTGGCGGCAAAGCGCGCAGCCGTGAAGAGGGCCACCACGAGCAGCCAGCGGTGCGGCGACCAGTGCCCGATCCAGCGCCCCTGGAGCCAGAAGAAGGCGATCTCCGCCACCACACCCAGCGCCCACAGCATGCCCACGGCCGCCTTGCCGTAGCCGAGTCGGTCCAGGTAGAGGGAGAAGAAGGCGTACTGGCACGTGTGCGCCAGCACCGTGAAGAAGATCGAGGCGAAGAACCAGGCCACCATCGGGTCGCGCAGCCGCTGCAGCACCGGTGGCGCCGGCTCGTCGTGGCGGGCTTCCGCTCGAGTCGGGGGCAGGCGCATCGCCGCGACAAGCATCAGGGCGTTCACCCCTGCCACCACCCACGGAAAAGCCTGGATACCCAGCCACTGCAGCAGCACGCCGCAGGCGACGACCGACACGAGAAAGCCCACCGAGCCCCATACGCGTACGCGCCCGTAGCGCGCGGTGTCGATGCCCTGCTCGGTGCGCAGGAGGTTGGCCAGCACCGCTTCGTAGAGCGGCACCACCCCGCTGTTGGCCATGAAGAGCAGCCCCGTCACGACCGCCACCGCCGTGGCGCCGTGCACGCCCAGGAGGCCGAGTGCCGCCAGCACGGTTCCGGCCGCAGCCAGGCGGATGAGCTCCACCCGGCGCCCGCTGTGGTCGCCCGCCCAGCTCCAGGCGTAGGGCGCGACGATGCGCGTCCACGACTGCAGCGAGGCGATCGCGCCGATGGCGAAGGTCGACAGCCCCATCTCCTTGAACCACAGCGGCGCGTACGGGCTGAAGAGCCCGATGGCAGCAAAGTAGGTGAAGCTCAGCAGCCCGAAGGCCGACAGCGTGCTGGCCATCGGCGGTGGATCAACCCCTGCCCGCGGGCAGGGGTGGCACGGGCAGTTCCACGTCGCCGCACTGCGCGCGATGGCGCAGCGCATGGTCCATCACCACCAGCGCCAGCATCGCCTCGGCGATGGGCGCGGCGCGGATGCCCACGCAGGGGTCGTGGCGTCCGTGCGTCTCCACCAGTGTGGGCTGGCCACCGCGGTCCACCGAGCGCCTGCCCAGGCGTATCGAGCTGGTGGGCTTGATTGCCAGGCGCACGATCAGGTCCTGTCCGGTGGAGATGCCGCCGAGCACGCCGCCGGCATGGTTGCTCGCAAAGCCCTCGGGCAGCAGCTCGTCACCGTGGTGGCTGCCGCGCTGCGACACCACCGCGAAGCCGTCGCCGATCTCCACGCCCTTGACGGCGTTGATGCCCATCATCGCCCATGCGATGTCGGCATCGAGCTTGTCGAAGAGCGGCTCGCCCAGCCCGGCCGGTACCCCGCGCGCCACGACCGTGATGCGCGCGCCGCAGGAGTCACCCGCCTTGCGCAGCGCATCCATGTAGGCCTCGAGCTGCGGGATCACCGTCGCGTTCGGTGCGAAGAAGGGGTTCGCGTCGATGTGGGTTTCGCTCTCGTAGGGGATTTCGAGCTCGCCCAGCGCGCTCATCCAGCCCCTGAAGCTCACCCCGTGAGCCTCGCGCAGCCACTTGCGGGCCACGGCACCCGCCGCCACCATCGGCGCAGTCAGCCGCGCTGACGAGCGGCCGCCCCCGCGCGGGTCGCGCAGCCCGTACTTGCGCCAGTAGGTGTAGTCGGCGTGCCCGGGGCGGAAGGTGTCGAGCAGGTTGCCGTAGTCCTTGCTGCGGGCATCCGTGTTGCGGATAAGCAGGCAGATCGGGGTGCCTGTGGTCAGGCCCTCGTAGGTGCCGGACAGGATCTCCACCGCATCGGGTTCGTTGCGCTGCGTCACGTGCCGGCTGGTGCCCGGGCGGCGGCGGTCCAGCTCGGGCTGGATGTCGGCCTCGGTCAGGGCCAGGCCCGGGGGGCAGCCATCGATCACGCAGCCGAATGCCGGCCCGTGGCTCTCCCCGAAGTTGGTGACGCGGAAGAGTTCGCCGAAGGTGGAGCCTGCCATGGGCCCGATTATCGGCGCGCCCGCCCCAGGGGGCTCAGGAGCCTTCGCGGGTCTCTTCGGGCCAGTCGCGGATGTAGGCCTTGAGCATCCGGTTCTCGAAGTCCTGGGCGTCCACCACGGCCTTGGCCACGTCGTAGAACGACACCACACCCATCAGCGTGCGCCGATCCATCACCGGCATGTAGCGGGCGTGGCGCTGCAGCATCATGCGGCGCACCTCGTTCATGTCGGTCTCGGGGGTGCAGGTGAGCGGCGCATCGTCCATCACGGTGCGCACGATCGTCGTGCCCACCGTGCCGCCGTTCTTCACCACGGCGGAGATCACCTCGCGGAAGGTGAGCATGCCCACCAGGTCGCCGTGCTCCATCACCACGAGCGAGCCGATGTCCATGTCGGCCATCACCGTCACGGCGTGTGCAAGCGGCTGCTGTGGAGAGGTCGTGTATAGCGTGTTGCCCTTGACACGCAGGATGTCGCTGACCTTCATCGTCACCCTCCTCGGCTCGCGAACGGATCGATCCAATATAGCCCACAATGCCCCCAGCACGACACCCCGAGTTCCCACGCATGCCCGGCATCCTCGACCCCGGCTTCGACACGCTCGCGCTGCACGCGGGCGCCACCCCCGACCCGGCCACCGGGGCACGGGCCGTGCCGATCCACCTCAGCACGAGCTTCGTCTTCCCCGGGGGCGACCAGGCAGCCTCGCTCTTCAACCTGGAGTCCTCGGGCCACGTCTACAGCCGCATCAGCAACCCCACCAACGCGGTGCTGGAAGAGCGTGTCGCAGCGCTCGAGGGCGGGGTGGGCGCCATTGCCACCGCCAGCGGTCAGGCGGCGCTGCACCTGGCCATCGTCACGCTCGCCGGTGCCGGCTCCCACGTCGTGGCGTCTTCCTCGCTCTATGGCGGCAGCCACAACCTGCTGCACTACACGCTGGCGCGCTTCGGCATCGAGACCACCTTCGTCCCGCCGCGCGACGTCGACGCCTGGCGTGCCGCGCTGCGGCCCAACACGCGGCTGCTCTTCGGCGAGACCCTGGGCAACCCGGCGCTGGACGTGCTCGACATCCCGCGCGTGTCGGAGATCGCGCACGCCGCCGGGCTGCCGCTGCTCGTGGATTCCACCTTCACCACTCCGTGGCTCATGAAGCCCTTCGAGCTCGGGGCCGACCTCCTCTTCCACTCGGCCACCAAGTTCCTCTCGGGCCACGGCACCGTGGTGGGGGGCGTGCTCGTCGACAGCGGCCGCTTCGACTGGCACGCCTCGGGGCGCTTTCCGGAGCTCACCGAACCCTATGCGGGCTTCCACGGCATGGTCTTTGCCGAAGAGAGCACGGTGGCAGCCTTCCTGCTGCGCGCGCGGCGCGAAGGCCTGCGCGACTTCGGCGCCTGCATGAGCCCGCACACGGCCTGGCT
>JBIIED010000302.1:0-3893 GCA_044237995.1 Rubrivivax sp. | reverse complement strand
GCATGCCGCACCTCGTGTTCCTGTTCATCGCAGGCGGCCTGGGGGCGCTGGCGTGGGCCGTGAACCGGCGACGCCAGGCCCCGCCACCGCCCATGCCCGCAGCCGCGGCCGAGGTGGAGCGCGCCAATGCCGAGGCCAGCTGGGACGACCTGCAGCCCGTGGACACGCTCGGCCTGGAGGTGGGATACCGGCTCGTGGCGCTGGTGGACAAGAGCCGCAACGGTGAGCTCCTCACCCGCATCAAGGGCGTGCGCAAGAAGTTTGCACAGGACGTGGGCTTCCTGCCCCCGTCGGTGCACATCCGCGACAACCTCGTGGACCTCAAGCCCGGCATGTACCGCGTGCTGCTGCGCGGCGCCGTGATCGGGGAGGGCGAGGCCTACCCCGGGATGCTGCTGGCCATCAACCCCGGCGGCGCCACCCAGCAGCTGCCCGGCACCCGCACCATCGATCCAGCCTTCGGCCTGCCTGCCGTCTGGATCGAGGAGCGCAACCGCGAGATGGCCCAAATGAGTGGATTTACGGTGGTTGATTGCCCGACCGTCGTGGCCACCCACCTCTCACACTTGATGCAGGTGAATGCGGCAAAGCTGCTTGGCCGCGTGGAGACCCAGGCCCTGGTGGACCACGTGACCAAGCTCGCGCCGAAGCTGATCGAGGATGTGGTGCCCAAGATGATCGGGGTGGCGTCGGTGCAGAAGGTCTTGCAGCTCCTGCTGGAGGAGGGCGTGCACATCCGCGACATGCGCTCCATCGTGGAGTGCCTGGCCGAGCACGCCGGCACCGTGACCGATCCGGTGGAGCTGGCGCGCCGTATGCGCGTGCATCTCGCACCTGCCATCGTCCAGCACATCTACGGGCCGCAGCGCGAACTCGACGTCATCGCGCTCGACCCCGATCTCGAACGGCTCGTGGTGCAGGCGCTCTCGAGCAATGCCGGCTCCGCGCTCGACCCGGGCGTGGCCGACGCACTGGCTCGCGGCGCGGCCGACACGGCGCGCCAGCAGGAGGACCTGGGCGTGCCCGCCTGCCTGCTCGTGCCCGACGCGATCCGCTCGCAGGTGGCGCGGCTGCTGCGCCGCGCGGCGCCGCGCCTGAAGGTGCTGGCCCACAGCGAGATTCCTGACACACACACCATCCGCATCGGTTCGATCATCGGAGCTCCGGCATGAACATGAAGCGATTTGTGGCGCGCAGCTCGCGCGATGCGCTGGCTCTCGTGCGCCAGGCCTTCGGAGACGAGGCGGTGGTCGTGTCGACGCGGCCATGCGACGAGGGCGTGGAAATGCTGGCCATGCCGCCCGATTCGGTCTTCGAGTTCGAGCGCGTGGCTGCGCCGGCCTCCGCGGCTGCGGGCTCACCCGTCCGCTCGCCGAGCGTGGCGGCAACCTCTGGCCAGGCGGCGCGCCGTTCCTCGGGGCCATCCGCTTCCTCGGCCCCTTCCAGCCGCTCGCTGCGCGAGCGCGCGGCCGCCCAGATGCCGCCGGGGGATCCGGCACCCGGCTATACCGAGGCCCAGGCGGCGCTCGAGCAGACGAGCCCCGACCAGGACGCGGAACGCCTGGCGATGAGCACGCTGTCGTTCCAGGATTACGTGCGCGAGCGCATGCTGCGCCGGCGCAAGGCCGAGCTCGACGGCGTGCCGCTGACGGCGCCCGGCCTGGCCGCGTCCAGCCAGCCGCTGCGGGCCGCCGCGCCCGCCAAGGCGGCGCCTGCCGCTTCCGGTGGCGGCACGGCCATGCGTCGCTTCGAGGCGCCGCGCGAGGCCCCGGCCACCGCGGCCCCGCGCCCGGCTCGGCCCGCGGGGCGCGGCATCGCCTCCATCGGGCAGATGCTGCAGGAGGCCGAGGCCGAGATGAGCGCCGAGCGCCAAGGTGGACCGATCGGCTCGATCAGCCAGGCCGTGCGCGAGGCGGTGGAGATGGCGCCGATGGCGGAATTCGGGGCGTCCAGCCACGAGCGCACCGAGATGATGACCGAGCTGCGCTCGATGAAGGGCATGATCGAGGAGCGCTTTGCCACGCTCGCCTTCATGGAGCGGCTGCAGCGCCAGCCCGGGCGCGCGGCGCTCTCGCAGCGCCTGCTCGACTGCGGCTTCTCCCCCTCGCTCGTGCGCAAGCTCGTCGACAAGCTGCCTGACGATGTCGAGCCCACGGCCTGGTCCAGCGGCGTGCTGGAGCGCAACCTTCTCACCGGCGAAGCCGGCGATGCCCTGGAGGATGAGGGAGGCGTCTTCGCGCTGGTGGGCACCACCGGCGTGGGCAAGACCACCAGCACCGCCAAGCTCGCCGCCGCCTTCGCCGCCAAGTACGGGGCCTCGAACCTGGGCCTGATCACGCTGGATGCGTACCGCGTCGGCGCCCACGAGCAGCTGCGCACCTACGGGCGCATCCTCGGGGTGCCGGTGCACATCGCACAGGACCGCGCCTCGCTGGAGGACCTGCTGGAGCTCCTTTCGGGCAAGAAGCTCCTGCTGATCGACACCGCCGGAATCCCGCAGCGCGATGCGCGCGGGCGTGAACTCATGCAGATGCTCTCCCATCCCTCCATCCGCAAGCTGCTCGTCATCAACGCGGCTGCGCAGGGCGAAACGATCGAGGACGTGGTGATGTCCTACCGCGCGGCCCAGTGCCACGGGGTGGTGCTGTCCAAGCTCGACGAGGCCGTGAAGATCGGCCCGGCGCTCGACGCGATGATTCGCCACAAGCTGCGTGTGCTCGCGGTGGGCAACGGCCAGCGTGTGCCGGAGGACTGGCACCGGCTGTCCGCCGCCACGCTGGTGCAGCGCGCGCTGTGCGTGGTGGGCAGCAATGCCTGGAAGCTCGACTCCACCGACGTCAGCCTCATGTTCGCCGGCCCGGCTGCACAGCCGCCCCAGGTCACCAAGCCGGTGCGCGAGCGCGCCGCAGGAGGTGCACGATGAATTCCGGCTTCTCCGTCTCGCGGGCGCACCCCGCCGACCAGGCCCAGGGCCTGCGGGCACGCTTTGCCGGCCCGGCGCTGCGCTACGTGGCGCTCGTGGCCAACCCCTACCTCGACGGCGACTCGGTGGCCGCAGCGCTGGAGCGGATCACCGCGGCGCTGGGCCTGTTCGGGCGGCGCACCCTCGTGATCGACGCCGCCGAGAACTCGCCCAAGGCGCCCGAGGGCGCCATGATCGACCTGGCCATGTGCGTGGAGTCGCTCTCGCCGGACATCTGGTACCTGCCGGCGGCGGGGCTGCCGCTGCGCTTCGTGGATACGCGGGGCTCCTCGGCCCGGCTGGTGGATCAGGCGGTGGCCGCCTGCCACGGCGTGGACGTCGTGCTGGTGCACGCCGCCGCCACCGATCTGGCGCGCCTGTTCGGCCGCCGCTCGCTGCGCCCGCTGCTGCTGGCGGCCGACCAGGCCGAGAGCGTGACGCACGCCTATGCCAACCTCAAGCTGCTCGCGCGCCGCTGCGAGTGGTACAGCGCCGACCTGCTGCTGATCGGGCCCCAGGCCTCCTCGCGGCTGGCGCGCATCGCGCAAAGCCTCACCGGGTGTGCCGATGCCTACGTGGGCAGCGTGATCACGGGCTGGGCGTCGGTGGATCCGGAGAGCTCGCCGGGGGACCCGCCCGGGCCCGAGCTGTGTCGGCTCGTGGCCTCGCAGCTTGGGGTCAACGACGGCAGCCTGGATGCCCAAAGTGTGCCGAACTCCCTGGAGCCGGCCCTGCCAATGGCGGACAATTCGACCGGAGCGTTGTGACATGTACACGCAAAAGGGTCAACTTCAGTCCAACGAACTGCTCAAGCAGTACAGCCCGCTCGTGCGCCGCCTGGCGCACCAGATGATCGCCAAGCTCCCGGCCAACGTCGAGATCGACGACCTGATCCAGGTGGGCATGATGGGCCTGAGCGACGCGCTGGCGC
>JBIIED010000301.1:0-3899 GCA_044237995.1 Rubrivivax sp. | reverse complement strand
GCCATCATCGATCTGTCGATGCCGGGCATGCCGGGCCTGGACCTGCTTCGCCGCATCAAGAGCGAATTCCCCGCCCAGCCGGTGCTGGTGCTGAGCATGCACGCGGAGGAGCAGTACGCGCTGCGCGTGTTCAAGGCCGGGGCCAACGGCTACGTCACGAAGGACCGGGCCGCTGCCGAGCTCGTCACGGCAGTGCACAAGGTGGCCGGCGGCGGCGCTTACGTCACGAGCACGCTGGCCGAGCGGGTGGTGCTGCAGCTCAACGGCGCGATGGACGTGCCACGCCACACCCAGCTCTCCGACCGTGAGCTCGACGTGCTGCGCCGCCTGGTGGCTGGCGAGCGGCTCACCGACATCGCCGAGGCGCTGCACCTGTCGGTCAAGACCGTGAGCACGCACAAGGCCCGCATCCAGGAAAAGCTGCAGCTGCCCACCACGGCCGCGCTGATCCGCTACGGCATCGACCAGGGCATGGACGGGCCCGACGGACACGCACAGGCCTCTCGCACGCTGCCGCTGTTCGACGATCAAGGCTGAGCAGACGCCTCCTGGAGCGCGCGCACCACCTCCTCGTCGCTCACCTGGTGGAAATCGCCGTAGTGCAGGCCGACGGCCCGAAAGGGCACCGGCTCGGCCAGGCACACCACCTCGTCCACGAGGGGCCTGAGCTGCGCCAGGACATCGCCCGGCGCCACGGGCAGCGCGAGCACGATGCGCGCCGGCCCGCGCCGGCGCAGCGCCTGCACGGCCGCGCGTACCGTCGTGCCGGTGGCCGCACCGTCGTCGACCACCACCGCCGTCATCCCCTGCACGGGCGGTGACACCCGGCCGGCCAGGTACGCCTGGCGCCGGCGCAGCACCTCCCGATGCTCGATGCGCGCCTGCTCGCGCACCCACTTCTCGCTCGTACCCGTCCAGCCCATGCTCTGCTCGTCGAGCACCACCTCGGGCGGGTCGCCATCGGCTACGGCCCCCACCGCGAGCTCGGGCTGGCCCGGGGCACCCACCTTGCGCACGATGAGAAGGTCCAGGGGCGCGTGCAGGGCCCGGGCCACCTCGGCGGCCACGGGCACGCCGCCGCGCGGCAGCCCGTAGACGACGATGCGCGGGCCCGCGCGCGCAGCCGTGCCGGCCGCCGCCTCCCCGGGAGCACCTGCCGCCGCGGCTGCGCCCCAGGTCCGAATCCGCTTGCGTAGCTCGGTTGCCAGCTCTCGGCCGGCCTCGAGCCGGTTGGCGTAGACGCGGCTCATCGCTCCACCCTCGGGGATCCTCCTGCGCAGCGGGGCCCAGCCCCGTGGCAGGCAAGGCAGCTGCGGGCGTCGTCGTGGAAGATGAGCAGCTTGGGAGACATGTGGATGGGAAAGGACCGGCGACGATGCTGGCCCCGTGCCGGGCACCCGCGGTTGAGGCCAGGCAAGCCGCACAACCCCCAGGTAGGGGTGCAGCGCACGCGTGGGAAACTTCCACCCCATGAGTGCCCCGCCCGTCATCCGCATCCACCCCCGTGACAACGTCGTCATCGCGCGTGCCCAGCTGCTGGGCGGCACCCTCCTGCCAGGCGAGGGCGTGACGGTGGCCGGGCTCGTTCCGCCCGGCCACAAGGTGGCCACGCGGCCGATCGCCGCAGGCGAGCCCGTGCGCCGCTACGACCAGGTCATCGGCCACGCCACGCAGCCCATCGCCCCCGGCCAGCACGTGCACGTGCACAACCTGGCCTACGCCGACTTCGCACGCCACCACGAGCCTGGCGCCGGCGCCACGCCCACCGACTTCTTCGCCACGCCCGCCACCTTCGAGGGCATCGTGCGCGCCGACGGGCGCATCGCCACGCGCAACTACATCGGCGTGCTCACGAGCGTGAACTGTTCGGCCACCGCCGCTCGCGCCATTGCCGACGCCTTCCGGCGCGACGTCCACCCCGAGCGGCTGGCCCCGTACCCGAACGTCGACGGCGTGGTCGCGCTCACGCACGGCATGGGCTGCGCCACCGCCAGCGACGGGGAGGAGCTCCAGGTGCTGCGCCGCACGCTGGGCGGCTATGCGCGCCACGCGAATTTCTCGGCCGTGCTCGTCGTAGGGCTGGGCTGCGAGACAAACCAGATCCAGGGCCTGGTGGCGCAGGAAGGCCTGCAGGAAGGCGCGCGCCTGGTCGCCTTCAACATCCAGGACACCGGCGGAACCGCACGCACCGTGGCGCGCGGCATCGAGCTCATCCAGGCCCTGCTGCCCGAGGCCAACCGCGTGCAGCGCCGCCCGGTGCCTGCCAGCCACCTCACGGTGGGCCTGCAGTGCGGTGGCAGCGACGGCTATTCGGGCATCAGCGCCAACCCGGCCCTGGGCGCAGCGGTGGACCTGCTCGTGCGCCACGGCGGCACGGCGATCCTCTCCGAGACGCCCGAGGTGTACGGCGGCGAGCACCTGCTGGCGCGCCGCGCGGCCAGCCCCGAGGTGGCCGCCAGGCTGCTGGCGCGCATCCGCTGGTGGGAGGCCTACACCTCGCGCCACGGCATGAAGATGGACAACAACCCGTCAGCCGGCAACAAGGCCGGCGGCCTCACGACCATCCTCGAGAAGAGCCTGGGCGCCATCGCCAAGAGCGGCACGACCAACCTCACCGATGTGTTCGAGTTCGCGCAGCCCGTGACGACCAAGGGCCTGGTCTTCATGGACACGCCGGGCTACGACCCCGTCTCGGCCACGGGCCAGGTGGCCGGTGGTGCCAACCTCATCTGCTTCACCACCGGTCGTGGCTCGGCCTACGGATGCGCCCCGAGCCCGTCCCTGAAGTTCTCCACCAACACGGCCCTGTGGCAGCGCCAGGCCGAGGACATCGACCTGGACTGCGGCGCCATCGTCGAAGGCACGGACACCGTGCAGGCCTGCGGCGAGCGCATCTTCCAGCTCATGCTCGACACCGCCTCCGGGCGCAAGACCAAGAGCGAGCTGCACGGCTACGGCCAGAACGAATTCGTGCCGTGGCAGCTCGGCGCCGTGATGTGACAACCCCCCGCCTACGATGAGCCAGCAACCCACCCACGCCGACTCCGCCTTCTTCCCGCCCGAAACCATGCGCCGCTGGGCGGCACGGTGCTTTGCTGCCAGCGGCATGCCCGAGGCGGACGCCAGGCTGCTGGCCGAGAGCCTCGTGCAGACGACCCTGTGGGGCATCGACTCGCACGGCGTGTCGCTGCTGCCGCACTACCTGGAGCGGCTGCTCAACGGCAGCGTGCGCGCGCGCCCGGACATCCGCATCCTGCGCAACAGCCCGTCAGCCGCCGTGGTGGAGGCCGACCAGGGCCAGGGCATCGTGGTGGCGCACCGTGCGGTGCGCGAGGCCATCGCGATCGCACGCGAGCAGGGCGTGGCTGCTGTGGGCGTGCGCAACGCCTCGCACTGCGGAGCGGTGGGCCTGTACTCGCGCGTGGCGGCGCGCGAGGGCATGGTGGGACTCTCGTTCACCCACGCCAACAGCATCGCCGTGCCGCACGGCGGGCAGCGTCCCTTCTTCGGCACGAACCCGATCTCGATCGCCTTCCCGCGCACGCACGGCGAGCCCGTCTGCCTGGACATGGCCACCACCTCGATCCCTTGGAACCGCGTGCGCAACGCGCAGCGCGAGGGTCACCCGTTGCCGCCCGACACCGCGGTGGATGCACAAGGCGTCCCCACCACCGACGCGCAGCAGGCCACGGCCGTGATGCCGCTGGGCGGCCGCGACTTCGGCTACAAGGGATACGCGATGGCGCTCGTCATCGACCTGCTGTGCGGCCCGCTGGTGGGCAACACCTTCGGCACGCATCTCACCTCGATGTTCGGCGAGGTGGAGCGCCCGCAGGCCATCGGCTCCTTCTTCATCGTCATCGACCCCGCACGCTTTGCCGGCGGCCCGGCACTGGCCG
>JBIIED010000061.1:0-13583 GCA_044237995.1 Rubrivivax sp. | reverse complement strand
GAGCGCGTGCATCGCAGCGCGCAAGGTCTCCCGGGCCACGCCGAGCTGGCTCGCCAGGTCACGCTCCGGAGGCAGCCGCGCGCCATCGGCCGACTGCTCAACGAGCGCCATCAGCTCGCGCCGCAGCCGCTCCTGTTTCGCGCTTCGCCTCACGGTGTGATGATTCCTTCGGGAGAGCCGCCTGCGCACCATGCGCGGAACGCCTCCGTCCCTGTCTGGTTTCACTTTACCATTGCTGGACCATTTCTAGACCATGCACGGGATGCCCCCTCCCCCCCGCCCAGCCGGCCCGGTGCCTCGCGCCAGCCGGCGCCGCTGGCTCGCCACCGCGGGCGCAGCGGCGCTGCTGGGCCTGCCCGCCCTGCGCGCGCGGCCGGCCGGGCGGGAGGTCTCGTTCTGGACCATGCAGCTGTCGCCCCACCACGATGCCTACGTGCGCGGTCTGATCACGGCCTTCGAGCAGCAGCATCCGGGTCTGCGCGTGAAGTGGGTGGACGTGCCCTGGTCGGAGATGGAGCGCAAGACGCTGACGGCGATCGCTGCCGGCACCCCACCCGATGTGGTGAACCTCAACCCGCAGTTCAGCGCCAAGCTCGCCGAGCTCGGCGCCCTGCTCGAGCCCGAGCGTTTCCTGTCCACCGAGCAGGTGGCGGCCTACCTCCCCTCGACCTGGGCCGCCAACCGCCTGGCCTCGCGCACCTTCGCCCTGCCCTGGTACGTGACGAGCAACATCACGCTGTGCAACCGGGCCCTGCTGGAGCGGGCCGGCGTGCCGCCCCCGCGCGACTGGCCAGCCCTGCTGGAGGTGGCCCCTGTGCTGCGCCAGCGCACCGGCCAGTACGCCTACTTCACGGCCCTGGACGGCAGTGCGGCCCTGGAGATGCTCGCCGCCACGCGCGCCCCGCAGCTGCCCTTGTTCACGCCCGACCACTGCGGGGCCGCCTTCGACAATGCCGAAGGCAGGGCCTTCTTCGAGGCCTTCGCCACGCTTTACCAGCGCCAGTGGGTGCCGCGCAACGTCCTCACCGAGGGGCACCGCACGGCGGTGACGATGTTCCTGTCGGGCCAGGTGGCGATGGTGTCCACCGGCATGCAGTTCCTGGCCCAGGTGAGGAACGCCAACCCGGGCCTGTATCCCCAGGTTCAGGTCGCGCCGCAGCTCGGCGCCGGGCGCGCGAACCTGGCCGTGATGAACCTGGCCGTTCCCCGCGCCAGCCGCCATCCCGAGGCGGCGTTCGCGCTCGCCGCTTTCGTCACCGACGCGCGCAACCAGCTCGCACTCGCACGCCGCGTGCCCGTGCTGCCCTCCAGTGCGGCCAGCTACGACGACGCGCTCTTCACCGCCTCCAGCGGCGACCCCGTGCTCGATGCCGCCCGCGCCCTGACCGTGCGCCAGGTGCGCGAGGGCACGGTGCTCGTTCCGCCCGTGCGGCGCTACAGCCGGCTGCGCGCAAGCTTCGTGCGCGCGCTGCAGTCGGCCATGCTGGGCCGTCAGGGCGCCGACGAAGCCGTGCACACCGTGGCGCGAGAGTGGCGCGGCCTGCTCGGGTGCAAGGCCTGAGAGACCGGCAAAGGAAACAACCGTGGACACCACGTCGCACCCCGCACCGCTGCCCGTGACCAGTCCTGCACGAAGTCCCGCCCCGGACACCGTGCTGGCGCTCGAGTTCGGTGGCACGCAGCTGCGCGGCGGCCTCGTCACGTCCCGCGGGGAGTTGCTCGAGGTGGCCACGACCGCCACGCAGGCCCACCGGGGCGCGGCCCACGTGCTCGCACAGGCCGATGCCCTGCTGGCATCGCTGCGGCCGGCCGGCGCGGCCTCACGGCTGCGGGGCCTGGGCATCAGCGCTGCCGGCATCATCGACCGCCAGGATGCGCGCGTGCTGGCGGCCAACGACACGATGCCCGGCTGGGCCGGCACGGCGCTGCGCACCCACTTCCAGGCACGGCTGGGGGCCGAGCTGCCGGTGTGGGCCGACAACGACGCCAATTGCGCACTCGCCGGCGAGCTCTGGCAAGGCGCCCACGCCCCAGACCCAGCGGCGATCACGGTCATGCTGACCCTGGGCACCGGCCTGGGCGGCGCGATCGCGGTGGGCGCGCAGGTCCTGGCGGGAGCCAGCCAGCGCGCGGGACACTTCGGCTCGATGCGCGTGTGGCACGCACGCCAGCAGGCCGTGGTGCCGCTGGAGAGCGTGGTCAGCGGCACGGGCCTGATGAACCTCTACCACCTCGTCGCACCCGCCGATGCGCCACGGGCCGCTGGTGGCCTGGAGGTGACGCGGTGGGCGGCCGATGCGGCCGCGCCGTCACACGCGCACGCGCAGCTGGCGCTGCGCGAGTGGGGCGAGCTGCTGGCAGATTTCCTGCAGGATCTGCACATGTCGCTGGACCCTGCCCTCGTGATCCTCGGCGGGGGCGTGCTGCGCTCGCAGGCGTTGTGGTGGGCGCCGCTGGCCCGGCATCTGGCCGCGCGGGGTGTGCCGCTTCGCCTGGCGCCCGCCACACTGGGCGACCAGGCGGGGCTGCTGGGCGCAGCCAGCCTGGCCTGGCAACAGCTGGCAGCCTGAGACCCCGCCCATGCGCAGCCACGCCCGAGCGCCTCGCCTGCAGCACCCCCTGGTGCCGCTGCTGTTCCTGCTGCCCGCCTGCATCGTGCTCGGCACGCTCGTGCTCTACCCCGCGCTGAAAGCGGTGTGGATGAGCTTCACCGACTACAACCTCATCACCGATCCGCACTTCGTCGGACTGGCCAACTACGCGCGGCTGTGGACCGATCCGGCCTTCTGGGGTGCGCTGCGCAACACGCTGCTCTACCTCGTGGTGGTGGTGCCGGTGCTCGTCGTGGCGCCCATCTTCCTGGCGCTGCTGGTCAATCGCAGCCTGCCCGGCATCGCCTTCTTCCGCGCCGCGATCTACCTGCCGGTGGTGACCTCGCTCGTCGTCAGCGCGCTTGTGTGGAAGTGGGTCTACGAGGAGCGCGGGCTGCTCAACCACTTCCTGCTGGCCACGGGCCTGACGCGCGATCCGGTGGCCTTCCTGGCCGACCCCGCACGCGCACTCTTTGCCGTGATGGCCGTGACGGTGTGGAGCGGCATGGGCTACTACATGGTGATCTACCTGGCCGGCCTGCAGGCCATCCCGCGCCACCTCTACGAGGCCGCCGAGGTCGAGGGCGTGAGCCGCTGGCAGCAGACGATGCACATCACGATCCCGATGCTGCGGCCCTCGATCGCGGTGGTGGCGGTGATGTCGTCGATCTCGGCCATGAAGGTCTTCGAGGAGGTCTACGTGATGACCCAGGGCGGGCCGCTGGACGCCACCAAGACGCTCGTGTTCCTCATCTACGAGTCGGCCTTCGTCGAGTTCGAAATGGGCTATGCATCGGCCATCGGCGTGGTGCTCTTCACCATCACGCTGGTGCTGTCGCTGCTCAACCTGCGCGCCTTGCGCGAGCTGCGCCGATGACCGGCCCGCGCACCTCCCCGGCCGAGGCCGCGCTGCGCTACGCGGGCCTCGTGCTCATGGTCGTCCTCACCGTCGGGCCCTTCCTGTGGCTGCTGTCGACGGCGCTGAAGTCCGCGTCGGAGAACATCCACGCCTTTCCGCCCGCGCTGCTGCCAGCCGAACCCACGCTGGCCAACTTCGCGCGTGTGCTCGAGAGCCAGCCCTTCGGTCGCTACCTGCTGAACTCGGCGCTCGTCGCCGTGATGGCCGTCGGCTGCAACCTGGTGCTGTCATCCCTGGCGGGCTACGCGCTGGCCCGCATCGCCTTTGCCGGGCGCACGGCGGTGTTTGCGGTGCTGCTGGCTTCGATGATGCTGCCCTTCCAGCTCCTGATGATTCCCGTCTACGAACTTGCGCTGACGCTCGGGCTGCACAACACCCGGCTGGGTCTCGTGCTGCCGCACGCCTGCACGGCCTTCGGCGTGTTCTTCATGCGCCAGGCCTTCGCCGGGGTGCCGCCTGCGCTGGAAGAGGCCGCCATCGTCGAGGGCGTGAGCCGCTGGCGCATCTGGCTGCACGTGATGCTGCCGCTGGTCAAGCCCTCCCTGGCCACGCTCGCGATCTTCGGCTTCATCGGCGTGTGGGGCGACTTCCTGTGGCCGCTCATCGTCGTCGATGATCCGCGGCTGTTCACGCTGCCCCTGGGCGTGAACCGGCTGGCCAGCGCCTTCTCGATGGACTGGCGCCTGGTGGCCGCCGGCACGGTGATGTCGGTGCTGCCGATCCTGCTCGTGTTCGTGTTCAGCCAGCGCTGGTTCATCGAAGGCGCGATGAAGGGAGCGGTCAAGGGATGAGCCGCACACGCGTGGACGTGGTCGTGCACACGCACTGGGACCGCGAGTGGTACCTGCCCTACCAGACCACCGTGGCGCGGCTGGCGCAGGTGCTCGAGGCCGTGGTGTCGCAGCTCGAGGCAGGCACGCTGCAGAACTTCCTCTTCGACGGCCAGACGGTGGCCTTCGAGGACATCGTGGCCCACGGCGAGCCCGGTCTCGTGCAGCGCGTGCACCAGGCCGTGCAGCGCGGGCAGGTGGCGCTCGGGCCCTGGTACGTGATGGCCGACGAGTTCCTGTGCAGCGGCGAGTCGCTGCTTCGAAACCTCGAGACCGGCATCGCCGACGCCACCCACGCGGGCGGGCTGCAGCAGGTGGGCTACCTGCCCGACAGCTTCGGTCACGTGGCGCAGATGCCGCGCCTGCTGCGCGAGTTCGGGATCGAGGCGGCCGTGCTGTGGCGCGGGGCCGATGCCGCCTCCACGAGCTTCGAGTGGGAGGCACCGGGCGGGGTCTCGGTGGGCACCGTGTTCCTGCCGGAAGGCTACTACCAGCACGCACTGAACCTGCCCGGCGGGAGCGACGAGCTGCTGGCCCTGCTGCGCCGCCTGAAGGCGCGCAGCGCCGTGCCCCGGCTGCTCTTCACCCAGGGCGGCGACCACCTGCTGCCAGGCGCCGAGATGGCCGCTCGGCTGGCCGCTTTCAACGCCGCGCAGGATGAGTTCGAGCTCGCGCCCGCCACGCTGGCCGGACATGCGCACGCGCTGCTGGCCGCCACGCCCGCTCGCGAGCGGCTCGCCGGCGAGCTCAGGGCCAACCGCCAGGCCTTCGTGCTGCCCGACGTGCTCTCCACGCGCCGCCACCTGAAACGGCTGCACGACCAGGCCGAGGATCGGCTGCTGGGCGCCCTGGAGCCTCTGCTCGCGTGCACGGTGCCGGCCGCGCAGTGGCCCGCGCGCGCGCTCGAGCAGGCCTGGCGGCTGCTGATGCAGCAGCAGGCGCACGACTCGATCTGCGGCTGCAGCACGGATGCCGTGCACCGAGAGATGGAACAGCGCTTCGTCTCGCTCGAGCAGAGGCTCGACGCGCTGCACACGCATGCCATTGCAGCAGCGGGCATGGTCTCGCTGCGACGCCATGCCGGCGGTCCGGACGTCTTTGCCGACGACACGCGTTGCACCGTCTTCAATCCGCTGCCGCAGCGGCTCGACGGTTGGCAGGTGCTGCGCGTCTTCCTGGCAGGCGTACGCCACGCTGCGCTGCGCGTGACAGGGGGCGGCTCGGTGCTGGCGCACGTGCTGCTCGACGCCACGGCGCACGAGGAGATCCGCTCGCCACTGGACGACTTTCCCGAGCGGCTGCAGGGATGGATCTACGCGCTGGCGCTTCCCCTGGCCCTGCCGGGGCTCGGCACGGTCGAGCTGGAGATCGGGGCTGTGCCCGGCCCTGCACCCGACGCCGCACCCGACGCCGCACCAGACGCCGCACCAGACACTGAAGCACCGTGTGCAGCCGGTGCCCGGCCCAACAGCGCCTCGGCCGATGCGGCGGCCGCGCGCATCGAGAATGCGGCGCTCACCCTCTGGCTCGACGAAGCAGGCACCCTGCACCTCACGGATCGCCGCAGCGGCTTGACCCATGCCCCGCTTCTGCAATGGCTGCACGAGCTCGACGCCGGGGACAGCTACAACTGGAGCCCTCCGCCCGAACCCGCTGCGCAGGTCGTGTCGAGCCTGCGTGCGCGCAGTGCGTGGCAGTCCGGCGGCGCGGCCGAATTGAACCTCGCGATCCAGATGGATGTGCCGGCCGGCCTCGCGCCCGACCGCCGCAGCGCTGCCGCCGAGCGCGTGCGCAATGAAGGTTCGCTGTGCCTGCGCCTGCTCGGCGACGAGCCCACGGTGCACGCCGAGCTCGTCTGGCACAACCGCGCGCGTGACCAGCGCACGCGCTTGCTGCTGCCCCTGGCAGACGCGGCCTCCTCCATCTGGACGGACACCGCCTTCGCCTGGTCGCAGCGACCGCGCGTCCTGAGGGCGGTGCCCGCGGCGCCATCACGCAAGGAGATGCCCGTCGCCGTGCTCCCCACGGGCAGCGCGATCCATGCCGCTCCCTGGTGGCTGGCGCACGAGGCGATGCATGAGTGCGAGCCGATCGAACTCGCGGGCCGGCCCTTTCTGGCGCTCACGCTGGTGCGCAGCGTGGGCTTCCTGTCGCGGCGCGACCTGCTCACGCGAGGGGTCGGTGCCGGGCCCGACATCGCCACACCCGAGGCGCAGTGCCTGGGCACCGAGCGGTTCCGCTGGCGCTTCGGGCCGGGATCCGCACAGGAAGCTCTGCCGCAGGCCCGCCGGCTGCGCCGCCCCGCACTCGTGCTGCGTGGCCACCGCGCCGGCTGGCCAGAGCCCATCGAGATCGGCAACGCGGAGCTGGTCGTCAGCAGCGTGCGCCGCCTCGGGTGCGACGGACCACTGGAGCTGCGGGTGTGGAACCCGACCGGGCAGGTGCAGCTGCTCGCGCTCACGCCGCGCAGCTGGCAGGCCGTGCGGGCCGACGGCACGCCGCTGGCGGCGCCCGCCCACGAGCCGCATGCCGTGCCGCCGTACGCCCTGCTCACCTTGCGAGCCCGCACATGATCGGCGCCCGGCTCGCACACCGCCCGCACAGTCGGACCGCTCGATGAGCTCCCCCGCCAGACGTCTCCTAGCCCTGCCGCTGGACGCGCGCCCCGTGGTGCGGGAGCAGGTGGTGCACCTGATGGCCGCAGGAGGATGGGAGCTCGTGGTGCCGCCCGAGGAACTGCTCGGGCATCTGCGCCGGCCAGCCGAGCGCGACACGCTGGTGGCGTGGCTCTCGCGCGAGGCCCCAGGGATGGCAGGCTTCGTGCTGTCGATGGACATGCTCGTCTACGGCGGCCTCGTGCCTTCGCGCTTCATCGACGACGCGCAGGAGGCCCTCCTGCGCCGGCTGCTGTGGCTGCGCGAGCTGCGGGCTGCACACCCCGGCAAGCCGCTCTATGCCTTCGCCTCGACGATGCGCATCAGCCGCAGCCTGGACGCCGAGGAGGAGAAGCCCTATTGGTCGGAGCACGGCCTGGCGCTGTGGGCCTGGTCGTTCCACCAGGACCGCTGGTCGCGGCTGGGCCAGCCCGCCGACGAGCGGCTCACGCGCGAGGCTGCCGCATCCGTGCCCGACGCCATCCGGCAGGACTACCTCGCCACCCGCGCGCGCAACCACGCGATCACACGCTGCATGCTGCAGCTTGTGCGCGAAGGCGTGATCGACCGGTTGGTGCTTCCGCAGGATGACACGGCCGAATTCGGCCTCAACATCGCCGAGCGGCGCGCCTTGCAAGCCGAGGTGGCGGCCCTCGGGCTGCAGGACCGCGTGCCGATCTACCCCGGCGCCGACGAGGTGCTGCACACCGCCTGCGCACACGCCGTGCAGCGGTTGTCGGACCGGCCGCCGCTGCGCGTGGCCCTGAGCGCGATGCGGTCCGAATCGCCTGCCGCGCTCGTGCCGCGCTACGAGGACCGGCCGCTGGCGGAATCGGTGCCCAGCCAGGTTGCTGCAGCAGGCGCCCGTCTCGTGGATGACGCGTCACAAGCCGACATCGTGCTGGCGCTCTACACCCAGGGCACGGTCCAGGGCGACTGGGCGCTGCAGCAGCCGCTGCCGCAGCGCGAGCCCGTGGACGCATCGTGGCTGGACTCGCTCGCCGCGCACCAGCGCGCCGGCCGGGCCGTGGCCGTGGCCGATCTGGCCTTCGCCAACGGCGGCGACCCCTGGTTCGTGCACGCGCTCGCCCGCCGGCTCGAGTTGCGCAGCCTGGCCGCCTACGCCGGCTGGAACACCGCGGGCAACACGCTTGGCAGCGCACTGGCGCAGGCGCTGGTGGCCCACGGGCAGCTGGACGACCCGGCGCACCGCCACAACCTCGCCCTGCGTCTGGCCGAGGACGTGCTGTGGCAGGCCGAGCTGCGCCAGGTGGTGCGCCTGGGCGGCCTCACCCTGCCGGCCGGAGCCTTGGCGGAGCACGTGCAGCAGCTCTTCGTTCCCCAGGCCAACGCCTGGCTCGCGCCGTGGCGCCTGGGCTGGCGCGTGCGGCGCACCCGCCTGCCCTGGGACCGCACCTTCGAAATCGGCCTCGAACTGGAGCCCGGGCCGTGACGCCGGACCACCGGTTCGACATCGCGGTGATCGGGGCGAGCCTGGGCGGTGTGGTCGCTGCCTGGCGCGCCTGCGAGGCCGGACATCGGGTGCTGCTGGCCGCCGAGCACCCCTGGCTGGGCGGGCAGCTCACCGCCCAGGGCGTGCCGCCCGACGAGCATGCCGCCATCGAGCATGGGGGCGCCTGCGCAAGCTACCGCGATTTCCGCGAAGCCATGCGCGCGCATTACCGCGCTCAGCCGGGCTTCGAGGACCACACCTCCCTGACCCGCGGGCTCAACCCCGGCGACGGCTGGGTGAGCAACCTGTGCATCGAGCCCGCGGTCGCGGCCAGCCGCTTCGAGACCATGCTCGCCGCGCACGAGGCGGCGGGGCGTCTCGTGCTGCTGCGTGGCGTGGAGCCGGTTTCGGTCGAGCGCCAGGGCCGGCTCCTGGCCGGCGTGCGGCTGCGCGATGCACGCGGCCATGTGCACGAGGTTCACGCACGCTTCTTCGTCGATGCCACGGACACCGGAGCACTGCTGCCACTTGCGGGCCTGGCGTACCGGCTCGGCAAGGAGTCGCGCGCGGAGTTCGATGAGCCCGATGCGCCCGCCCAGGCCGACGTGCTGGACCAGCAGCCGGTCACGCACGTGGTGGCACTCGAGTGGCAGCGCGCCCCGGGGTCGCCCCTGGCGCCGCCGCCTTCCTACGGCTGGTGGCGCGAGCGCACGGTGCCCCACCACGCGCACCGCCTGTTCAGTCTCTTCCTGCCCGGGCGCCAGGGCAGCTCGGTTGCCTTTCCCCTGACCGGGCACGGTGCGACGCTCGACCTGTGGCGCTACCGCCGCGTGCGCGCGGCGCACCAGTGGCCTGGCCGGCAGCCTGCGCCCACCGAACTCACGCTCGTCAACTGGGGGCAAAACGACTACGCCGTGCAGCCGCTGCTCGACGGGCCCCTGCCGCAGCACGACGTCCAGGCCGCCGCGCGCGAGCTCACGCAAGCGCTCGTGCACTGGCTGCAGGTGGAAGCGCCGCGCGAAGACGGCGGGCGTGGCTGGCCCGAGTGGCAGCCGGCGCCGGGCGTGCTCGGCACGGCGGACGGCCTGGCGCAGCAGGTCTACGTGCGCGAGTCACGCCGCATGCTGACGCTGCGCACCTTGACGCAGCGCGACATCGCGCTGGAGCAGCCCGAGGCGGCACTCGATCCGGTACACCTCGAAGACAGCGTCGGCGTGGCCTGGTACAACCTGGACATCCACCCCACCTGCCGCAGCGGGCACGGCACGAACGCCCGCGTGCGGCCCTTCACGCTGCCGCTGGGTGCCTTCGTGGCGCGCGATTGCGACAACCTGCTGCCGGGCTGCAAGAACATCGGCGTCACGCACCTGGCCAACGCCTGCACCCGCGTGCACCCGGTGGAGTGGCTCGTGGGCGAGGTGGCGGCGCACCTGGCAGGGGCCTGCCTGCGAGGCGGCCATACCCCGCGCACGCTTCAGGCCGATGCATCCGCTCGGCGCGCGCTGATGGATGATCTCGACCGCAGCGGCGTGCCGCGCCGCTGGGAGCCCGCATGGCTTGCCGGCCTGCGGCCGCACGGCGCAGCCCCGTCCCCTGCCCCTGCCCCTTCGCCCACCACCCCTGCATGACCGCCCTCACGCTTCAAGCCGTCCGGAAGCGCTTCGGCCGCACCGAGACGCTGCACGGCATCGAGCTGCACATCGCCGAGGGCGAGTTCGTGGTCTTCGTCGGCCCCTCGGGCTGCGGCAAGAGCACGCTGCTGCGGCTCATCGCCGGGCTCGAGTCGGTGAGCGAAGGCCGCATCCTCTTCGGCGAGCGCGACCTCACGCACGCCAGTCCGAGCGAGCGCCGCGTCGCGATGGTCTTCCAGAGCTATGCGCTGTACCCCCACATGACGGTGCAGCAGAACCTGAGCTTCGGCATGCGCATGCGCGGCGAGCCGCGCGAGGAAATCGCGCGCAAGCTCGAGCATGCGGTGCGCATCCTGCAGCTCGAGCCCTACCTGGCGCGCAAGCCCGGCGAGCTCTCCGGCGGGCAGTGCCAGCGCGTGGCCATCGGTCGCGCGATCGTGCAGGATCCGGCCGTCTTCCTCTTCGACGAGCCGCTGTCCAACCTGGACGCGGAGCTGCGCCTGCGCATGCGGGTGGAGATCGCGGCACTGCACGATACGCTCGGCCGCACGACGGTCTACGTCACGCACGACCAGGTCGAGGCCATGACGCTGGCCGACCGCATCGTCGTGCTGCGCGACGGGCGCATCGAGCAGGTGGGCACACCGCGCGAGCTCTACGACCACCCCGCCAACCTCTTCGTGGCCGGCTTCATCGGCTCGCCGGCCATGAACCTGCTGCCTGTCTCGTTCGAGGTCGCAGGCCTGCGCCTGGGCGATGGCACCGTGCTGCCCAGCCTGACCGGCCTGGCTGGCCAGACTGGCACCGGACACCTCGGCGTGCGGCCCGAGCACCTGCGGCCCAGGACCGACGGGCCCCTGCGGCTGGAGGTCTCGGTGGTGGAGGAACTGGGCGCCACCCGCTACGTGCACGGGCGCTGCGCCGGGCGAGCGCTGTGCGCGGAGTGGCGCGAAGACACCGCCCCCGAGCCAGGCACCGCCGTACGCCTGGCGCCGACGGTCCTGCACGCCTTCGACGGCGCCGGCCAACGCCTGGCTTAGCCCGCCTGCACCCCCAAGGAAAACGTCCCGGCTCGCCGTCAGGCCAGCCGGGACGCGTCGTGGCAGCCCCTGAGGGCCGCTGCGATCAGATCTTCGCGCGCAACGCGATGAAGAACTGGCGACCGTTCTGGTGCCAGTAGCCCGGCGCGTTCGTGCTGAGGTAGTAGGTGTGGCGGATCGGGTCGTTCAGGTTGTTGCCGTCGAGGTGGATGCTCAGGTCCTTGCGGATCCGATACCCCAGCGACAGCGACAGGCTGCCCGCTCCCGCGTACCGGTGCTGGCCGTTGTACTGCGTGATCACGCCCGCGCTGTTGACGATCGGCTTGAGCGTGCCGTCGCCGACGAAGCCGATAGCGTAGTCGGTGCGGTAGTTCCAGGCCAGGCTCGCCGTGAACTTGTCATCCTCGTAGAAGCCGCGCAGGTTGTAGGTCCAGGTGGAGGTGCCCAGCAGCGGGGCGCCATCCTCGTCCTTGGAGTCCACGTAGGTGGCATTGGCGCCGAAACCGAAGCCGCGGCCCACCGGCATCTCGAAGGCCGCCTCGGCGCCCTTGAGGTTGGCCGACACCCCCTTGCGGGAGGTGACCATGTAGGTGGAAATCCTGTTCTGTGAGATGTTGTAGTAGTCGATGTACGAGACGCCCGTCTTCACGTAGTTCGAGATGTCCTGCGCAAACAGGCCGGCCGAGACGTAGGCGCGAGGTGCGAAGTACCACGCCAGCGACAGGTCGACGTTGTCCGACAGGATCGGCCGCAGCTTGGGGTTGCCGCTGGAGCCCGTGAGGAGCGTGTCGTTGAGCGTGACGGAGCCGGCGAGCTCGTTGTAGTTGGGGCGCCCGAGGCTGCGCGAGACCGCCGCGCGGCCGATCACGCCCTTGCTCAGCTCCCAGCGGATGTTGAAACTCGGCAGCGTGTCGACGTGCGTGGTGGTCACCAGGCGCGGCACATAGGTGGCCACGCGCGAGGTGTTGATCGCTTCAGGCACCGAGCAGGGCTGCAGCGGCACGCACTGGCCCACGCCCGTGCCGCTGACGAGCGCCTGGTAGGACAGCGAAGCCACCTTCGTCTCCACCACGCGCACACCGAAGTTGCCGGTGATCTTCGGGTCGAGCTCGAACTCGGCCATCAGGTAGCCCGCGTTGTTGTCCTCCTTCACCTGGAAGCCGCCGGACCACTGCTTGTTGAGCACCGGGTTCCAGTTGATGTACTGGTCGGTGAAGGCCTTCATCTGCCCCATGTTGAAGCGGAAGATGTCGCGCGGGAAGTTGCCCGAGGCTCCGTTGAACCAGTCGGCCGGATACAGCGTCGCCGGCACCGGCCGCGCAGCATCCGCCACGACGGTCTGCTTGATGAGCGTGCCGCCTGTGATGGGGATGAAGGGGAAGTCCGGCGAGCTCGAAGCGATCGGACCGGCCGCGGTGTCCTGTGCGTTCCAGCGTGCGGTGATCACGTCGTAGGTCCGGTTGTGACGGGAACTGCGCGCACCGAACTTGACGAGCGGGATGATGCGATGGTCGAGCCGGTACTCGGCATCCAGGTGGGCGTAGGTCTCCTTGTCCATCGCCTTGACGGCCGCGCCCTGGTTGGTCAGAAGCGCGTAGTTGCCGACCTTGGTGAGGTCGATGGACTTGCCGCTGGCGTCCAGGATGACGTACTCGGCCGGTGCGCCCGGGGTCTGCGTGAAGTTGACCGACGCCGGGTTGAGCAGGCCGTAGACCAGGCTGGGCTGCGAGGCCGTCGTGCCGGTACCCTCGGTCTCGCCGAAGCGCACGCGCGCAGTGAGTGACTTGCTGAGGTTGAACTTGGCGTCGACGTCCCAGAAGGCGCTGGTGGACTGCGCGCCCTGGCGGTTGAAGTGGTCGAACTGCAGGCCCACCACGTTGGCCGTCGAGCCGGTGGGACGCACGATCTTGGCGCTGGTGACGACGTCGCCCGAGATCACGGCATCGCGGATCAGGTAGCCGGCCGTGTTGACCAGGCCGAAGGGCAGCGCGTAGGCGGAGCTGTTGTAGTTATCGGCGTCCAGCGTCGTGCGAAAGACGCTGACGTTGACTTCCATGTCGGCGTTGGGCTTGAACTGGGCGCCGAGGTATCCGCCCGAGCGCTTGCGCACGCCTTCGAACATGGCCGAGTTCAGGCTGCCCGTGATGCGCTTGCCGGCCAGGCCCGGGTTGCCCGAGGCCGTGGCCTGGGCCGCGCTGATCACGTTGTAGCCGAAGATCTCCTGGCCATCGCGGCGCAGGTGGCGATCTTCCTTGTAGGCCTGAACGAGGAGGCCCAGGGTGTTGTCGGCGTTCTTCCAGGCCACCAGGCCGCTGATCTGCGGGTCGGTGGTGCCCGCCAGCGTGGCGTGGGCGGCGCCCAACGAGACCTCGCCATTGATCTTGTTGCGAAACGACAGCGGCTTGCGCATCAGGATGTCGACGCTGCCGGAGATGCCGCCTTCGGTGATGTCGGCGCGGCTGCTC
>JBIIED010000300.1:0-3946 GCA_044237995.1 Rubrivivax sp. | reverse complement strand
GCCGCCGTGCTCGAGCGCGGGGTCGAAGTAGTCGAGCGCGCGCGTGATCAGCAAGTAGGTGTTGGCGTCGAAGTACTCGCTGAACTTGTCGCCCTGGTGGCGCAGGTAGCTCTCGATCTGGAACTCGATGTCCTGCGTGCTGTAGGCGAGTTCGGCCGCACGCAGCGCACGGCCGAACTTCTCCTCCATCGCGTCGTCCGACAAGTAGGTGATGTGGCCGATCATGCGCGCCACGCGCAGGCCGCGCCGGGGGATGACGCCGTGCGCGTAGAAGTGCCCGCCGTGGAAGTCGGGGTCGGTGATGATGGCCCGGCGCGCCACCTCGTTGAAGGCGATGTTCTGCGCCGAGAGGTTCGGCGCCGAGGCGATGGCCGCGCAGTGGCGCACGCGCTTGGGGTGGCGCAGCGTCCACGACAGCGCCTGCATGCCCCCGAGGCTGCCGCCGATCACGGCGGCGAGCTGCTCGATGCCCAGCCGGTCGAGCAGCCGCGCCTGCGCGTCGACCCAGTCCTCCACCGTCACCACGGGGAAGTCCGCGCCCCAGGCGCGGCCGGTGGCCGGGTTGAGGTGCGCCGGGCCGGTGGAGCCGAAGCACGAGCCCGGGTTGTTCACGCCGATGACGAAGAAGCGGTCGGTGTCGAGTGGCTTGCCCGGGCCCACGAGGTTGTCCCACCAGCCCTCGCTGCGCGGCTGGCCCGCGTAGGTGCCGGCCACGTGGTGGCTCGCGTTGAGGGCGTGGCACACGAGCACCGCGTTGCTGCGCTGCGCATCGAGCGTGCCGTAGGTCTCGTAGCTCAGCGTGTAGCCGGGCAGCACCGCACCGCTGCGCAGCGGCAGCGGCTCGCCGAAGTGCATCTGCTGCGCGGTGACGTCGCCGATGGAGGCCATGAAAGAGAAAAACCCGGCGCCGCTGCAGGCGGACACCGGGTTCGAGGTGCCCGGCTTTAGCGGCATTTGTGGAGCGCCCGCAATCCGGAGCAAATCGGCGCTTGGGGATTCAGTATAGCCAGCGCGGCAGGCTCAGGCTGCGCCTGCCACAATGGTTCATGACTCCTTGCCGCGTGCCGCCCAGCCCCGCCCTGCCCCTCCCGCGCGCTCCTGCGCCGGGCCTGCTCACTGCCGCCGCGCTCGCGCGACGCGGGGCCGCAGGCCTTGCGTGGGCCGCCGCTGCCGCCTGGGCGGCCGGCCCTGCGCAGGCCCAGGAGGCCGCCCCTCGCTGGGAGGTGGGCGTGGTGGCCTTCGGCGTGTCGCAGCAGGCCTGGCCGGGCGCCTCGGCGCAGGTGCGCCGCGCCTATCCGCTGCCCTACGCCTACTACCGCGGGCCGGTGCTGCGCGTGGACCAGGACACCGTGGGCCTGCGCGCGATGAAGACCCCGGGCTTCGAGCTCGACGTGGGCTTTGCCGGTGCCTTCGGCTCGCGCGCGCAGGACATCCCCGCGCGCCGGGGCATGCCCGACCTCGGAACCCTGGTGGAATTCGGCCCGCGCGGCACCTGGCAGCTCGGGCGCTCCGAGTCGGGCACGCGCTGGCAGTTCGAGCTGCCCGTGCGTGGCGTCTTCGACGTCGACGCGCGCGGCGCCTCGCGCGGCTTCACGGTCGAGCCGCGCCTGGAGGCACAGAACCTGGACGTGGCGGGCTGGAAGGTGACGACCTCCGCGGCCGTGCTGCTGGGCGACCAGCGCATCAACGACACCGTCTACGGCGTGGCGCCCGGCTTCGCGACCGCCTCGCGCCCCGCCTGGGAGGGCCGGCCCGGGCTCGTGGCCTGGCGTTTCACGGTCAGCGCCTCGCGCGCGATTTCCCCGTCGTGGCACTTGTTCACCTTCGCGCGTGCCGACAACGTCGCGGGTGCGGCCAACGCCGCCAGCCCCCTGGTCGAGCGCCGCACCGGGTTCACCGCAGGCGCAGGGCTGCGCTGGACGATCCTGCAGTCGCGGCGCACCGAGAACCCCTGACCCCTGAGCGCATCGGGATAAACGACCCTGGCCAGGCCGCCCGGCCGCGCCTAGCATCGCCGCGCGGGTGAACCCGCGGGAGGCGTGCATGCAAGCCTGGACGGACAGCCTGGAGAAGGCCTTTCCACTGCGCCACGCAGCCTGGGCGCTTTGCGTGGCCGGGGCCTTCGCGGCCACCGCGTGGTGGCTGGTGCAGCCCGGCGGCACCGCGCTGGCGCTGGCGCTGACACTGGGCGCGCTGGCTGCGCTTGGCTGGCGCGACGTGCGCCAGACGCGCCACGCGATCCTGCGCAACTATCCCGTGATCGGGCACCTGCGCTTCCTGCTGGAGTTCATCCGGCCCGAGATTCGCCAGTACTTCGTGGAAAGCGACCACGAGCAGGCGCCCTTCTCGCGCCAGCAGCGCTCGCTCGTGTACCAGCGCGCCAAGGGCGAGCCCGACAAGCGCCCCTTCGGCACGCAGCTGGACGTGCACGCCGCCGGCTACGAGTGGCTCAACCACTCGATGGCGCCGACCCGGCTGGACAGCCACGACTTCCGGGTGCTCGTGGGAGAGGGACGCGCGCAGCCCTACAGCGCCAGCATCTTCAACATCTCGGCCATGAGCTTCGGCGCCCTCAGCGCCAACGCGATCCTCGCGCTGAACGCGGGCGCCCGCCGCGGCAGCTTCGCCCACGACACGGGCGAGGGCTCGATCAGCGCACACCACCGCGTGCACGGCGGCGACATCGTGTGGCAGGTCGCCTCGGGCTACTTCGGCTGCCGCCGCGACGACGGAAGCTTCTGCCCCGAGCGCTTCCAGGCCCAGGCGCGCGAGCCCCAGGTGCGCATGGTCGAGGTCAAGCTCAGCCAGGGTGCCAAGCCCGGGCACGGGGGCGTGCTGCCGGGCTCCAAGGTCACGCCCGAGATCGCCGCGGCGCGTGGGGTGCCCCCGGGGGTGGACTGCATCAGCCCGGCGCGCCACAGCGCCTTTGCCACGCCGCTGGAGCTGCTGGCCTTCGTCGAGCGGCTGCGCGAGCTCTCCGGGGGCAAGCCCACGGGCCTGAAGCTGTGCGTGGGGCACCCGTGGGAGTGGTTTGCCATCGCCCGGGCCATGCTCGAGACCGGGGTGGTGCCCGATTTCATCGTCGTCGACGGCGCAGAGGGCGGCACGGGGGCGGCGCCGCTGGAATTCACCGACCACGTGGGCGCGCCGCTGCAGGAGGGGCTGCTGCTCGTGCACAACACGCTGGTGGGCCTGGGCCTGAGGCCGCGCGTGCGCATCGGGTGCGCGGGCAAGATCGTCAGCGCCTTCGACATCGCCCGCGCCATGGCGCTGGGCGCCGACTGGTGCAATGCGGCGCGCGGGTTCATGTTCGCCCTGGGCTGCATCCAGGCGCAGACCTGCCACACCGGGCGCTGCCCCACGGGGGTGACGACGCAGGATCCGGCACGCCAGCGCGCGCTCGTCGTGCCCGACAAGGCCGAGCGGGTGTATCAGTTCCACCTGCACACGATGCAGGCGCTGCAGGAGCTGGTGCAGGCCGCCGGCCTGGAGCATCCGAGCCAGATCACGGCCGCCCACATCGTGCGGCGCCGTGCCGACCACCAGGTGCAGCTGCTGTCCAACCAGCTCACCTTCGTCCAGCCGGGCGAGTTGCTGGAGGCCATCGCCGGACGTGCCCAGTGGCCCTCCGCGGCCTTTTCCACCTACTGGCCGCTTGCGCGGCCGGACCGCTTCGCGCCTGCCCGGCCGTGAGGTGCGGGGCTGGCCAGCCAGCTAGCGGGCGTCGCCCGGGCCGGCCTGCAGCTCGATGACGCGGTCGCCAGGCTCGGGCGTGCAGTCCTGCTGCATCGGCTCCCAGCCCTCGCGCACCACGAGCCCGGACCCGCGCAGGCAGAACTCCAGCCGCCTGGCCCGGGGCTCGAGCCGGCGCACGAAACTCTCCAGCGACTGCGGCATCACGACGCGGTAGCGCCAGGCCTGCAGATCCTCCTGCGGGTGATCGTCC
>JBIIED010000060.1:0-13827 GCA_044237995.1 Rubrivivax sp. | reverse complement strand
GCCTTTGCAGACGCGCCCGGGCTCGCGCGCGCCATGGCTTGCATCGAGACGGTCTTTCATGTGCCGCCTCGCATGAAGCCCGAGGAGGTCTCGAACGGGATGAACGTGATTGCGGCGGCGCGGGCAGCCGGTGTCCGCAGGATTGCGCTGCACAGCGTGATCAACTCACAGATCCAGTCGATCCGCTTTCATGTGCACAAGCGGCTCGTGGAGGAGGCCGCCATGCAAAGCGGGTCGCCGTGGGTCATCTTCCAGCCCACCAACTACATGCAGAACGTCGCCTGGAACTGGCAGCGGCTGACCCAGCAGGGGGAGCTGCTGTTCCCGTACTCCGAGCATGCCCGCATCTCATGGCTCGACCTGAACGACTATGCGCAGGCGGTGGCGCGTGCGCTGACCGAGCCTGGCTGGGATTACGGCGTGTACGAGGCCGTGAGCACCCGTGAACCCCTGACGCGTGTTGAGCTGGCCGCCATATGGTCACGCGTGCTGGGGCGCGAAGTGCGCGCGACGACGATGGCGCTCGATGAGTACATGGCGTTGCCCCACTGGGGGGGACGAGATCCCCGAGAGATGGAGATCCTGCGCAGCATGTTCATCGAATTCGACCGCCATGGCGCACCGGGTGGCAACTCGCGTGTGCTGGAGCTGCTGCTGGAGCGCGAGCCCACGAGCTACGAGGCTTTTGCGCAGCGCTTCGCCGCCTCCCGGGCCAGCGCGGCCGGATAACCGCCCATCGTGTTCACGCATCAATCGTGTTTATGGGTGGCACAAGTGCAGGGCATGGCTGCGCCGCTGCGCGTGCCTAGACTGTCCCTGCATACCGCAGCCCAGTTCAGCAAGACGGGAACGCCACCATGAGTCAGGAAACCGCCGCACCCCAGACCGGCACCACCCCCTACCGACGCGTGGCGGGTCCGGGCGTCGACATGCCGGTCGAGGAGGTCATGAAGAACGTGGCGCTCTATGCCGACCTGCGCGTCGACCCGAATGCCTTCGTCAACAAGGACACCGGCGAGCGGCTGCCCATCAAGTGGGTGATCTCCGCGGGCCATAAGGCCGCCCCAGCGGGCATTGCCACGGCGCACAGCTTCCACATGAGCTTCATCGAGTCCGCGGCGGGTGACTCGCCCGTGATCCATGCGCACAGCTACCGCGAGATCTTCATGCCCATCAAGGGCCGCTATCGCATCTACTTCAACCGCAATTCGGAACACTTCGTCGAGCTGGGGCCCTGTGACACCTTCTCGGTGCCCCCGATGCTCTGGCGCCGTGTCGAACAGGTTGGCGAAAAGGGCACGCGCGGCATGATTCTCGTGATGTACGACAACGTGGAGGACCCGAACCAGGGCCTGTTCGTGCCCCAGGAAATCATCGACGCAGACAACGCGCGCGGCGTCGATCCCTACGCACCCTCACCCCGCACCAGCTCGCTGTGCTGACGACCCCGGCCGCGGCCGCCAGCGATTCGGGCTGGTCCCGTGACGCGGCGGCCTCTTGACGACACGGACCCCGCACCCACTCACCAGGAGACCCACCATGCCCATCGCCCGAAGACTCCTCGTGCTGTCGGCACTGATCCTGTCTGGCATCTCCAGCCTGAGCCACGCGCAGGAGTGGCCGAACCGGGCCATCCGCATCGTCGTGCCCACGGCCCCGGGCGTGGCGCCGGATGTGTTTGCCCGCATCTACGCGGCTGAACTGGGCAAGCTCTACAAGGTTCCCGTGACGGTGGACAACAGGCCCGGTGCTGCGGCCATCCTGGCCATCGACAACGTGCTGAAGTCGCCGGCGGACGGCTACACGGTGCTTTACGCCTTCAACGCGCCGTTCACCATGAACCCGCATCTGTACGCGAAGCTGCCGTACGACGCGCAGAAGGACCTTGTGCCGCTCACGCAGACGCTCACGGGCGCCTACTTCATCATCACGTCGCCGAACTCGCCCCTGAAGTCGATCAAGGACCTGATCGACAGCGCGCGCGCCAATCCCGAGAGAATCAGCTATGCCTCCTACGGCGTGGGGTCCGCCGCACACCTGGCACTTGCGCTGCTCGAGGAGAAGGCCGGCATACGCGCGCTGCACGTGCCCTACAAGTTGAGCGCCATTCCGGACGTCATCTCGGGCGTGGTCGGCCTGAGCACCGAGCCCAACGGCTCGGTCATTCCGTTCATTCAAAGGGGCCAGGTGCGGGCGCTCGCCTACCTTGGTTCGCAAAGGCATCCGCTCCTGCCGAACGTGCCAACCGTCGCCGAGACGGTGCCTGGCTTCGAGGTGCTGGGCTGGCACGGCATCTGGCTCAAGGCGGGAACGCCCAAGCCGGAGATGGACCGCCTGTACGCGGACATCGCACGCATCACGAGATCGCCGGAGATGGTCAAGCGCATGGCCGACGTCGGCTTCGAGCCTTCAGCGGCCAGCCCGTCGGAGACTGCGGCTGTCATCCGGCGCGAGTCCGAGGAGTGGGGGGCGCTGATTCGTGCGCGGGGCATCAAGGCCGACTGAGCGCTGCTGCCCCCTCGCCCCGGGCATGGGTGGCCTGACCGAAAGCGCGGTCGCGGCTCGCCTTCAGGCCAAGGCCGCGTCGGCCTGCGGATTGGCCAGCTGATCGACGGCCGCCACCACCTGCTGGCGAAACCAGACATTGGCCGTGTCTTGGTGCACGCGCTCGTGCCAGTGCATGGAGATCTCGAATGCGGGCAGGCGCACTGGCGTGGGCAGCAGCTGCAGCGGCAGGACGCCCGAGAAGTGCCGCGCAATGCACAAGGGCACCGTGGCCACGTGGTCCGTGGCGGCCACGACATAAGGAACCGCCAGGAACGAGGGCAGTGTCAGGCCGACACGGCGGCGGATTCCCAGGCTGCGCAGCGTGTGGTCGATGGTGGCGCCGTAGATGCCCGCCCCGCCTGGGGAGATCGCGATGTGGGTCATGTCACCGTATAGCTCAGGCGTGAACTCGCGCCTCAGCACGGGGTGCCCCTTGCGAACCAGGCACACCTGGTCCTCGCCGAACAGCAGGCGCGCCCTCAGGCTCTCGGGCGGAGCCGGCAGATAGCCAATGCCCAGATCAACCTGCCCGGATTCCATCCACGTCTGCGCCTTGCGTGGGTTGGCGGGGCGCACCACCAATTCCACGCCCGGGGCCTCTTGCGAAAGCAGCCGAACCAGGCGTCTGAGAATCGCGAACTGCACGTAGTCCGAACACATCACCGTGAAGCTGTGCCGGGAGCGGCGCGGCTCGAAAGCCGGCTGGCGCAGCGTGAGGCCGTGCACGGCAAGCAGCATCGGCTCCACGGTCGCGATGAGCTCACGCGCTCGAGGTGTCGCCGACATGGTCTGACCCGAACGCACCAGGATCGGGTCGTTGAAGGCCTCTCGCAAGCGCTTCAACGCTGCGCTCATGGCAGGCTGGGTCACAAACACCCGATCGGCCGCGCGCGAGACGCTGCACTCCTGGACCAGCACCACGAGGTAGCGCAACAGGTTCAGATCCATGCCGAAGGCCGCCGGGTCCGTTCGGCGGCTGTCGCTGCTTCGATTCATAAATTCAATATATAGGCGAAGCCGTGTCCTGCCTATCGAGCGGGTCCCGGCTCCCTGTGACACTGCATCCGTCACCGCGGTACGCGCTTGCGCCGGTGAAGCCCCAAGACCTGATCAACAGCATGGATAGCGCCCTCGTAGAAACCCTTGCATACCGGCTGCGGGAGGCGCAATCAACCCGAGCCCCCATTGCGCCCATACGCGACGAACTGGCGGCACTCGGTGTGGCAGGCGCCTACGCGGTGCAACTTGCCAACACCCGCCACGGGTTGCGCCACGGCAGGCGCCTGGCGGGGCGCAAGATCGGTCTGACCGCGCGCAGCGTGCAGGCGCAGCTCGGCGTGGATCAGCCTGACTACGGCATGCTCTTCGCGGACATGGCGCTTTGCGATGGCGATGACGTGCCACCGAACGCCGTCTTGCAGCCCAAGGTCGAGGCCGAGGTGGCCTTCATGATGGGGCGTGACGTGGTCCATGCCGATGCCACGCCCGCCGAGGTGATGGCCGCCGTGGAGTTCTTGCTGCCCGCTATCGAAGTGGTCGGCAGCCGCATCGAGGCCTGGAACATCAAGCTTTTGGACACGGTGGCCGACAACGCGTCGTCTGGCTTGTACGTAGTGGGCAATGAGCCGCGGCGCTTGCAGGGCATCGACTTGCGCCTGTGCGGCATGGTCATGGAGCGCGACGGCGATGAGGTCAGCACCGGAAACGGTGCGGCCTGTCTGGGCCATCCGCTGAACGCGCTGGTCTGGCTGGCCCGAAAGATGGCCGAGGTCGGCCAGCCGCTGCGCTCCGGCGATCTGGTGATGTCCGGCGCGCTCGGCCCGATGGTGAGTGCGCGGCCTGGGGACTACTTCGAGGCCCGCATCGATGGCCTGGGCAGCGTGCGGCTGGGCTTCGCAGCATGAGTGGTGACACGCGGCCGATCGTGCAGCATGCTTCGCGGCTGCTCCACGAAGCTCGTGTCTCGCGGGCTCCTGTGCCGCAGGAACGGCTAGGCAGCCTGGGCTCGCTGGCCACCGCGTACGCCGTCCAATCTGCAGGCATCGCCTTGCGCCTCGAGGCTGGAGAGCGTGTGTGCGGCCTCAAGATGGGCTTCACCAGCCGGGCCAAGATGGCGCAGATGGGCGTGTCCGAGATGATCGTCGGCCAGCTCACCGACGCGATGCGTGCCGTCGACGGCGGGGTCCTGGCCACGGACCCATGCATCCATCCCCGCGTCGAGCCCGAATTGGCCATGCTGTTGGGCCGCGATCTGCCCGCCGCAGCCGGTCCAGACGACTTGTCACGCTGCGTCGAGGCAGTGGCCCCCGCGCTCGAGGTCATCGATTCGCGATATGCCGACTTCCGTTTCGACCTGAATGCCGTGGTCGCGGACAACACGTCAGCCGCAGCCTTCGTCGTCGGCAGCTGGCAGCCGGTGCCCCGCGCGATCGACAACCTCGGTCTGGCGATGCGGGTCAGCCGTGTGAGCCCGCAGGGTGCCCGAAGCGAAACCCAGCTGGGCACCACGGCGGCCATCTTGGGCGATCCGTGGCGTGGTCTGTACGCAGCGGCACGGCTGGCGGCGCGCCATGGCCTTGTCGTGCCCGCTGGCAGTGTCGTGCTGGCGGGTGCGGCAACGGCAGCCGTTTCCCTGCCCGTTCAAGGCCGTGTGGAAATGGAGATGGCAAGTCTCGGCCGCGTGCGCCTGTGGCTGTCGCCGGCGCAAGCTTCCCGGTGATCCCGGTTCCGCGTTCTCTTTCCTCTGCACACGAGACCCATCATGACCCTGGCCCAGTTGCGCGAGACCTACCCCAGACAGACGATCGATGCCGGCGGCACGCCTGTGGAGATCGTGCGCACGCGAGGAACCGGCCCGGCGTTGCTGCTGCTGCCGGGCGCCCAGGGCACCGCAGAGAGCTTCTACCGCCAACTGCTCACCTTCGGGCCCCAGCGCGACATGCTGAGCATCAACTACCCGGGCCTCGACGACATGTCCCGGCTCGCCGACCTGATGATCGCGGTGGCCGATGCCCAAGGTATCGGCAGGTTCGACATCGTGGGCAGTTCACTCGGTGGCTATGTCGCCCAGTGGGTGGCCGCGCGCCATCCCGACCGTGTGGATCGGCTGGTCGTGGGCAACAGCTTCCATGACCCCCGTCCCTCGCAGAGCCCCGAAAAGCTCGCTTCCTTGGTCAATCGAAGTGCGGAGCAGGTGAAGCTGGAGATCCTGGAGCGGCTGCTGGCTGCGCCAGACAGCGAGTTTCGCCAGGTGATGCTGGACCTGATGGGGGTTCAACAGACCGCCGCGGGCCTGCGCAGCCGCATGTTGGCGGTGCAGCGTGCAGCGGTGCTGGAGGGGGCTGCGCTCGACCCGGATCGCCTGCTGCTGATCGAGTGCGACAACGATCCCCTGATTCCCCCCAGCAGCCGCCAGGCCGCCCGTGAGCGCTTCCCCCGCGCGACCGTGGCCTCCATCCCCGGGGGGGGCCACTACCCCTACATCCTCAAAGCCGAGGCCTACAACCAGGCCATCGCCGCCTTCCTGGGCATGCACTGAGCAAGGAGCAACCATGAAGACCGTGCAGATCGATTCCGCCGACATGGAGCGCCACATCGTGCGCTTCAGGAACCAGCGCCCCCGCGCCTTGATCGCGCAGGACAAGACGGGGGTGCCGGCAGAGGTGGCCCGATCGCTGGCCGCCGACCGCAACTACACCTACATGGCGCCGGTACTGCCCAACAACAGCGTGATCACGGCCAACGCCGCAATGCGAGGCGGCGATGCCGGCAATGCGATCTCGGTGAGCCTGGCGATCTGCGACCCCGGGCTCGGGCCCCAGTTGCACGCCCACGCACGCACCATCGAGTCGTTCTTCTGCATCAGCGGGCGGTTCGGCATCACCTGGGGCGACAAGGGCGAGCACTCCACGGTGCTGGAGCCACTGGACTTCATCTCCGTTCCCAAGGGCGTGGTGCGAACCTTCAAGAACGTGTCGGACGAAAAGGACGCCAAGCTGCTGATCATCATCCAGGGCGACCGTGAGGACTTCGGGGACGTCTACTTCGTGCCTGAAGTCGCGCAGATGATCGCCTCGCGCTTCGGTGCCGGGATGCTCGCCAAGGTCGAGGCCACGGGCCGGCGGTTCACGGCCGGAGTGCAGGAGTGAGCCGGCCGTCCGCCGTCACCCGGCGAACGCTGCTTGCAGCCGGCCCCGGCGTGCTGCTGGGCACCCACCCGCTCACGCTGTGGGCCCAGGAGCGGGCGGCGACCGCCCTGCGTCTGGTCGTGCCCTTCACAGCAGGCGGCCTCACCGACGTGGTCGCGCGAAGCGCTGCGGAGTCCATGGCGCGTCACGTGGGTCAGCCGGTCATCGTCGAGAACCGGCCCGGCGCTTCGGGGCACATCGCCGCTGAGCTGGTGGCACGCGGGCCTGCCGATGGCTCCCAGATGGCGATGCTGAGTGCCGGTCACGCCGGCGGCATCGCGTACGCCACCCAGACGGTGCGCTACGACCTGCTGAAGGACTTCACGGCCATCGGCATGCTGGGGTTCTCGCCCACCATCCTGGTCGGCCGGCAAGCGCTGAACGTGCGCGACTTTCCCGGGCTGGTCGCGCTGGCTCGCTCGCGCCCCGGGCAGGTCTCGTTCGCGGCCGTGCAGAACTACACCGTGGACTACCTGCAGGCCATGGCAGGCGTGGAGTTCAACATGATCCTGTACAAGGGCGCGGCCGCGGCCTATCAGGACATGATGGCCGAACGGGTGGACCTGATGGTGGGCACGGTGGCCGACATGGCAAAGCTGCTGGAAACCGGGAAGTTCGTTCCGATCGCGGTGAACAGTCCGAAGCGATTGCCGGAGTTTGCGGGCCTGGCGTCGGTGGCCGAAGCGATTCCTGGCTATCGGGCCGGGCAGTGGTACGGCCTTTTCGTGCCTGCGGCGGTGCCGCGTCCGGTGGTCGAGCGAATGCGCCAGGCGCTTTCCCGCGCGGTCAAGGAACCCGCCTATCTGGCCACGCTGACCAAGCTGTCGATGACCGCACCCGACCTCGAGGTGGACGCGTTCGCCCAGGAAGTGGCCGACACGCTGCAGTCCTTCCAGCAGGCGAGGCGCACGGGCAAGCCCTCCAGCGGCATCGCGCGATGAGCGCCGCGCCCCGCGTCATGCGAGGCGTGCAGGTCGCGGGGCCTGGTGGACCGGAGGTGCTTCGGGTCACCGAGCTGCCGGTTCCGACCATCGGCCCCCAGGACGTGCTGGTGCGCGTGCATGCAGCCGGCGTCGGCAAGCCCGACATCCTCGTTCGCACAGGGCGTTACGCCTGGATGCCACGGCTGCCCGCCATCATCGGCATCGAGAGTGCAGGGATCGTCGAGCAAGTGGGGGCGCAAGTGCGGGGAATCGCGCCGGGTGCCGCGGTCTACGTGAACGCCCGAGACCTGCCGGAGCGCTGCGGCGGGTATGCCGAGTACCGCCTGGCGCCCGCGCAAGCGGTTCACCGGCTGCCCCCCGGATGCGACCTCGTCCGTGCGGCCGCCCTCGGCAACTATCAGGTGGCGGAGTGCCTGCTGCGTATGGCCGGAGGTTTTCCGCCTGCGCGCAGCGTGGTGGTCTTCGGCGCCGCCGGGGGTGTGGGCAGTGCGGCCGTCCAGCTTGCGGCCTTGCGACGGTGGCAGGTGCTGGCCGTGGTCTCGTCTGCCGAACGCGGCGAGTTCGCGCGTGCGCAGGGGGCCACCCATGTCATCGACAGCAGCCGCACGGACGTGGTGAAAGGGGTTCTCGACGGCACGGCAGGCCAGGGTGTCGACCTGGTGCTGGACATTGCCTCGGGCAACACCTTGCCCCGGCTGTTCGCGGCGCTGGCGCCGATGGGTGTCGTGGTCTCATATGGGTTCCTGGAAGGTGAGCCAGGCGCGGACACGGCCCCCGCGATGCGCCGGACCTTCGCCAGGAGCCCGGGCTGGCGCCTGTTCTCGATGCATGCGCTGGACACACAGGCCGTGTTGCGACGGGAAGTCACGGCCGCTGTCATCGCGGAGTTCGCCAACGGTCGGATCACCCCCGCCATTCATGCCCGATTTCCGCTGGAGCAGGCGCAAGCCGCGCACGCGGCCTTCGAGCGCGGTGGAATGCTGGGCAAGATCGTCTTGACCGTCGCCCCCTAACCGCCCCTTCACCGCCGCTTGGCCGCCGCTTGGCCGCCCGAACCTGCCGCGGCGCCCTACAGGCTGCCGTTCGACGGGGGTGCGCCGTTGGCCATCCTGGCGCCCAGGAGGAGCCAGAATCGCCATGGTTTGGCATCAGGCCGATCAGATCAGCGCTTGCAGGAGACGGGCCTTGATCGACCTGTTGATGCGAGACTGAGCCAGACCCACGTTGGGGCTTCAGAGGATGGATTCGGGCAGCGTGCCCCGTGGATGCGATTGACCATGAGTGAAGACAGCCAGATCGTCATTCCCGAGGCCTTCATCGACCTCTTCCGGCCAGCCGGGGCACAGGCAGCGTACCGGCTGACGCAGACCCGCGAGGTGATCGCCGCGCGCCACGAGTTCTGCGAGGACCTGGCGCAGATGCTCACCGAGACTGCGCAGGAGCGGCTGCATGCGCTGGGCGTCACGCCGGAGGATGTGCTGGAGAGGATTCAGCGAGGGCTGCTGGCGCCGGGGTCGCCGGTGTCCGCGCCCGAGGCGGGATGGGTGGCGGGGCGGTTGGCCGAGGTGCTGGGCTGGCCGATGCCCGCACAACTCCACCCGCAGCCGTGACCATGCCTGCCGGGATGAACCTTGCGCTGCGCCGGAAGATCGTCTGCGCAGCAGCGGCCGTGTTCCTGCCGGTCTTGGGTCCACGGGCCCCGGCCGCTGCGCAGCCCGCCTCCGGCCCGGCCGACCGCTCGCTGCCGTGGGTGACGCCCGCGGTCCAGGCCCCGCGGGTCGTGCAGCGCGTCTTCGACAGCGCCGCGGTGGGTGCAAAGGTGAGCTACCACGCCTACGTTCCCGCGGCGCACGGCCGCTCGCCCGAGCTGCGGCTGCCGGTGCTGTACTGGCTGCACGGCACCGGTGGGGGGGTGTCGGGCATCCGCCCGCTGGCGCAGTTCTTCGACCAGGCGATCGAGGCGGGCCGCGTGCCGCCGCTGATCGTGGTGTTCGTCAACGGGCTGCCGGCGCGGTTGTGGGCCGACTCGAAGGACGGGACCTCGCCCGTGGAGACGGTCTTCATCCGGGAGGTGATCCCCGACGTGGACCGCAGCTTTCGCACGCTGGCCTCGCGCGAGGGCCGCATCCTCGAGGGCTTCAGCATGGGCGGCTACGGGGCGGCGCGGCTGGGTTTCAAGCACCCGGAGCTCTTTGCGGGCATCTCGATCCTTGCCGGCGGCCCCTTCGACCTGGACCTGCAGGGCCCGCGCGCGCAGCACAACCCGCGCCTGCGGGAGCAGCTGCTGCGCGAGGTGTGTGGCAACGACATGGAGTACTACCGCGCCATCAGCCCCTGGGTGCTGGCCGAGCAGGCGTCGCCCACCTTGCGTGCGCAGCGCACGCTCGTGCGCCACGCCGTGGGCACGGCCGACGACACGCGCGAGCTGAACCGACGTTTCCGGGAGCGCATGGTCGAGCTTGGCATCGCGCACGCCTGGACCGAGCTCGCGGGCATCGGGCACGACCCGCGGGCCGTGCTCGAGAGGCTGGCACAAGTCGACGCGGACTTCTATCGCCAGGCCCTCGCCCCGGCTGCACCGGGGCCGCGCCCCACCTCGACTGTCACCCCCACCGTCACCTCCCCCCTGACCTCCAACGTCACCGCGCCAGGGGCTCAGGCGTCGACCTCGCCTTCCCGATAGAACCAGCGCCCCCCCTCGCGCACGAAGCGGCTCGTTTCCACCAGGCGGTGGGCCCGCCCGCCGAGCTTGCTGCGGGCCACGAAGGTGACGGTGGCGGTGTCGCCTGCGCTCGCGTGGTGCCTGACCTCCAGGCCGAGCCAGCGCAGGCCGGGCTCGAAGGTCAGCGGCTCCACCGGCCGCGTGGTGGGGTGCCAGGTGGCCAGCAGGTAGGCGGCGTCCTCGCGCACGTAGGCGCTGTAGCGCGAGCGCATGAGCGCTTCGGCCGTGGGGGCCTGCAGGTGCTCGGGGCCGGCGTGCCAGCGGCCGCAGCAGGCCGAGTAGGTCAGGCCGCTGCCGCAGGGGCAGGCGGTGGGGTGGGTGACGGGGTCGGGCTTCATGGGCGCCATGATCGCGCGCTGGCGCATAGGTGGCGCGCAGCTGGGGGGCGGCAGCCCCAGCCCCTACCATACGCACCCCTCGTATGTCCGGATCCACTCCATGTCGTGGTGCGCGATCGATTTCGGCACGTCCAACTCCGGCGTGGCGGTGCCTGCTGCGGACGGCGCGGCGACGCTGGTTGCCGTCGAGGAGGGATGGCCGACGATGCCAAGCGCCGTCTTCTGGTTCACCGACGAGGATGAGGCGGCCACGTTGCCCGGCGTGCAGCAGGTGCCGGGTGCGCTCCCGCGGGCCTATGGGCGCGCCGCGATCCGCGCCTACGTGGAGGGGGCGGGCGGGCGGCTGATGCGCTCGCTGAAGTCGATCCTGGGCTCGGCGCTGGCCGATCAGGCCACCGACCTCGGCGAGGGCCACGCGGTGCGCTACCTCGACACCGTCACCGGCTACCTGCGCCACCTGCGGCAACTCGCCGAGTCGGCCTGCGGCCGTCCGCTCGAACGCGCGGTGCTGGGCCGGCCGGTGTTCTTCGTCGACGACGATCCGCAGCGCGATGCGCTGGCACAGGCCACGCTGGAGAAGGCGGCGCGGGCGGCGGGTTTCGCGCAGGTGCGCTTCCAGTTCGAGCCGATTGCCGCAGCCCTGGACTACGAGCGCGGCATCGGGCGCGAAGAGCGCGTGCTCGTGGCCGACATCGGCGGCGGCACCTCGGACTTCTCGCTCGTGCGCGTGGGCCCTTCGCGGCGCGAGCGCACGGACCGCCGCGACGACATCCTGGCCAGCCACGGCGTGCACGTGGCCGGTACCGACTTCGACCGGCGCATCGAGCTGGCCGCCGTGATGCCGCCACTGGGCCTGGGCGCCCGCGGGCCGCAGGCGCACGGCGCGCGCGAGGTGCCCAGCGCGATCTACCACGACCTCTCCACCTGGCACCTGATCAACACCTGCTACCGGCCGCAGCGCGTGGCCGAGTTGCGCGCGATCGCCGAGTGGTACGCCCAACCCGTGCTGCACCGCCGCCTGATGCACGTGCTCGACGCGCGTCTGGGCCACGAGCTGGCCGCGCGCAGCGAGGCGGCGAAGATCGAGGCTGCCTCGGCGGGCCGCACGCGCATCGACCTCTCGTGCGTGGAGCCGGGGCTGGCCAGCGCACTCGACGAAGCGCAGGCGCTGCACGCGCTGGAAGGCGACATCGAGCGCATCGTCGACGCGGCGCGGCACACGGTGCGCGAGGCCGGCGTCGACGCCTCCACGGTGGACGCGCTCTACTTCACTGGCGGCTCGACCGGGCTGGCACCGCTCACGCAGCGACTGGCGGCCGCGTTCCCGCAGGCCCGGCCGGTGCACGGCGACCGGCTGGCAAGCGTGGCCAATGGGTTGGGGGTGTTTGCGGCTCGGGTGTTTGGCTGAGGCTCCGTGAGCCGGCGTCGGGTGGGCGCGCAGACAGGCAGGCGACCCCGAACCGGGTCACGGACGTTCCTGGTTCGCCGCGCGGCGAGCCAGGAAGCCGCGAAGCCAGAGCGCCAGGCCCGCACCCGCCACCAGGGGAAACACGCCCCACTGTACGACCGAGACGAACGCGTCGTTTTCTCGCAGTGCGCCTGAATACACGAACGCGCCCAAGATCGGCGCGGTTGCCAGGTGCACGTTGCGAAGCAGGCGATGAGACAGGCGCATGGTCAGAGTCCTTCGCGGTGGGAAAACCTGGAGTGCGGGGCAAGCCGACGCAAGGCGGACTCAGGTCCGGACAAAGGAATCCAGCGGCCGCCGCGGTGTCGCAGGCACCGGCTTGTCGGTATAGCCCAGGCGGCAGAACATCTGCAGCGTTTCGTCCCCGGGCGAAGCGGGTGCGGGGCGCTTGAGCATCAGCTGATGCGCGCGGGCGTAGGAGGGCGCCATTTCAGGAAACTCCTGCAGGGCCTGGCTCATCGGGTGCACGCCCAGGCCCATTTCGGTGGCCTTGAGCTGCAGCCGCACGTAGGCGCGCCCCGCATGGACCTGGTCTGAGCGCGCGTTCGCTGCGCTCAACCAGACGAAGCCCATTGCGGTGCGGCTTTGTCCTTCGGTTTGCGCCATCATCGCCTTGAACGCCTGGCTGCCCGGCGGCGGCGGCGCACTGCGGTCGAACAGGCCCAGGGTGGTGAGTGTGCGTGCCATCCAGGTGTTGATGGGCAGGCCATCGCGGTGCCGGACGATCTCGTCGGGCCCCACCCGCAGCAGCTCGAGGGTTTCCATCACCGTGCGGGGCGTCTGGAATTCGATCTGCGCCGACTTCACGCACAGCTCACGCAGAGGGGGCAGCTCCGCCGGGCTCACCGTTCCGCCCACGCGAATCGCCTTGTCGGTCACACTGCTCATGAGCGCACTCAAGGTTTGCGCCGACACCTCGCGGCTGCCGTCGTAGTCGGACTTGGGCGTGTGACGCTTGAGCACCTGCGCAAACAGCGGGTCGCTCACCGCGCCAGTCTTGAGCGTGAGGCGGGCAATGGGCCGGCTGTCCCAGCCCTTCAGCTCGGGGCCGAGCTCGCCCTGCGGCCACAGGGCCACTTCCGCGGCAACGCCCTGGGAGGCCAGCGCGATCACCAGCAGCTCGATGAAGGCGCCGTGCCCGATCAGGATCTGCCGGCCGAGGGGGTCGGTGTGCGGCAACACGCGCTCGCGGTCGGTCATCACCGTGATGACGCCGCTCTCGCGCAGGTCGACGAGCCAGGGCTGGAGGTTGTGGGGATTGGGCGCCGTGATCGCGTAGGCGAGTGCGCGGCGGCGTGGGTCGGATTCGTTTTGAGGGCCCCGCCACGCCTCCACGGCCGGCGACGGGTAGTCGGTGCTGAGCGAGCAAGCGCTCATCGGCACGGTGGCGGCGACCACCACACCGCCACCCACCAGACGAATGAAGTTTCTGCGTTGCATGTTCAAACCCTCTGAGCAGGTTCCTTGTGGGCGCGCCACAGGAAGAGCGCCCCCAGCGCCATGAACCAGAGCTGGATCGCGGTGGTGGACACCACGATCGAGATGGGCGGGGCGATGCCAAAGAGCTCGAGGGCCGGCAGCGCGACCGCGATACCGACCACGAGCCCCGTCACGCCCGCCC
>JBIIED010000299.1:0-4012 GCA_044237995.1 Rubrivivax sp. | reverse complement strand
CGGGCAGGCGCACACGCAGCTGGACGTCCACGTCGAAGGTGCGCGTGCGGTCGAGGGCGCCGGGGACGGTGAGGACGACCACGTTCGCGTCGGTCGTGCGGACGGACCAGTGCTCGGGGGCGGCGGGTGCGGGTGCGGGTGCGGGTGCGGGGGCAGGCATGGCAGGCATGGCAGCAGGCGCCATTGTGCGCAACCCCACTGGCCACGACGCTGCCGGTTGCGCCGCATACTGGCGAGGGAGGAGTTTTCCCATGTCGCGATCCGAGCACGCGGCGGCAGCCGCCCCTTTCGAGGCCCTGAGCGAGCGGCTGCGGCGCAACCGCCTGACCCGGCGCGACACGCTGCGCCTCTTCGCCATGAGCAGCGCCGCTGCGTCGACCGCCGCGGTGCTGCAGGGCTGCGCCACCTCGCCAGTGAGCGGCCAGCGCATCGTCGTGGGCATGAGCGAGTCCATGGAGCGCGCGGTCGACCGCGAGCAGGCTCCGCACCAGTTCTCGGCCGACCTCGGCGCCGTGCAGGATGGGGCGGTGAACGCCTACGTCAGCGAGGTCGGCACGAGGGTGCGCGCCACGGTCCAGCGCCGCGACATGCCCTACAGCGTGCGCGTGGTGAACGCCAATTACGTGAACGCCTACACCTTTCCCGGCGGGGCCATGGGCATCACGCGCGGGATCATGGTGGCGCTGCGCGACGAGTCGGAGCTGGCTGCGCTGCTGGGCCACGAGTACGGACACGTGAACGCCCGCCACGCGGCGCAGCGCCAGGGCCAGGCCCTGATCGCGCAGGTGGCGCTCGTCGGGCTGGCCGTGGCGACGGAGAACTCCGACTGGGCCCCCCTCATCGGCCTGGGCGCCCAGATCGGCGCCAGCGCGCTGCTGGCGAGCTACTCGAGGGCCAACGAGCGCGAGGCCGACGCCCTCGGTCAGCGCTACCTGGTGGAGGCCGGCTACCCGGCACAGGGCATGGTGCGGCTGCACGAGCTGCTCATCGACGGCCAACAGCGGCAACCCAATGCGCTGGAGACGATGTTCAGCTCGCACCCCATGAGCACCGAACGGCGCGACACCGCGCGGCGCGATGCCGATACCCTGTACGCCGCCAGCGCACGCGCCCCAGCCGCGCGCGAGCGCTTCATGGACCGCACGGCCTCGCTGCGCACGATCCAGCCCGTCATCGAGGCCTGCCAGCGCGGCGAGACGGCCATGGCCCGCAAGGCCGCCGCGCAGGCCGAGGGGCACTTCGCGCAGGCGCTGCAACTGGCCCCGCGGGACTACCCGGCGCTGCTGCGCATGGCCCAGTGCCAGCACGCCCTCGGGCGCAGCCAGGCCGCACGCCGCTTCGTGCTCCAGGCGCGGGAGGCCTACCCCCAGGAGGCACAGGCCATGAAGCTGGCCGCCACCCTCAAGCTGGGCCTGCGCGACCCCTCGGGCGCGCTGGCCGAACTCGAGGCCTTCGACCGCACGCTGCCCGGGGACCCCGGCATCGTCTTCCTCAAGGGCGTGGCCTTCGAGGGCATGGGCCGGCGGCAGGCAGCCGGCCAGCAGTTCACGGCCTTCCTGCGGTCCAGCCCCAAGGGCGACTCGGCCCGCTACGCCACGGAGCGGCTCAAGGCCTGGGGCATGCTGCCCAGGTAGGCCTGCGCCGCAGGCCCGCTAGAAGCGCTGCGACCAGCGCGCCGACAGCAGCAAGCTGCGCCCGGGCGCCGGCTCGAAGAAGCGCGCATTGCCCTCGTTGACGATCACGCTGGCCACCACGCTGCGGTTGGCCAGGTTCTCCACGCGCGCGAGCAGTTCGAGCCAGCCGCTGCCGAAGGTGACGCGCGTGCGCGCACGCAGCGAGAGCAGCCCGAAGCCGGGGGCGAAGTCGCTGTTGACATCGTTGACCGGCAACCGGGATTGCCCCCGCACTTCCAGCGCCAGCTCGTCGTAGGCGCGTGGCCGCCAGGCGAGTTCGGCAAAGCCGGTGCGCGCAAGCGTCCCGGCGATGCGGTTGCCCGGCGCCACGGGCAGGTCTGGCGTGGTGCAGGGCAGCACGCGGCAGACGGTGAAGCCGTCCACGTAGCGGGCGTTCAGGTGGGAGGCGGCCAGCTGCGCGCGCCAGGCCGGCGCGATCTGCCAGGCCAGGGAGAGCTCCGCGCCGCTGCGCTGCGTGCGGCCGACGTTGCGAAAGGTGGTGCGCCCGCCCCGGTTGGTCGCCACGCCGATCTCATCTTCGGTGCGTGCGTCGAAGATGGCCAGCTCCGCGCTCACGCCCCGGCCGGGGTCGCGCCACTTCGCGCCGAACTCGGCCTGCTGGCTCTTCTGCGGGCGAAGGCCCAGGTTGAAGCCCGGCAGGCCGTCGGGGCGGTAGGCCAGCTCGGAGAAGGTCGGCGACTCGAAGCCCTCTGCCGCGCTCACGTACAGGTTCAGGCTCGGGGCTGCGCGCCACTGCAGCGCCGCCACGGGGGTCGTCCAGCGATAGGCCAACGCCCCGGAATCGTCTGCGTTGCCGCCCGCGATGTAGCGGTCGGCGGAGTCGAAGCTCAGGCGCCCGGTGCGCACGCCCAGCGTGCCGACCCAGGCGGGGGCCAGCTCGAGTTCGGCCTGTGCATAGACGTCCCGCGTCTGGGCCACGTTGCGTTCGTCGCGCCGCAGCCGCCCGGTGGCGCCCAGCAGCTGCGTGGCGCCGCTGCCGATGAAGTTCTCGTAGCCGCGCCGATCCTCGTCACTGCGGTCCAGCGCCGTGCCGGCCACGAGCTGCAGGGCGCGGTCCCCGGGCAGGGTCCAGCGCCACACCAGCCGCGCATCGAGTCCGCCATACAACCGCTCGAAGTCGATGACCCCGCCGGGATGGCGCTCGGTGAGCGTGGGGTTGGCGGCGTTGAACTGCGTGGCCACCGGGATGGCCTGCCACTGCGTGACCGCGCGCTGGCCGACGTAGAGCATCACGCGGCTCTCGCGCAGCGCACCCTCACCCGCAAAGCGGTGTCGCCAGTGCAGCCCGGCCTGCTGCTGGCGCGTGTCCTTGCGGGTGTTGAAGCGGTCAGCCTGTCCGGGCGCCTCCTGGGGCAGCGCCAGCGAGGTGGTCTGGCGCGGGTTCTGCTCGAACTGCGCGCGGGTCAGGCCCAGCGGGTCCAGTGCGGGCTGCTCGAGCGCGCCGAGGGTGACGACCACCCGGTCGGCCGGGCCGTCCCACCCCAGGCGCGCGCTGGCCAGCAGGCGTTCGGCCGAGGACTGCTCGCGCCACCCTTCGGTGCGAAAGGCACCGAACTGGGCCCGCACGCTCAAGCCATCGGGCAGGGGCAGCTCCAGCGCAAAGCGGCTTTGCAGCAGGCCGCTGCTGCCCACGTCGCCATCCACCCCCACCCGCCGCTCGGTGGGTGCGGCGCTCACGAGCGCGATCACACCGCCGGAGCTGCTGCCGTAGAGGGCCGAGAAGGGGCCGCGCAGCACCTCGATGCGCTGCGCGCTGGCCAGGTCGAAGTGGGAGACCTGGCCCTGCCCATCGGGCCCGGAGGCCGGGATGCCGTCGGCCAGCAGGCGCACGCCGCGCACGCCGAAGCTGGCGCGTGCACCGAAGCCCCGGGAGTTGATCTGCAGGTCCTGCGCGTAGTTGTGACGGTTGCTGGCCACCAGGCCCGGCACGCGCGCGAGCGACTCGGAGAGGTTCACCAGGGGCCCGGCGGCGCGCAGTTCCTCGGCGTCGACGGTGCCCACGGCATAAGGGGTGTCGAAGATCCGCTGCAGCGCGCCGCTGGCGGTGATGACCACGCGTTCGGCCGATCCTGGTGGAGTCTGTGCCCGGACGTGGCTGCCCCCTGCCAGTGCGCAGACCAGGCACGCGCCCAGGCCCGCCGCGAAGCGGTTCGGAAGGATGGCGCCAGCGCTCGCCGGCGCGTGTTCAGCGGGCCGACGTTGGAGGCGCCCCCAGCCCCGGCCGTACCCATCGGGGCGGCTGTGCTTGAAGGTCAATGCAGGCATGAACGTCTCGCCATGAGTGCCACAGGAAAGCCTACCCGGGCGCGGATGCGCCC
>JBIIED010000298.1:0-4026 GCA_044237995.1 Rubrivivax sp. | reverse complement strand
GCGCAGCCGCTCCAGCAACGGCACGACACGCTCGGCCAGCGGATCGCGAGCGTGGATCTCGCGTGTGAGGTCAAAGAGCTTGCGCGTGGGGTAGAGCGCCCGCGGGCGCAGCATCTGGTACAGGTGTCCGCGCGCCGCCAGGGTCTTGACGATGGCGTGGCAGCTGCTCTTGGGAATGCCGGCCTCGCGCGCGAGCTCGGTGAGCGACATCGGCCGCTGCACACGGTGGAAGACCTCGTAGATGGCCAGCATGCGTTCGACCGTCGCCACGCCTTCGCCGGCGGCGGCCGGGGAAGGCGCGCGGCGGGCGGAGCCGCCATCTCGTTCAGCGGACCGAACGTCTGTGCCGTCACGCACATCATTCGGGATAGCGAGCGGTTTTTCGTTCGACATACGGAACAGTGGTTCTTCCTCTGGAACGAACTTGACTCTAGCATCGGCCGCATGTCCTCCACAGACCCTGTCGATGCGGCCAGTGGCCACACGGCCGCTGAGCATCTGCGCATCGAGCATCGCCCCGACGGCGCCTGCTGGATCACGATTGATCGCCCCGCCAAGCACAATGCCCTGGCGCGTCCGGTGCTGGCCGCGTTGGCCTCCGCGGTGCGCGACCTGGGCCGGCAGCCCGAGCTGCGCTACGTCGTGATCCGGGGCGCAGGCGAGCGCTACTTCGCCGCCGGCGGCGACCTGCGCGATCTCGCCAGCGTGCGAGACGAGGCGGGCGTGCAGGCCATGATGGAGGAGGCCGGCGGGGCGCTGGACGCCGTGCGGCGCTGCCCCGTGCCGGTGATCGCCTACCTCAACGGCGACGCGATCGGGGGCGGTGCGGAGCTCGCGCTGGCCTGCGACCTGCGCCTGCAGGCTGCGCATGCGCGCATCGGCTTCATCCAGGCCCGCCTGGCACTCACCTCGGCCTGGGGCGGCGGGCCCGACCTGTTCCAGCTCGTCGGCCCGGCGCGTGCGCTGCGCATGATGGCCCGTGCCGAGCTCGTGGAGGCGCAGACGGCGCTCGCCTGGGGCCTGGCCGACGCCGTGATCCGCGACGGCGCCGACGGCGAGGATCTGCAAGCCTTTACCCGGCCGCTGGCCAGCTGCGCGCCGCAGGTGCTGCGCGGCATCAAGGCGCAGGCCCAGGTCGCGCGGCTGGGCCGCGAGTGGGCCATGCACCGGCAGGTCGAGCGCGAGCACTTCGCGCGCACGTGGCTGCACGAGGACCACTGGGCCGCCGCCGACAAGCTGCTTTCCAAGGGCACCTGATGAGCCAACCCCACCCTGAAGCGGCGGCATCGCCCGCCACGACCCCGGCGACCCCGGCGGCCCCGGCGGCCCCGGCTGCCCCCGAACCGACGCTCGGCGGCGTCAGCCGCAGCGGCATCCCGGTGCCGCCCAGCGTCGACGCCGACGCCGTCGACCCGCAACGCATCGGCCGCCCTGGCGAGTACCCCTTCACGCGCGGCATCTTCCCGGACGGCTACCAGGGCCGGCTGTGGACGATCCGTCAGTACTCGGGCTTCGGCACGGCCGAGGAGTCCAACGCGCGCTACAAGTTCCTGCTCGAGCAGGGGCAGACGGGGCTGTCCGTGGCGCTGGACCTGCCCACCCAGTGCGGGCTCGACCCGAACCACCCGATGGCACGCCCGGAGATCGGCAAGGTGGGTGTGTCGCTGTCCAACCTCGGGGAGGCGGAGATCCTCTTCCAGGGCATCGACCTGGCCTCCATCTCGACTTCCTTCACGATCAACGGCACCGCTGCCATCGTCTACGCGATGTACCTCGCGGTGGCCGACAAGCAGGGCGTGCCGCGCAGCAAGCTCACGGGCACGATCCAGAACGACATCCTCAAGGAGTACGTCGCGCGCGGCACCTGGATCTTTCCGGTGCGCCCGTCGATGCGGCTCATCGCCGACTCGATCCTGTACGCCAACGACGTCACGCCGCGCTTCAACCCCATCAGCATCGCGGGCGCCCACGTGCGCGACGCCGGCGCCACCGCCGCGGAGGAGATGGCCTACACGCTGGCCAACGGCCTGGCCTACGTGGACGAACTGCGCGCACGCGGCGGGGACGTGGAGAAGTTCGCCCGCAGGCTGTCCTTCTTCTTCTACGTGCACATGGACTTCTTCGACGAGATCGCGAAGTTCCGTGCCGGCCGGCGGCTGTGGGCCCGGCTCATGAAGGAGCGCTACGGCGCGCAGGATCCCCGGGCGCAGCATTTCCGCTTCGGCGTGGTGTGCGGCGGCTCCTCGCTCGTGGCCCCGCAGCCCTACAACAACGTGGTGCGGGTGGCGGTGGAGACGATGGCCGCGGTGCTTGGCGGGGCGCAGTCGATCTTCACCTGCGCGCTCGACGAGGCGTTCCAGATACCCACCGAGTTCTCGGCCGAGCTGGCGCTGCGCACGCAGCAGCTCATCGCCTTCGAGTCGGGCATCGCCCGCACGGTGGACCCCCTGGGCGGCAGCTACTTCGTCGAGCAGCACACCGACCGCATGGAGCAGATGATCGAGCAGGTGATGGCCGAGATCGATGCCTACGGCGGCGTGGTGCGGGCCATCGAGGACGGCTGGCTGCAGCGCCGCCTGGCCGAGCGGGCCCTGGAGCGCAAGCGCGCCACCGACAGCGGGCAGCAGGTGGTGGTCGGCGTGAACCACTTCCGCAAGGCAGGCGAGACGATTGGCGTGGGCGATGTCTTCAAGCTCGATCCGGGGGTCGCCAGGCGTGCCCTGGACAAGTACCAGCGCGTGCTCGACACGCGTGATGCCGCTGCCGTGCAGGCCACGCTGGCGCGGCTGTCGCGCGCCGCCACCGACGACCGGGAGAACCTGATGCCGTATCTGGTGGAGTGCTGCCACGCCTACGCCACAGTGGGCGAGATGGTGGCTTGCCTGAAGGAGCAGTGGGGCGAGTTCCAGGAGCCGGTGGGCCTATGAACGAGTTGCACACCACGCCCCGGCCGCTGGCGGGCCGGCGCATCCTGATCGGCAAGCCTGGCCTGGACGGCCACGACATCGGCGCCAAGATCATCGCGCTGACGCTTCGCGATGCCGGCGCCGAGGTGATCTACACCGGGCTGCGGCGCACGCCCGCGCACATCGCGCAGGTGGCGGTGGACGAAGGCGTGGATGCGGTGGGGCTGAGCATCCTGTCGGGCAGCCACAAGGAGCTCGTGGCCGAGGTGCTCGCCGAGCTGCGCGCTCGCGGCGCGGGCGATGTGCGGCTCTTCCTGGGCGGCACCATCCCCTCGGAAGACCACGCCGGGCTGCTCGAGCAGGGCGTCACGGCCGTCTTCACGGCCGACATGCCGCTGCCTGCCGTCGTGGCGCAGCTGGCCGCGGCGCTGCCGGCGCCGCGCTAGGCTGCCTGCGATGAGCGGCCCGCTTGCCGGCATCCGGGTGCTCGAGGTCGGCCACATGCTGGCCGGGCCCTACTGCGGGCTGCTGCTGGCAGACATGGGCGCAGACGTCGTCAAGATCGAGCCGCCCGAAGGCGACATCGCGCGCCGGGTGAGCCCGCACCAGATCGGCCCGCACAACGCGTACTTCGCGAGCCTGAACCGCAGCAAGCGCAGCGTCGTGCTCGATCTGTCGAGCGCAGCGGGGCAGGCCGAGCTCGCCCGGCTGGCCGCCGGGGCGCACGCGCTCGTCACGAACCTGCGCCCCTCGGCGATCAAGAAGCTGGGCCTGACCTACGAGGCACTGCGCCACTGCAACGAGCGCATCGTGTGCGTGGCCCTCACCGGGTACGGGCTCGAGGGGCCACAAGCCGAGAACCCCGCCTACGACTACGTGATCCAGGCCCTTGCCGGCGTGATGGCCCTCACCGGGGAGCCCGATGCACCGCCGGCCAAGGCCGGCTACTCGGCGGTGGACAACTCCGCCGGCATGGCCGCGGCCATGGGCCTGCTGGCCAAGCTCGTCGAGGGCCGGGGCGGGCAGGTCGATGTGGCGATGTACGACGTGATGGTGTCGCAGCTCAACTACCTGGCCGGCGCCGTGCTCAATGCCGGCGAGGTGATGCAGCGCCTGTCGC
>JBIIED010000059.1:0-13961 GCA_044237995.1 Rubrivivax sp. | reverse complement strand
CCGACCCCGTGGCCTTCCTGCACCCGCTGCAGCTCGAGCGCCTGGGCCTGGCCCCGGGCGAGCTGCTCACGCTGCAGACGCGCCGCGGTGAGGTGAGCCTGTGGGCGCGCGCCGACGACGGGACGCCTGAGGGTGTGGTGTTCGTCGCCTTCTGCTGGGCCGAGGCGGCGGTGAACCGCCTGACCAACGCCGCGCTCGACCCCGTGGCCAAGATCCCCGAGTTCAAGTACTGCGCGGTGCGCGTGGTGCCGGGGGGCGAGGCGCCGAAGGCGGGGAGCCTGGGGGGTGGGAGGATCTTGCGCGCCGAAGAGGCCGAGCAGGCGGGCTCAGCGGGGGCGGTGCTTTATGGGGCCACTGCGCGGGCCTGACCAGGAGGTGGCAAGGCGGGTCCGCGGGACCTCAGCTGTCTGCGCTGCCGTCTCGGGCCATCTCCTCGCGCAGGAAGCTTGCGAAGGCATGGTGGCCCCACGAATCGGCCAGCTCGGCCACCCGTTCGCGCTCGATGCGCAGGGCGCGCTCAACCAGCTTGAACTCCGATTGCAGGTGCGCCAGCGCGCGTGCCGACGGCTCCACCTGCGCCGAGCTCGAATCGGGGGCCTGAGCCCAGGGGATGCCGTCCAGGGCGCGACGCGGCTTCTCGAACGTACTCATGGCGCTCATTGGAGCAGGCGCGGCGTTTCACCAGCGTTTCAAGAGCGTTTACTGGCGGCGGAGATGCGGATGTTGGCGCTCAACGCCGCCCGCGCCTCACGTCACCACCGCCAGCACCACGTCTGCAGCCTTCACGAGCGCCGTCACCTCCACGCCCGGTGCGAGCCCGAGCTCCTCCACGGCGCGCTGCGTGACGATGGCCACCACCGCCAGCCCGTGCGCGGCCTGCACCGTCACCTCGGCGTTCACGGCGCCGGGCTGCAGGCGGCACACCGTACCCTCGAAGCGGTTGCCGGCCGACACCCGTGCACCCTGCAATCCCGTGGCCAGGAGCACGGCCGAGGATTTCACGAGCGCAATCACGGGCTGCCCGGGCTGCAAGCCGAGTGATTCGGTGCTCTCGCGGGTGATCACGGCAGTGAGCCGCCAGGCCCCCGGGAGCAGCACTTCCACCTCGTCGTTGACAGCACCGGCGCGGATGGCCGCCACCGTGCCCAGCCATTGGTTGCGCGCGCTCGTCTTCACGTTCAGCACCTGCAGCAGGGAGAAATCCTGATCGAGGTCCATGGTGTGGGCGGCCAGCAGGGCCACGAAGCGCTGGTGAACAGCCTCCACCTGAGCGTAGCGCGCCACCAACCGCTCACCGCGCGCGGTCAATCGCGTGGAGCCGCCGCCGCGCCCGCCTGTCACGCGCGCCACGAGTGGCTCGCCAGAGAGCGTGTTCATGGCATCGATGGCATCCCACGCACCCTTGTAGCTGATGCCCAGGGCGCGGGCGGCCTGCGTGATGGAGCCGTGCTCGGCCACCGCGCGCAGCAGCGCCATGCGGGCGTGGCCGCCCAGCGGTTCACCCGCCACAGCGACCCAGAGCGAGCCCTCGACTTCCAGCGCGCGGGGGCGGCGCTTGCGCGGGCGCGGGGTGCTCATGGCCCCACTCCTGGCGCGTTGCGCCCCTGGATACGCCCCCGGATGCGCCCCCGGATCCGCCCATGAGAGCGGGACAGCGCCCTCATGTGCCATCCCCGAGCGTGGCCGACACGCCGGTGACCCGCCCCTGCTCGATCGTCACCACCTGCTGTGCAAGCCAGCGCACATCGTCGTCGTCATGCGTGATCAGCAGCATCGGCAGCTGCAGCTGCTGCTGCAGGGCGAGCAGTTCCTCGCGCAGGCGCTGGCGCAGCGGCTTGTCCAGCGCCGCGAAGGGTTCGTCCAGGAGCAACGCCGCAGGCCCGTGCACGAGGGCGCGCGCGAGCGCCGTGCGCTGGCGCTGGCCGCCGGAGAGCTGGTGCGGGTACAGGCCGGCCACCGGCTGCAGTGCGAGCTGCTCGAGCCAGTGCTCGCAGCGCGGGTCGGTGCCGGCGGTGCGCGGCGGGTTGCGCCAGCCGCTGTGCAGCGCGAAGGCGATGTTCTGGCGCACGTTCAGGTGGGGGAACAGCGCGTAGTCCTGGAACACGCAGCCCATGCGGCGCTGCTGCGGGCTCAGACACAGGCCGGCAGCTCGGTCCACGAGCGTGCGGTCGGCCACTCGCACGTGCCCTGCATCGGGCCGGCCGATGCCGGCCACGAGGCGCAGCGTCTGCGTCTTGCCGGCGCCCGAGGGGCCGTACAGCACCACGCGCGGGGCGTGGCTCGTGAAGGCGACGTCCAGGGCAAAGCGGCTCGCGCCGTGCTGCAGGATGCGGCGCAGATGCACGTCCCAGGTCGCGGGGCGTTGGCTCGCGTGGGCTGGTGGAGGGCCGAGCGCCTTCATCTGCGGGTCGGTGGCTTCGAGGCTCATGTCGTCGGCTATGTCGTCGGCCCTGTCGTTGCCATGTCCCGGTCCGTCCTGGTCCTGGAATGCATGCCCTTCCACGCGGTGCCTCAAGCCCGTTGCGCCACGCGCCCCGGCGCGAGGCGGCCCGCGCCGAGCAGCACCGCGATGCAGGTGAGTGAGGTCACGGCCACGAGGAAGTTGGCGGTGTCGTCCTGCCCGGCCTGCACGGCTTCGTAGACGGCGATGGAAAGCGTCTGCGTCTGGCCCGGAATGCTCCCGGCCACCATCAGCGTGGCACCGAATTCCCCGAGTGCACGCGCGAAGGCGAGCAGCAGCCCGGAGAGCGTACTGCGCCAGGCCAGCGGCAGCGAGACGCGGAAGAACACCCCCCACTCCCCCACGCCGAGCGTGCGCGCGGCGTCCTCGAGCTGCGGCTCCACGTTCTCGAAGGCGGCGCGCGCGGCCTTGAAGACGAGGGGGAAGGAGACGAGGGTGGCGGCGATCACCGCCGCCTGCCAGGTGAAGATGAGCCGGATGCCGAATTGCTCGAGCAGGAAGGCGCCCACCACGCCCTGGCTGCCGATGAGCACGAGCAGGTAGTAGCCGAGCACGGTGGGCGGCATCACCATCGGCAGCGTCAGCACCGCGTCGAGCAACTCGCGACCGGGAAAGCGCGCCCGCGCCATGGCAAAGCCCACCGCCACGCCGAGCACGAGGTTCAGCGCGGTGGCCCAGAGGGCGACCTTCAGGGTCAGGGCCAGGGCAGTCCAGGCTTCGGGCATGGGGTGACTCGCAGCCTGTCAGGGTTTTGGGGGCTTCGGGGCTTCGGCAAGCCAGGGCGCGTGCACGGCTTGGGCTCAGGGCCGGCTGAAGCCGTGGCGCGCGAACACGGCCTGCGCGGCCGGGGTGAAGAGGAACTCCACGAACCGTGCGGCGGCCTGCGGGCTGGGGCTGGCGGCCAGGGGTGCCACCGGGTACAGGATGGGCTTGCCCGTGGGCACGGTGAAGGCCACGCGCACCTTGCCGGGTATGAGCGCGGCGTCGGTCGCGTATACGAAGCCGGCATCGGCCTCGCCGCGGGCCACGTAGTCAAGGGCCTGGCGCACGGTGTGGGCGCCGACCATGCGTGGCTTGATGACGCTCCACAGCTGCGCCGCTTCGAGTGCAGCCTGGGTGTAGCGGCCGGCCGGCACGCTGGCGGGCAGCCCGATGGCGATGCGTGCGTAGCCTGGGCCGACCAGGTCGGCCAGCGTGCGCGGCCCGCTCGGTCCGCCGGCGAGCGCCATAGCCACCCCGGCGGGCCCAGGCCTGTCCGAGGCCCCGGATGCCCTGGAAGCTCCGGAAGCCCCAGGTACGACAACCACAAGCGTGTTGGCCAGCAACTCGCGCCGCTGCGCCGCCCGCACCAGGCCTCGTGCCTGCGCCTGGTCCATGGTCTCGGCATCGGCGCTCACGAACACGTCCACCGGCGCGCCTCGGGTCATCTGCGCCAGCAGCGCACCCGAGGCTCCGAGATTGAGGTTCACCCGGGTGCCTGCGTGTGCGGCCTCGAAGAGCGGCACCACGTCTCGCAGCGCGTTCGTGAGGCTCGAGGCGGCCGAGACGGTGAGTTCGGCGGCGTGGGTGGAGCATGCGGCCAGCCAGGCCGACACCACGGCCAGCAGGCGGAGACCCGAGGAGGGAGGGGGCATGAATGCCGGAAGGGTTGGCCAAGCGCGATATACAAGGTTATACAACGCTTTCCGCGGGCCGATCCTTCGGGCACCTCAGGGGAATTCAGGGGAGCTCGGTGGAACTCATGGCATGTCAGGGGCAAGCCCGAGACGAACCGCTGCGCCCACCGCCGCGGGGCCCGCCTCCGCCGGCCCCACGCCAACCTGGCTCAGTGCTTGTGCCCGCCCGCCGCTGGCTGGCCGGCCAGCGTGCGCACACTCGCCTGCACCTCGATGCTCTCGCGCTTGCCCGCGCTTTCCACGACGAGCGTGACGGGCACCGTCTTGCCCGGCTCCAGCGGCTGCTTGAGCTGCATCAGCATCACGTGGTATCCGCCAGGCTTGAGCTCCACGGCCTTGCCCGGCGGCAGATCGAGCCCGGTGACGGCGCGCATGCGCATCACGTTGCCTTCCATCGCCATCTCGTGGATCTCGACGATGCCAGCCACGGGCGAGGAGGCAGAGACGAGACGCGCCGGCTGGGCCGAGGTGATCCGGGCGAACATGCCGGTGGCCTTCTGCTGGCCGACGGTTCCGCGGACCCAGGCATCCTGGACGGTGAGCTGGGCGTGTGCGGGCAGGGCAGAGAAGGTGGCGGCCGACGCGAGGCAGGCCAGGGCGATGCGCTTGAGGGGGTGCATGAAAGGCTCCGGGGAAGCAGTGAAGGCGGGCCCGGCCACGCGTGGCCTGGGCAGGAATGGCAGGTGCGAACGAACCGGTGCGGCCGCCGCTGCGCGGCAGGCCGGTACGTCGGTGCGGCCGCCGCTTCGCGGCAGGCCGGTTCGTGTCAGGCGCGCTCGGGCGGCGCGCGCGGCTGCGCGGTGCACCATGCGGGCACGGCCTGCACAGCATCGAGGAAGTGCGCGGGCAGCCCATGGCCAAGACCGGCAGCCGGCTCGACGCCCGATGACAGGCGCAGCAGGCCCATGCCAGACGGCGCGTTCAGGCAGCAGGGGCAGCGCTCGAGGTGCTCGACCAGCGAGCTCACGAGGCCCTCGGCGGGTGTGGTGCCGGCGGGGTTCGCGTCGGCGTTCGCCTGCGCGCGCAGGTTCACCCAGAGCGAGCCCTGGGCGGTGCACATCTCCACCCAGCCTGCCGAGCCGGCAGCCCGCACCAGTGCATGCGACAGTGTCGGCACGGCCGCCACGAAGACCGTGGCCGCGAGGGCCAGGCTCATTGCGAGCCGGTGGAAGAGAGCGCGCATCACGGGCAAATTGTAGGTGCCGGCCCGGCTGGGGCGCAGCCCTCGGTAAGCCGGTTCAAGTCCCTGGTGCGCCCGGCCCGGCACGGGGCGCACCCAGGCGCTCGAGTTCCTCGGGTGTGTTGACATTGAAGAAATCGTTCGCGTGCTCGAACACCACCGTCGCGCAGCGCAACTGCGCCGTCCAGCGGTCGATCCTGCGCAGGCCTTGCTGCAGGAAGGTCTCCAGGCTCGCGCGGACCGACACGTGAAGCAGGCAGAAGACGGGCTGGCCCTGCAGGCTGCCATCGGGCTCGACGGTGGCAGCCATCGCAGCCTGGGCGTCCTGCGCCAGCGCGGCATCGGCCAGACGCTGGACGAGGTCCGCCGGAAAGCCCGGCGTGTCGCACGGCACGGTGACGAGCCAGGGCGTGGTGCATTGCGCGAGCCCCGCGGCCATGCCCGCCAGCGGCCCGGGGAACTCCGGCCAGGCATCTTGAAGCACCGGCGCGCCCAGGCGTGCGCCCATCTGCGCATACGCCTCCAGGTTGCGGTTGGCGTTGATCATCAGCGCATCCACCTGCGGGCGCAGCCGCTCCAGTGCGTGGCGGGCCAATGGCTGGCCCGCGTGCAGCTGCAGACCCTTGTCGACGCCGCCCATGCGGCTGCCCCGCCCGCCGGCCAGAACGAGCCCGGTGACAAGAGGGCGCACGCTGACCCCATCGGGCGGAGATCGAGGGTGTAAGGCTGACATGTCAGGGATTGCCCTGGAAGTGACAAGTTGACGCGACACGCATGCGACGAATTGTCGCGCTTGTCTGCTCAGACCTTGGGCTCACCCGGATTGGCTGCCCCTTGCGCGGAGGCCAGACTCCATGTCACGTGCGGCGTGACCGCCACTGTGCAACCTCGTGCGCCCGGGTCGCCGTGAAGCCCCGGGCAGGAGACGCTCAAACATGGACATGGACCGGAGGCAATTCTTCCGGGTCAGTGGAGCGGGGCTGGTGGGTTCCAGTCTCGTGGCGCTAGGCTTCTCGCCGACTGCGGCGCTGGCCGAGACGCGCAACTTCAAGCTGGCCCGGACGACCGAGACCCGAAGCATCTGCCCGTACTGCTCGGTGAGCTGCGGCCTGGTGATGTACACGCTGGGTGACAAGGCCAAGAACGTCAAGGCCTCGATCATCCACGTCGAGGGTGATCCGGACCACCCGGTGAACCGCGGCACGCTGTGCCCGAAGGGCGCGGGCGTGATGGACATGATCCAGTCGCCCAACCGCGTGAAGGTGCCGCAGGTGCGCGAGCCCGGCAGCAACGCGTGGAAGAACATCTCCTGGGACGAGGCGCTCACGCGCGTGGCCAAGCACATGAAGGCCGACCGCGATGCGAACCTCGTCAAGGCCAACGACAAGGGCGTGACCGTGAACCGGTGGAACACCACCGGCATCCTCGCCTCGTCGGCGGCTTCCAACGAGTCCGGTTATCTCACGGTGAAGGTGGCGCGCGGCCTGGGAATGGTCGCGATCGATACGCAAGCGCGCATTTGACACGCGCCGACGGTGTCCAGTCTGGGCCCGACTTTCGGTCGCGGAGCGATGACCAACTCGTGGACGGATATCAAGAACACGGATCTCGTCCTGATCATGGGCGGCAATGCCGCCGAAGCCCACCCCTGCGGATTCAAGTGGGTGACCGAGGCGATGCAGCACCGCAAGGCCAAGCTCGTCGTGGTCGATCCGCGCTTCACGCGCAGCGCGGCGGTGGCCGACTACTACGCGCCCATCCGCGTGGGTACCGACATCGCCTTCCTGGCGGGCGTCATCAACTACCTGCTGAGCAACGAGAAGATCCATCTTGACTACGTCAAGCTGAACACGGACGCGACCTTCCTCGTCAAGGAGGGCTACGGGTTCGAGAACGGTTTCTTCAGCGGCTACAACGCCGACAAGCGCAGCTACGACAAGTCGACCTGGGGCTACCAGCTCGGCAAGGACGGCTTCGTGCTGACGGACGACACGCTGCAGAACCCGCAGTGCGTCTTCCAGCAGATGAAGAAGCACTACGCCCGCTACACGCCCGAGCTCGTCAGCAAGATCACCGGCACACCCAAGGACCAGTTCCTGAAGGTGTGCGAGATGCTGGCGGCCACCTCGGCGACGGACAAGGTGATGACGATCTGCTACGCCCTCGGGTGGACGCAGCACAGCCATGGCTCGCAGAACATCCGTACGATGGCCATGATCCAGCTGCTGCTGGGCAACATGGGGCGTCCCGGTGGCGGCGTGAATGCGCTGCGCGGCCACGCCAACGTGCAGGGCATCACCGACATGTGCGCGCTGCCCGAGAACCTCTCGGGCTACATGAGCGCACCCACGGACGCCGACGACACGCGGGCGAAGTACCTGGAGGTGCGCACGGGCAAGCCGCTGCGGGCCAACCAGATGGCCTTCACGCAGAACTTCCCGAAGTGGCACACGAGCCTGATGAAGGCCTACTACGGGAACGCGGCGACGAAGGACAACGACTTCGCCTACGACTGGCTGCCCAAGCGCGACGGCGCCTACGACATCCTGGCGATGTTCGAGCGCATGCAGCAGGGCAAGATGAACGGCTTCATCTGCCAGGGCTTCAACCCGCTGGCGGCGGTGCCCAACAAGAAGAAGCTGTCCTCGGGCCTGGCCAAGCTGAAGTACCTGGTCGTGATGGATCCCCTGGAGACGGAGACGAGCGAGTTCTGGAAGAACTTCGGCCCGCTCAACGACGTCAAGCCCGAGGAGATCAAGACCGAGGTCTTCCGTCTGCCCACCGCGTGCTTCGCCGAGGAGACCGGCACCTTCACCAACTCCAGCCGCGTCATCAGCTGGAAGGAGAAGGCCGTGGACCCGCCGGGCGAGGCCAAGCCCGACTCGGAGATCGTCTCGCGGCTGTTCATGAAGCTCCGCGCGATGTATGCCAAGGACGGTGGCACGCTGCCCGAGCCGGTGGCCGCGCTCTCCTGGCCGTATCTCAACGGCAACCTGCCCCAACCGGGCGAGGTGCTGCGCGAGATCAACGGCCGTGCGCTGGACGACGTGCTCGCCCCGCCCGACCCCAAGAACCCGAAGGAGCCGCCCAAGGTGCTCGTGAAGAAGGGCGACCAACTGCCCAGCTTCGCGATGTTGCGCGACGACGGCACGACCTCCTGCGGCAACTGGATCTATTCCGGCTGCTGGGGGCCGACGGGCAATCTGACGGCCCGGCGCGACGCGAGCGATCCCACGGGGCTGGGCGTGTTCCCGAACTGGGGCTACGCCTGGCCGGTGAACCGGCGCATTCTCTACAACCGCGCCAGCGCCGACGCCAGCGGCAAGCCATGGGACCCCTCGCGCAAGTACCTGGCCTGGAACGGCTCGAGCTGGGCCGGTGGTGCGGACGTGCCGGACATGCGTCCGGACGCCGCCCCCGACCAGGGAGTGGGCGCCTTCATCATGAACCCCGAGGGCGTGGCGCGCCTGCACGCGGTGGGCATGGCCGAGGGCCCCTTCCCCGAGCACTACGAGCCCTTCGAGACGCCAGTGGGCGTGAACCTGATGTGCCCGACGAACCCGAAGGCCGTCAGCAACCCGGCCGCGCGCGTCTACAAGGGCGACATGGAGGCCTTCGGCAAGAAGGAGGAGTTCCCCTACGCGGCCACCACGTACCGGCTCACCGAGCACCTGCACTTCTGGACCAAGCACTCGCGCAGCAATGCCATCGTCCAGCCCGCGCCCTTCGTCGAGATCGGCGAGGAGCTGGCCAAGGAGAAGGGCATCAAGCAGGGTGACATGGTCAAGGTGCGCTCCAACCGGGGCGAGGTGCGCGCAGCCTGCGTGGTCACCAAGCGGATCAAGGCGCTCGAGGTCAACGGCAAGAAGGTGCACCACGTCGGCATCCCCATCCACTGGGGATTCAAGGGTGTGACGCAAAACGGCTACCTCGCCAACGCACTGACCCCGTTCGTCGGCGACGCCAACTCGCAGACGCCGGAGTACAAGGCGTTCCTGGTCAACATCGAGAAGGCTTGAGGAGGACCCATGGCCAGTCTTCAATCCCTCGACGTGGTGGCACGCTCGGCCACCACGCTGCCCACGCCTCAGGTGCGCACCGCGGTGCCGCAGGTGGCCAAGCTCATCGACGAGTCCAAGTGCATCGGCTGCAAGGCCTGCCAGGTGGCTTGCATGAACTGGAACGACCTGCGCGACGACGTCGGCACCGGCATCGGCGTGCATGACGTCGACAAGCCCAACGACCTCACCCCCAGCCAGTGGACGGTGATGAAGTTCTTCGAGGTCGAGCCCAAGGAGGGGAGCCTCGAGTGGCTGATCCGCAAGGACGGCTGCATGCACTGCGAGGACCCTGGCTGCCTGAAGGCGTGCCCCTCACCGGGCGCGATCGTCAAGTACGCCAACGGCATCGTCGACTTCATCTCCGAGCACTGCATCGGCTGCGGCTACTGCGTCAAGGGCTGCCCCTTCGACGTCCCGCGCATCAGCGAGAAGGACAACAAGGCCTACAAGTGCACCTTGTGTTCCGATCGGGTGGGCGTGGGCCTGGAGCCCGCCTGCGTGAAGACCTGCCCGACGGGCGCCATCTCCTTCGGCACGAAGGACGACATGGTGTCCTACGGCACGAAGCGCGCGGGCGAACTCAAGGAGCGAGGCTTCCAGAGCGCCGGGCTGTACAACCCCGAGGGCGTGGGCGGCACGCACGTGATGTACGTGCTCAAGCACGCCGACAAGCCGCAGCTCGAGGACCTCCCCGTGAACCCGTCGGTCAGCCCGATGGTGTCGCTGTGGAAGGGCCTGGCCAAGCCGCTTGCGGTGGCGGGCATGCTCGGCGCGGTGGTGGCCGGCTTCTTCCACTACATGAAGGTGGGGCCGGTCGAAGAGAAGGCCGAGAAGGAGGAGGCGTGATGGGCAAGATGCTTCGGCGCTACAACGACTCGGAGCGCATGAACCACTGGTTCATCGCGCTGATGTTCGTGCTCGCGGGCCTGTCGGGCCTGGCCTTCTTCCACCCGGCCTTCTTCTTCTTCGTGCACCTCTTCGGGGGCGGCTCGTGGGCGCGCATCCTGCATCCCGTGCTCGGGTTGCTGATGTGCGTGGGCTTCCTGTTCCTGTTCATGCGTCTGTGGCGCGAGAACGTGATCACGGCGGCCGACCGCGAGTGGAGCAAGAAGATGGGCGAGATGCTGCGTGGCAACAAGGCCGCCATGCCGCCCGTGGGCAAGTACAACTACGGGCAGAAGATGACCTTCTGGGCCATGGCCGTCAGCCTGGCCGTGCTGCTGGTCACTGGCATCATGTTCTGGCGCCCGTGGTTCGCGCCGCTGTTTCCCGTGGTGGTGCTTCGCGTCGCGGTGCTGCTGCACTCGGTGGCCGCGGTGGTGCTGATCCTCGCCACGATCATGCATGTCTACGCTGCAATCTGGGTCAAGGGTACGGTTCGCGCCATGACGCGCGGCACCGTCTCCGAGGGCTGGGCCAAGGCGAACCACCCCTTGTGGCACGAGGAGATGACCAAGGGTCGCTGATGCCCCTGGCTGGCCCCGCGCCAACTGCAGCGTGGGGTCTTCGAAGAATGGCACGGGCGCCTTGGGCGCCCGTGCGCTTGAATAGGCAACGAAAGAGCGTTGCTGCGAGCAGCCCGGGATGACCCCGGGCGGCTGAGGTGAACGAGGAACGGATGTCACAGATGGGTGCAACGGCCACCGTGCGGGTGATGAGCCCGGAGGAGATCGCCGCGCGTGCGGGCGGGCAGACGCCCTTCCTGCTTTGGCCCGAGCGTGCCACGCTCTTTGCCGAGCGCGAGATGCGGCTGCGCCAGCTCGCGCGCGGCCACGCGATGGAGGACTTCCTGCGCTTCATGGCCGAGCTGGCCCACGCGCAGCAAGGGGCGCTTGCCGGCTTCCCGTCTGTGCCGCTGCTCGACGGCGCGGCCCTCGACCGCGCCGCGAAGATGGGCGTCCCCCCGCTGCCGGCAGTGGACTGGCCGCGCGACCCGGGCTGGCGCGCTGCGCTGCGATCCATGCTCGGTGGGCTGCGCGATGGCGCCCCGCAAGCCGCGCGCGATGTCATGGACCGGCTCGTGCAGGCCGATGACGACTGGCTCGAGGCCCAGGCCGACTGCCTGCTCACGGGTGTAATGAAGGGCCTGGACCTGGCTGCCGCGCCGCTCGTTGCGGCGGCACTGCAGGTCTACTGGACCCACCTCGTGCTGGCCGTGCAGGCCGGCGCCACCTCGGGCGGCCAGCCCTTCGGCCGCATCGACGACGAGACCGTGTGCCCCTGCTGTGGCAGCCGCCCGGTGGCCAGCATCACGCGTACGAGCGGAGAGTCGCTCGGGCAGCGCTACCTCACGTGCTCGCTGTGCGCCACGCAGTGGCACATGGTGCGCATCAAGTGCAGCCACTGCCTGTCCTCCAAGTCGCTCGCCTACCAGGCCCTGCAGGACGCCAAGACCGAGGGCAACGAGGGCGTGGTCTCGGCGGCCGTGCAGGCCGAGACCTGCGACGAGTGCGGCCACTACCTCAAGATCGTGCACACCGACCGTGACCCGATGGTCGAGGCGGTGGCCGACGACCTGGCCACCCTGACGCTGGACCTGCTGGTGTCGGAGTCCGGCAAGCGCCGGCACGGAGTGAACCTGATGCTCCTCTTCGGCGACCCCGGTCCCGAGGAGGCGCCGCCGGATCCCGGGCAGGCGTGATGGCCCGGCCCGAGCAATCCGTCGTCGACGGTTCGAAGGCCCCGGCACACAGCCTCGCCGCCGCCCTGGAGCCTGCTGACCGCCCGGCGCTCCCGAAGGACCTGCCTTCGATCGACCGCCTGCTGCGTGCGCCCGCCGGCGCGGCATGGGTAGCCGAGCACGGCCATACGCTCGTGGCGCAGGAGGCCCGGGCGCTGCTGGACGGCCTGCGCGCGCGCGCCGTCGAAGGCAGCTTGCCAGCCAGCCAGGCCACTGCAGCTTCGATCGAGGCTGCGCTCGCGCAGAGCCTGGCCGTTCGACTGGCGCCGCGCATGAAGCGCGTCATCAACCTCACCGGCACCGTCATCCACACCAACCTCGGCCGTGCGCTGCTGGCCGAGCCGGCGCTCGAGCATGTGGTGGCCATGATGAGCGGGCCCAACAACCTCGAGTACGACCTCGAAAGCGGCAGCCGCGGCGACCGCGACAGCGTGGTCGAGGAACTCTTGTGCGAGCTCACCGGAGCCGAGGCGGCCACGGTGGTCAACAACAACGCGGCAGCGGTGCTGCTGACGATCGCGGCGCTGGCGCGCGGGCGCGAGGTGATCGTCTCGCGCGGTGAACTGGTGGAGATCGGCGGGGCCTTTCGGATGCCCGACGTGATGGCTGCCGCCGGCGCCACGCTGGTGGAGGTGGGCACGACCAACCGTACGCACCCGCACGACTATGAGGGTGCGATCGGCGAGCGCACGGCGCTGCTCATGAAGGTGCACACGAGCAACTACGTGGTGCAGGGCTTCACGGCTGCGGTGGACGAGGCCGATCTCGCGCGCATCGCGCACGCGCGCGGCCTGCCGCTGGCCACCGACCTGGGCAGCGGCTCGCTCGTCGACCTGGCCGCCTACGGGCTGCCGCACGAGCCGCTGCCGCAGGACAAGCTGCGCGCGGGCTGCGACGTGGTGACCTTCAGCGGCGACAAGCTGCTCGGCGGGCCGCAGGCCGGGCTCATCGTCGGCTCGCGCGAGACGATCGGCCGCATCCGCAAGTTTCCGCTCAAGCGTGCGCTGCGGGTGAGCAAGCTGCCGCTTGCGGCCCTGGAGGCGACGCTGCGGCTGTACTTGCGGCCCGAGCGCCTCACGCACGACCTGCCCACGCTGCGCCTGCTGACGCGGCCGCAGGAAGCGATCCGGCAGCACGCGCAGGGCCTGCTGGCGGCGCTTGCGCAGGCGCTGGCCCCGCGCTATGCGGTGGAGGTGGCCGAGATGCGCGGCCAGATCGGCTCGGGCTCGCTGCCGCTGGACCGGCTCGCCTCGGCGGGGTTCGCGATCCGCCCCGTGCAGGCCAAGGGTGCCGGCCGGGCGCTGGAGGCGCTGGGCCGCGCGCTGCGCGACCTGCCGCTGCCGGTCGTGGGTCGCATCGCGGACGACCGGCTGTGGCTGGACCTGCGCGCCCTCGAGGAGGGGGCCGACACGCAGGCCTTCGTGGCGCAACTCGCCACCTTGCAGGAGGCCCTTTCGTGATCGTCGGCACCGCCGGTCACATCGACCACGGCAAGACCACGCTCGTGAAGGCGCTCACGGGCGTGGACACCGACCGGCTGCCCGAGGAGAAGAAGCGCGGCATCAGCATCGAGCTGGGCTACGCCTTCCTCGACGTGCCGGACGGCTCGCGCATCGGCTTCATCGACGTGCCCGGGCACGAGCGGCTCGTGCACACGATGCTCGCTGGCGCCAGCGGCATCGACCACGCGCTGCTGCTGGTGGCCGCCGACGACGGCGTGATGCCGCAGACGCGCGAGCACCTGGCCGTGCTGGCGCTGCTGGGCGTGTCAGGGGCCACGGTGGTGGTCACCAAGGCAGACCGTGCCGATGCCGCGCGCGTGCAGGCAGTGGCGGCCGAGGCCGCGGCGCTGCTGGCAACCACCGGCCTTGCCGGGGCGCCCGTGCACACGGTGTCGGCTGCC
>JBIIED010000058.1:0-13976 GCA_044237995.1 Rubrivivax sp. | reverse complement strand
GAACCAGACAAACCGCCGGCAACCCCGGCGGTTTTTTGTTTTCCGGGCCCCCGAAAGCATGCCCCGCCCGCCGCACGACGCACACCCCGAGGAGGACTCCCGATGCCGCACCGCCCCGCTCCGACCGCTGCCGAGGACTGGTATGCGCACACCGAGAAGACGAGCCGCATCGACGACCAGCGCATCCGGCAGGTGACGCCCTTGCCGCCGCCGGAACACCTCATCCGCTTCTTCCCGATCGCCGGCACGCCGGTGGAGCAGCTCGTGGGCGACACGCGCCAGGCCGTGCGCCGCATCCTGCAGGGGCAAGACGACCGGCTGCTCGTGATCATCGGCCCGTGCTCGATCCACGACCCGGCGGCCGCCCTCGATTACGCACGGCGCCTGAAGGCCGAGCGCGCCCGCTTCGCCGACACGCTCGAGGTCGTGATGCGCGTGTACTTCGAAAAGCCCCGCACGACGGTAGGCTGGAAGGGTCTGATCAACGACCCGTACCTCGACGAGAGCTACCGCATCCACGAGGGGCTGCGCATCGCGCGGCAGCTGCTGCTGGAGATCAACCGCCTGGGCATACCCGCCGCCGGTGAGTTCCTCGACACGATCAGCCCGCAGTACATCGCCGACCTCGTGAGCTGGGGCGCCATTGGCGCGCGCACCACCGAGAGCCAGGTGCACCGCGAGCTCGCCTCGGGCTTGTCGGCGCCCATCGGCTTCAAGAACGGGACGGACGGCAACATCAAGATCGCCATCGATGCGATCCAGGCCGCCGCGCGCCCGCACCACTTCCTGTCGGTCCACAAGAACGGGCAGGTCGCGATCGTCGACACCGCAGGCAACCCGGACTGCCACGTCATCCTGCGCGGGGGCAAGGCACCGAACTACGACGCCACCCATGTGGCGGCCGCCTGCCGCGAGATCGAGGCGGCGAAGCTGCCGTGCCGGCTGATGGTGGATTGCAGCCACGCCAACTCCAGCAAGCAGCACCAGCGCCAGATCGAGGTGGCGCAAGACATCGCGGCCCAGGTCGCTGGCGGCAGCCGCTGCATCTTCGGCGCAATGGTGGAAAGCCACTTGAACGGCGGCGCGCAGAAGTTCAGCCCCGGCCAGGACGACCCGGCTCAGCTGGCCTATGGCCAAAGCATCACCGATGCGTGCATCGGCTGGGACGACTCGGTTCAGGTGCTCGAGGCGCTCAGCGCGGCCGTGCGCCAGCGCCGCGGCCGCTGACCGGGCAGGGCGCCGGGCGGGGACAGGCCCCGGCCAGCGGCAGGGTCAGTCCTGCTGCTGCGCCAGGCGCTGGCTGTGCCAGTAGACGTCGTCGCCCCCGCGCCCGTCGAGGTTGGCGCGGTTGAGCACACGCGCGAGCACGAAGAGCAGGTCCGACAGGCGGTTGAGATACTGGCGCGGCGCCTCGTTGACGGCCTCCTGCGCGGCCAGCGTCACGAGCGCGCGCTCGGCACGCCGCGCCACCGTGCGGCTCACGTGCGCCAGCGAGGCGCTGCGGGTGCCTCCCGGCAGGATGAACTCCTTGAGCCGCGGCAGCCGTGCGTTGTAGGCCGCCAGCGCCTCGTCCAGCCGAAGCACCGCCTCGGTCTTGAGCAGCACGTAGCCCGGGATCGAGAGCTCGCCGCCGAGGTTGAAGAGCTCGTGCTGGACGGTCACGAGCAACTCGCGCATGTCTTCGGGCAGCGGCTCGGCCAGCAGCACGCCGAGTGTGGAGTTGAGCTCGTCGACCTCGCCCATCGCGTGTACGCGCAGGTGATCCTTGGGCACGCGCGAGCCGTCACCCAGGCCCGTGGTGCCGTCGTCTCCGGTGCGCGTGGCAATCTGGGTGAGGCGGTTGCTCATGGGTGCGGGCAGCAAGGAAGCCGAGGGCCGCGGATGGTATCAGCGGGCCCCGTGCAGGCCGGCCTTGCTCCTAGAATCGCTCCACGACGCCGCCGCGCCACGCGCCCGCCCGCCCGCCGGCACGCATCCATGCACGCCCGCACGCTCCCGAGGAGACGATCGCCATGAACGCACCCCTGCCCAGCCACGCGATGCCCGTCGTCGAGCCGCGCCCGGTGCCCACGGCCATGCTCGAGGCGCTTCGCGCGCGCTTTGGCGAGCGCTGCTCGACGGCGCAGGCCGTGCGCGAACAGCATGGGCGCGACGAGTCGCCCTTTCCGGTGACGCCGCCGGAGGTCGTCGTCTTCTGCGAGAGCATCGAGGACGTGAGCGCGGTGCTGCGGCTGGCCGATGCGCACGCGGTGCCCGTGATCGCCTACGGCACGGGCTCCTCGCTGGAGGGCCACCTGCTGGCCGTGCAAGGCGGCGTGAGCGTGGACGTGAGCCGCATGATGAAGATCGTGCAGCTGCACCCGGAGGACCTGACCGTGACGGTGCAAGCCGGCGTCACGCGCGAGCAGCTCAACCGCGAGATCCGCGACTCGGGCCTCTTCTTCCCGATCGACCCCGGCGCCAATGCGAGCCTGGGGGGCATGGCCGCCACGCGTGCCAGCGGCACGAACGCCGTGCGCTACGGCACGATGCGCGAGAACGTGCTGGGCCTGACGGTGGTGACGGCCACGGGCGAGGTGATCCGCACGGGCACGCGCGCCAAGAAGTCCAGCGCCGGCTACGACCTCACGCGGCTCATGGTGGGCAGCGAGGGCACGCTCGGCGTGATCTGCGAGGTCACGCTCAAGCTGCACCCGCTGCCCGAGGCGGTGAGCGCGGCCATCTGCCAGTTCCCCGACGTGAACGCGGCCGTGCGCACGACGATCCAGACGATCCAGATGGGCGTGCCCATCGCGCGCTGCGAGCTGCTGGACGCCAACGCGGTGCGCGCGGTGAACGCGCAAAGCCAGCTCGGCCTGCAGGAAAGCCCGCTGCTGCTGATGGAGTTCCACGGCAGCCCGGCAAGCGTGCAGGAGCAGGCCGAGACGGTGCAGGCCCTTGCCACCGACCACGGTGGCCTGGGCTTCCAGTGGGCCACCACGCCCGAGGAGCGCACACGGCTGTGGACGGCACGTCACAAGGCCTACTTCGCCGGCATGCAGGCCAACCCGGGCTGCCGCACCGTCACCACCGACACCTGCGTGCCCATCTCGCGCCTGGCCGAGATCATCGATGCCTCGGTCAGCGAGGCCGATGAATCGGGGCTGCCCTACTACATCGTCGGCCATGTGGGCGACGGCAACTTCCACCTCGCCTACCTCGTCAAGGACGGCAACGCCGCCGAGCGCGCCACGGCCGAGACGCTGTCGCAGCGCATGGTGCAGCGCGCAATCGGGATGGGGGGCACCTGCACGGGCGAGCACGGCATCGGGCTGCACAAGATCGGCTTTCTCGTGGAGGAGGCCGGCGAGGGGGCGGTGGCGATGATGCGCACCCTCAAGCGCGCACTGGACCCGAAGAACATCCTCAATCCGGGCAAGATCTTCACGCTCTAGCTGCTCGGCCCAGGGCTGCGGCAGCTGCGGCCGAGCCGACTCGTCGGCCTTGCGGCCCGCGCCCTCGTGACTGTGAGACGATGGGTCGGATGAACCGCAACGTGCTCCTGCTCGCGTTCTGTCAGGGCATGTTCCTGACGAACAACGTCACCTTCATCGCGATCAACGGCCTCATGGGCCTGGCCCTGGCCCCCGTGGGGTGGATGGCCACGCTGCCGGTGATGGGGTACGTGGTCGGCGCCGCGTTCAGCGCCCCGATGGTGGCGCGGGTGCAGCGCGCGCACGGTCGCAAGCGCTCGTTCCAGATCGGGTTGCTCGTGGCCGTGCTCTCGGCGGCGCTGTGCGCCTACGCCGCGCACACACGCCAGTTCTGGCTGCTCGTGGCCGCCACGCTGGTGGCGGGCTTCTACAGCGCCAACGCGTCGCTGTACCGCTTCGCCGGGCCCGAGCTCGCGCAGCCTGCCTTCAAGGAGCGCGCCATCTCGCTCGTGCTGGCCGGCGGGATCATCGGCGCCTTCATCGGGCCCAACCTCGCCAGCGCCACGCGGCTGGCCGCGGGCGAACCCTTCGTGGGCTCGTACCTGGCGCTGATCCCGGTGGCGCTGGCCTCGCTCGTGGCGCTGTCGTTCATCCGATTCCCCGAACACCACGCGCCCGCGCCCGGGGCGAGCACGGGGCGCTCGGTCGCCGAACTCGCGCGGCAGCCGATCTTCCTCGTCGCGGTGGCCGCCGGCGCACTCGGCTACGGCGTGATGAACCTCTTGATGGCCGCCACGCCGATTGCCATGCAGCAATGCCAGCACCCCTTCGAACGCGCTGCGCTCGTGCTCGAGTGGCACGTGCTCGGCATGTTCGTGCCGGGCTTCTTCACCGGGCACCTGATCAAGCGCTTCGGCGCGCTGCCCGTGATGGGGGTGGGCGCGGGCCTGAACCTGCTGTGCGTGGCGGTGGCCCTCTCAGGCGTGGACCTGATGCAGTTCCTCGTGGCGCTGGCCTTGCTGGGCGTGGGCTGGAACTTCCTCTTCACCGGCGCCACGACCCTCTTCACCGAGGCTTACCGCCCCGAGGAGAAGAACAAGGCGCAAGGCGCGATGGACACCTGCGTCTTCGCGACGATGGCGGTGACGTCCTTCTCCTCCGGCGCGCTCGTGACGACGCAGGGCTGGACGTGGCTGAACCTGGGCTCGCTCGTGCCCATCGGGCTCGTGAGCGGGGCGCTGCTGTGGCTGGCCTGGGTCAGGCGTCGCTCACCCCAAGACGCTCCAGCAGCCCGTTGAGCTCCTCCAGCGAGCCGAAGGCGATGGCGATCTCGCCCGCCTCGCCGCGCCGCGTGCGGCGCTTGACGCGGATCTCCACCGACGCGGCGAGCCGGTCGGCGAGTTGCTCCTCGATGCGCACCAGGTCGCGTGACTTGTCGGCCTTCATGCGCAGCAACGGCTGCTGGCGCCCGGGCTTGAGCGTGGTGGCGACGAACTTCTCGGTCTCGCGCACGGAGAGCTTGCGCGAGGCCACCTCGGCAGCGGCCAGGATCTGCTGAGCCGGCTCGAGCGCCAGGAGCGCGCGGGCGTGCCCCATCTCGAGGTCGCCGGCCATGAGCATGGCCTGCACGGGCTGAGCAAGCTGCAGCAGGCGCAGCAGGTTCGTGGCCGCACTGCGCGAGCGGCCGACGGCCTGCGCAGCGCGCTCGTGCGTGAGGCCAAACTCGCTCACCAGACGCTGCAGCCCCTTGGCCTGCTCCAGCGGATTGAGGTCCTCGCGCTGGATGTTCTCGATGAGCGCCATCGCCGCGGCGGCTTCGTCGCCGACCTCGCGCACGTGCACCGGCACCTCGGCCAAGCCCGCCAGGCGCGCGGCCCGGAAGCGCCGCTCGCCAGCGATGATCTCGTAGCGCCCGGCCTCGGGCGGCCCGACGGGGCGCACGAGCACGGGCTGCATCACGCCCTGGGCGCGAATGCTCTCGGCGAGCTCGTAGAGCGCGCCTTCGTCCATGCGCGTGCGCGGCTGGTACTTGCCCGGCTGCAGCCGCTCCAGCGGCAGCGAGGTGGGCACGAGCGTGGCCTCGCCCGGCTCCGCGAGCTGCGGGCCCAGGAGGTTCTCCAGGCCCCGGCCCAGGCCCTTCTTCTTCGTCACCATGCGTCCACCATGGGGCGCGATTGTCCACCACCGCGCGGCCGATGCGCGCACGAGACGGCCCTGACGCTTCGCGCGGCACGCACCGGCGAGGCGGCCGCGGCATCGCTTATGCTCGTGCGGCAGCCTGTTTCGGTGGGCGTCCCACCCGGCAGGCGTTGCAGGAAGGCACGCGATGGCAACGAAGGTCTTTGTCGACGGACAGGAAGGCACCACGGGTCTGCAGATCCACGAGCGGCTCGCGCACCGCGCCGACATCGAACTTCTGCGCATCGATCCCGAGCGCCGCAAGGACGAGGCCGAGCGTGCCCGCCTGCTCAATGCCGCCGACGTCGCGTTCCTGTGCCTGCCCGACGACGCGGCGCGCGCCTCGGCGGCGCAGGTGACGAACCCCCGCACCTGCGTGATCGATGCCAGCACGGCGCACCGCACGGTGCCGGGATGGGTCTACGGCCTGCCCGAGCTCGCAGCCCGACAGCGCGACGCCCTGCGCCGTGCCACGCGCATCGCCAACCCGGGCTGCCACGCCAGCGCCTTCATCCTGCTGCTGCGCCCGCTCGTGGACGCAGGGCTGGTCTCACCGGCGCTGCCCGTTTCGGCGACGTCCCTCACCGGCTACTCGGGCGGGGGCAAGAAGATGATCGCCCAGTACGAGGCCGCCGCCCAGCCCGGGGGTGATCCGCGGCTGGCCTCCCCTCGGCCCTACGGCCTCGGCCTGGCCCACAAGCACCTGCCGGAGATGATGGCGCACACGGGCCTGCAGGCTCGCCCGCTGTTCGTGCCGGTGGTGGGCGCCTTCTACAAGGGCCTGGCCGTGAGTGTGCCCTTGCATCTCTCGCAACTCGCCCCGGGCGCCACCGCCGCCACGCTGCACCGTGTCCTGGAGGAGCGCTACGCGGGCGAACGATTCGTGCGCGTGATGCCCCTGTCGGACCCCGACACGCTGGCCGACGGCTTCTTCGACGTGCAGGGCTGCAACGACACGAACCGCGCCGACATCTTCGTCTTCGGCGGGTCCGGGCAGGCGCTGCTGGTGGCGCGGCTGGACAATCTGGGCAAGGGTGCCAGCGGGGCAGCGATCCAGGCCATGAACGTGCGGCTGGGCTGGGACGAGGCAGCCGGGCTGGGCGCCTGAGAAGACCCGTGCCGGCGCCCACGCCAGCGCGCGGGCCTTCGAGTCAGTAAGCACTCGCCTCGTCTTCCGGTGCCAGGCGGTAGTGGTAGCCGTAGGCATCGACGAAGCCGAGCTTTCGGTACACCTGGAGCGCGGGCTCGTTGCCGGCATCGACTTGCAGGTAGCCGATGCGCGCGCCGGCTTGCAGCGCCTGACGCAGCACGGTGGCGCACAGCGCGGTGGCCAGCCCCCGCCCGCGCCAGGCCGGCGCAGTGAAGACGTCGTAGAGGCCGGCGAGATCGCCGTCTCGGGCGACCTGGGCACAGCCGAGCACCTGCGCGGCCGCCTCGCGCCAGACGAGACCCTTGTACGGCACCGGCGAAGCCAGCAGGCGCCGGGCGTGTGCGGCGATCTCCATCGGGCTCGACCCGCGCAATGCGCCCACCACGGCAGCGTAGTCGTCGGCTCCGGCGTCCTGGGCGATCAGCCCCGCTGGCTGCTCGATGGGGGGCAGATCCGCCAGCCGGGGGTGAACGAGCACGCGCGTTGCATCGTGCAGAGCCCAGCCGCGCGCGGCCAGCACCTGGTCCAGTTCCACCGGGGCGCTGAAGGGGGTGATGCGCACGTAGCACGGCAGCCCGGCCTCGCGGTACACGCGCACACACTCGGCAACTTTCTCATCGAGTGAGCGCTCACCTGCGCGCAGGGCGTTGACGCACCGGGCGCGCTTGGCCTTGCCGGGAAGACGGCGCAGCAGCCAGCCGTCGAGGTCGAACTGCTCCGGCGGCTGGCTCGCGCGCAGCCCGGCCGCCTCCACCTGCTCCACGAGCGTCAGGCTGACGCCCTCGGGCAGCGGGTCGGCCACGCAGGCCGTCACGCGGGGCCCTGCTGCAGGCGCTGCACCAGCTCCCGGGAGAACGCCAGGTAGGCCTGGGCCCCACGGGAGGACGGATCGAAGACCAGGCCCGGTCGGCCGTAGCTCGGCGCCTCGGCCAGCCGCACGTTGCGCGGGATGACGGTGTCGAAGACCTTGTCGCCGAAGTGCGACTTGAGCTGCTCGCTCACCTGTTGCTGAAGCGTGATGCGGGGGTCGAACATCACGCGCAGCAGCCCGATCAGCTTGAGATCACGGTTGAGGTTGGCATGCACCTGGCGCACGGTGTTGACGAGGTCGGACAAGCCCTCGAGCGCAAAGTACTCGCACTGCATCGGCACGATCACCCCGTGCGCGCTGCACAGGCCGTTGAGGGTGAGCAGGCTCAGGGAGGGAGGGCAGTCGACGATCACGAAGTCGTGATCGGCGGCCACGGCCGCAAGCGCGGTGCGAAGCCGCTCGTTGCGCCGCTCCAACCCGACGAGCTCGAGCTCGGCACCCGCGAGATCGCGGTTGGCACCCAGCACGTCGTAACCCCCGGCCTGGCTGCGCTGCCGGGCCTCGGCAACTCCGGCCGCCTCGAGCAGCACGTCGTAGACGCTGAGCTCGAGCTGGCGCTTGTCCACACCCGAGCCCATGGTCGCGTTGCCCTGGGGGTCGAGGTCCACCAGGAGCACGCGTTGGCCGACCTGGGCCAGGCCTGCCGCAAGGTTGACGGCGGTGGTGGTCTTGCCGACTCCGCCCTTCTGATTGGCCACACAGTAGATGCGCATCGCCGCTCCAGGGTGTCAGGGGGCTGCCAGCTTGATGCCAAACCCGATCAGGCAGGCGCCTGCCCCCCTCTCGAGCCAGCGCACCAGCCGCCGATGGGTGCGCACCTGGGCGCGCACCCGGTCGGCCAGCGCACACAGCGTCAGGCAGTAGGCAGCCGAGATCAGCGCGATCGTGGCCGCCATCGCGCCGAAGGTGACCAGGCCCTGGTGGCGTGCAGGGTCGATGAAGAGCGGGAAGAAGGCCATGTAGAAGACGATCGCCTTCGGGTTGAGCAACGTGATCAGGAGTGCCTGGCGCAGGTAGTGACCCGGCGTGATGTGCACCACGGAAGGCGCACCCTCGCGCCGCACGATCAGCTGCAGCCCGATCCACGCCAGATAGGCGGCACCGGCGTACTGGATCGCTCCAAACCAGCCCGGATGGGCCGCCAGCAAAGCGGCCACGCCGCCGACCGCCAGCCACAGCAGCACCTGGTCGCCCAGAAGAACGCCGGCGGTGGCGGCCGCTCCGGCGCGCATGCCACCCTGCGCGGTGGAAGTCAGCAGCGCGAAGGTGCCCGGGCCGGGCAGCACGAGAAAGAGCAGCACCGAGGCGCAGAAGGTGCCGAAATCGGATATGCCGAGCATCGGGGGAAAGGGGTCAGGCGGGACTTGTGGGTGACGACGGCTGCGGACAGGACTTGCGAGCCAGGCGGCCAGCCAGCCGACGGGGCTGGCCCGAGGCGGCTGGCGCGGCGGGCTGGCGAGAGCGCACCGCGCTGCAAGCCACTAACGTGAAGACGGGCCGTGCGGATGCGCCTGCCAGCGCGCCAGTGCGGCCGCGAAGCCCTGCTCGATGAGGCGGGAGCGTATCGCAGTTTCGTCCTCCGGCGTGAGCCGCGGCGTGCGAGACAGCACCCACAGGTACTGGCGCGTGGGCTCGCTCACCACCGCGTAGCGTCCGTCGGGAGCCAGCTGGATCACCCAGTAGGTGCCCCACCCCACGGGCAGCCAGCGGATCCACTCGGGCAGAAAGCTGACCTCGAGCTGCGCGGGGGCCAGCGCCGTGCCGCGCAGCACCCCGGTGGGCCGCGCACGGCCGACGGCCTCGTCGAGGCGCCCGTCTGCGGTGCGGCAACGGTTGGCCACCTCCACGCTCCCGTCGGGAAGCTGACGGTAGGTAGCGGTCGTGTCGCTGACGCACTGTGCCTGGAAGCGGTTCGGGAAAAGAGCCACCTGGAACCAGGTGCCCATGTAGGGCGGCACCTCCAGGGCAGGCAGCGAGCTCAGCGGCGAAAGCCCCGAAGCCTGCGCGGGCGCGGCGTGGGCAGCGACGGAGGCCGTCAGTCCCGCCACACCCAAGACGCTCACGGCACCTACGCTGCCGGCGATGCCCCCCGACCCCGCCAACCCCCCGAGGCTCGCCAGGCTCACCAGGCTGGCCATCCCGACCGCCCGGAGGCGCGCCCGGCGACCGCCTGGCACGCCCCCCACACAACGGCCATGCCCTCGCTCGGTGACCCGTGCACAGCGATCGCGGATCAGGCCCGCTCGGTCGCCACCTGAAATCTGCTTGATCCTCATCCCCGCCTCCGCATCCAAACCAGGCAGCGCCGGGCTGCAAGCCCGGGCACCACCAGTTGTTCCACGTGAAACACCTCGACCGACTCTGGCAGAACAGACATTTCTTCTTCGGGCACCTGGCCCTTCATCGCCATCCAGACGCCCCCCGGCGCGAGCTGCAACTGGCTGGCCTGCACGAAGTCGGCCAGCGATGCAAAGGCGCGCGAGGTGATGACGTCGAAGCCTGCGCCGGGCTCGGGTGTGGCAAGCGCTTCCACACGGGCATGCTGCGCACGCAGGTTCGCCAGGCCCAGCTCGGCGGCGGCCTGCCGCACGAAGCCTGCCTTCTTGCCCACAGTGTCCACGCAAGTCACGTGCAAGGCGGGCGCCACGATGGCCAGCACGACACCCGGCAACCCGGCTCCGCTGCCGACGTCCAGGAGCCGGGCAGCAGGCTCGCCTTCCAGGCCACTGGGCGACCCGGGGATGGGAGGGGACGACGACAAGCTCGGCTGGCCACTCGGCCCGGTCGCCTCGGTCGCCTCGGTCGCCTCGGTCGCCTCGGTCGCCTCGGTCGCCTCGGTCGCCTCGGTCGCCTCGGTCGCCTCGGTCGCCTCGGTCGCCTCGGTCGCCCTGGTCGCCCCTGCAGCTCCCGCCGCTCCCGCAGCTGGCTCCACTCGCGCCTGGAGCGCACGCCCAAGCGCGGGCCACACCGCCAGGCTGTCGAGCAGATGCTGCGTCAGCATCTGACCCGGCTCGCGCACCGCCGTGAGGTTGTAGACGCGGCCCCAACGGGAGAGCAGGTCCAGGTAGTCCAGCAGCCGGGTGCACTGCACGGGCGAGAGCACGAGCCCGAGCGCATGCGCGCCCTCCTCAAGCCGGGCAGCCAGTGCGTCGCGCCCAAGCGCTGGGCCAGCGGTGGGTGGTGCCTGGAGTGCTGCCTGGGGGGCTGGCTGAGGCACTGCCTGGGGTGCTGCCCGCGGCGCTGCTTGGGTCGCAGCCCACCCAGGCCGAAGGTTCGGCGCTCGCCTCACGCGGCGTCGCCGATCAGGGAGCGCAGCCGCCCCTTCTTCAGATGCACGAGCAACAGCTAGATGGCCGCAGGCGTCACCCCGGGCACGCGCGAGGCCTGACCGAGGGTGCGCGGCCGGTATTGGGCCAGCTTGTGGCGCACCTCGAAGGAAAGTGCCCGCACGGCGCCGTAGTCGAGATCCTCGGGTAGCGCGAGGTTCTCGTGGTGTGCGGCACGCGCCACTTCCTCGTGCTGCTTGTCGATGTAGCCCGCGTAGCGCGTGGCGATCTCGACCTGCTCCACCACCTGGCCGGCAAGCTCGGTGCCCAGTTCGGCCACCAGTGTTTCACGTGAAACACCCGCTTCGGGGCGGGCCCGTGCTGCGATCTCGGCCACGGTGTCGAAGCTCACCCCGGGCCGGCGCAGCAGCTCCAGCAGGCTGTGCTCATGCTCGAGTGGCTTGCCCAGCAGGCGCGTCGCGTCCTCGGCCACGAGGACGCCCGGGTGTACCCAGGCCGTGCGCAGGCGCTCTGTTTCACGTGAAACAGCGTCGCGCTTGCGATTGAACGCCCCCCACCGGATGTCGTCGACCAGCCCGAGTTGGCGCCCGGCCTCGGTCAGGCGCATGTCCGCGTTGTCCTCGCGAAGCTGGAGCCGGTACTCGGCGCGGCTGGTGAACATGCGGTAAGGCTCGGTGACGCCCCGGGTGACGAGGTCGTCGACCAGCACGCCCAGGTAGGCCTCGTCGCGTCGCGGCAACCAGGGCTCGCGTCCGCTGGCCTGCAGCGCGGCGTTCACGCCGGCATACAGGCCCTGGGCCGCCGCCTCCTCGTAGCCGGTGGTGCCGTTGATCTGCCCGGCGAAGAAGAGTCCGTCGATCGCACGCGTCTCGAAGTTCGGCCGCAGTTCGCGCGGGTCGAAGTAGTCGTACTCGATGGCATAGCCCGGCCGCAGGATGTGCGCCTGCTCGAGTCCGGCGATCGAGTGCACGGCGGCGAGCTGGATGTCGAAGGGCAGCGAGGTCGAGATGCCGTTGGGATAGAACTCGTGCGTGGTCAGGCCTTCGGGCTCGAGGAAGATCTGGTGGCTCGTCTTGTCGGCAAAGCGATTGATCTTGTCCTCGATGCTCGGGCAGTAGCGCGGCCCCACCCCCTCGATGACGCCCGTGAACATCGGGCTGCGGTCGAAGCCGCTGCGGATGATCTCGTGGGTGCGGGCGTTGGTATGTGTGATCCAGCAAGGCAGCTGCTGCGGATGCTGGTCCGGCTGACCTAGGAAGCTGAAGACCGGCACCGGCCCGTCCGGCGCGCGACCGTCCGCGCCGGGCATGCCGTCGCCAGGCTGCATCTGCAGCCGCGAGAAGTCGATCGTCCGCCCGTCGATACGGGGAGGCGTGCCAGTCTTCAGGCGCCCCTGGGGCAGCGCAAGCTCCTTGAGGCGTGCCGACAGCCGCACCGCAGGCGGGTCTCCGGCGCGGCCGGCGGCGTAGTTCTGCAGCCCGACGTGGATGCGCCCGTCCAGGAAGGTGCCGGCGGTGAGCACCACTGCGCGCGCCGCAAAGTGCAGCCCGGTCTGCGTGACCGCTCCGGTGACCCGGCCACCCTCGACCGTGAGGTCGTCGACACCGGCCTGGAAAAGCCACAGCCCCGGCTGGTTCTCGAGCCGTCTGCGGATCGCCGCGCGGTAGAGCACCCGGTCGGCCTGGGCTCGCGTAGCCCGCACCGCCGGACCCTTGGAGCCATTGAGGATGCGAAACTGGATGCCGGACTCGTCGGTGGCCTGCGCCATGGCCCCGTCCAGCGCATCGACTTCCTTGACGAGATGGCCCTTGCCGATGCCGCCGATCGAGGGGTTGCAGCTCATCTGGCCGAGCGTCTCGATGCTGTGCGTGAGCAGCAGCGTCGAACACCCCATGCGCGCAGCGGCCAGCGCAGCCTCCGTCCCGGCGTGTCCGCCGCCGACGACGATGATGTCGAAAGCTTTCGGAAACAGCATGGAGGTGGGGCTCGTGCAGCGAACCCGACATTCTAGGTGGCCCAGGCAGGCGGCGCGCCAGGGCATCGGGCAAAGTCAGGCCCGCGCCGCGGGAGGTGCGCACCAGGCGTGCCGCCCGGATTCGGAATCAATGCTATTGACAATTACACATCAATAGTCAAAGTAGATGAACCAGCCATCACCGCCGCAGCGCCTCGAAGGCTCCACCCCGGCATCCGCTGCGGCTTGCCGCGGCGCGTGTGGCGCCTGCTGCATCGCGCCATCGATCAGCTCACCCATCCCGGGCATGCCGCAAGGCAAGGCCGCAGGCGTGCGCTGCGTGCAACTGGACGACCAGGCGCGCTGCCGGCTCTTCGGCCGGCCCGAGCGCCCGGCGGTGTGCGTGTCGCTGCAGCCAGCGCTGGCGATGTGCGGGCCCGATGCTGCGCACGCCCTGCACTGGCTCGCGCGGCTCGAGGCACAGACAGCGCCCGGGGCGGCGCCCGGCCCGCGTGACGACGCACGCGAGCCTGTGCAGGCTCAGGCCCGGCCGCTTACTTGACCGCCGCCTGGCGCAGCGTGCGGGCGATCCACACGAGGCTCGCCCCGGCCAGGGCGGCGCACACGAGCAGCGGCACGAGCGTATCGAGCAGGCCCGGGGCATCGCCCTTGAGCACGCGCGTCATCAGCGTCATCTGCGCCAGCGCCGGCACCCAGAGGTGCCAAGGCTCCTCGCCGCCGCGGCCGAACACCTGCACCAGCGGCACGAGGTTCACCGCCAGCAGCACGAGGGTGGAGTTGGCCTGCGCCTCCTTGAAGCTCTTGCAGCGGATCGACGTGACCATCAGCACCGCCGCCAGCGCCCCGGCCAGCGGCACGAGCAAGGCGAGGAACCACATCGCCTCGCGCGGGCCGAAACGAAACATCGCCGCCAGCAGTTCGCTGCGCAGCAGCCACTGCCCAGGCAGGAAGCTCAGGCAGGCGAGCACCGCCACGAGCATGCCCAGGCTCGCCACTGCTGCCCACTTGCCCAGCGTGAGCGCAAACGGCGAGGCGGGCGTCATCAGCAGCGGCTCCAGCGAGCCGCGCTCGCGCTCGCCGGCGGTGGTGTCCAGCGCCGCGT
>JBIIED010000297.1:0-4073 GCA_044237995.1 Rubrivivax sp. | reverse complement strand
CGGCTCTAGAGGTGTCTCGCTCGACTCCGGTCAGGCAGCGTGGCGATTGGCCACCTTCGTGGTGCTCGGCTCCTCTCCATCGAGCAGCTTCCAGTGGTGTCGCGCGGCCTCCACCACCCAGGTTTCGCCGTCGGCGAGATGGCCATCGGCCCGCGCCGCGGCCAGGGACAGACGCAGCACCTTCCTCTGCAGCGCCGGATCGGAGATCTCGGCCATCAATGACGCCAGGGCGCTGTCATCGACATTGCCCATGAGCGAACCGGTCTCGTGCCCGCCCGCCAGGAGCTCTTCGCACAGGGTGTGGACGATGTGCGGCAGGAGCTGCGGTTCCAGACCGAGTTCGCGATCCGCGCCCAACTGCTTGAGGATGTGGAACTCGGAACTGCACACGTGACCGTCGGAGATGAGCACCAGCGCGACGATGCGCGCGGCGGCTTCTGGGCTGTTGTGGGGGTAGCTGCGCACGGTGGGTCTCCGCCGAAAAGTGTGAGTCTCTGAGGTGACAAGCTGGGTTTCGGACTCAATCGCCCCGGGCGGGATGCCGGCGATCGGACGGGCGTGTACGACGTTTGGCCGAGATCGGGATGGGCACGAGCACCGGCGCTTGCTGTGGCACCCACTGCCTGAGATCCTCCTTCAGCAAGCGCAGGCTCTGCTCGATCCGGGCAATGACAAGGGACGCAAAGCGCAAAGAAGGATTCATGGGGGGTGGGATCGGAAGTGACGACAGCCTGGAATGTGTGTCCTGTCGTGCTTCGGAGGAAGCGACACTTTCGATAATCCAATTCAGGAAAATACGAACTCGCCGGAAGAGGGTGCGCGCGTTGCAAAGCCGCACTCACCCCCGGTTCGGTCGGACCTCACTGACCTTGGCGAGCCGGAAAGCCCGGTCGCTGGCCTTGTAGTCCCACTGCTCGATCCGACAGCATCCTGGCGCCGCATCCGCGCCCCAGCGCAGCAGATTCACCGAATTGGGTATGCCATCACGCACTCGGGACGAGACGGCCGTACCCGCCTGCACGACCCAGAGCGGACGCCCCAGGCCTTGCAGCGGCATGACGTAGGGGAGGTGGATGTGACCGCCCATGACGAGGTCGGCGCCGGCTTCAGCCCAAGGGTGCAGAGCGGCCGCATGCCCGCGCAGTCGGTTGGGCTCGTCCTCGGCACGCGTGACGGCTATAGGCTGGTGCACCACGACCACGCGCAGCTGCGCGGAGTCGGCATGCGCCACAAGTCGCGCGACACGGTCGATCTGCGACGCGGATACCTCACCATTCTTGTGTCGCCAGGATCGCGTGGTGTTGACGCACACCACCAGGAGTTCAGCAGAGCGATGCACGGGCTCGAGATCCGTGCCGAACGCGGCGCTGTACCGCCTATACGGGCTGCGCAGGCGCGCCCACAAATCGAAGAGCGGGATGTCGTGGTTGCCTGGGACGGCCAGCACGGGAGCTCCCAGACGGTCCACGAACGAGCGTGCAGCCCGGAACTGGGCCGGGCGGGCGCGCTGTGTGATGTCGCCTGACAGCACGACCACATCAGGACGCTGCTCGTGAGCCAGCGTGCCCAGGGCTTCGACGACCGCGCCCTGCTCGGTGCCAAAGTGCGTGTCGGAAATCTGTAGCAGGACGCTCACTGCGCTGCCCCTTCGGCGCTGGATCGGGCGTCGACAACGGCAGCGTCGCGCTGTGGCATCAGCAGGTACAGTGGTTTGGCCAGCACCCGGAAGTCCAGTGGCGCACGCATCATCGTCACTTCGCCATCGAAGGCGACTTTCACCCCGCTGCGGCCCTGCGGCAGCGTAGGCCGCACCACCAGGTGCTCGAACTCGAAGCGCTCCACGCCTGCGGCTTCACCCAGCCTGCCCATGGCGCCATGCAGCATCAGGCCGATCATCGACAGCGTTCCGATAGGCCGCAGCACCAGCGCGGCCATGCTGCCGTCGCCTGGCGTGCCGGCCAGGGTGTCATCGGGTTCCGCGCCGAACTGCTGCAACTGCAGACGGTTGTTGCCCACGAAGAGCGTCAAGGTCTGCATGTCGCGCACCTTGCCACCGGTCTCGATGTGCAATCGCAAGCGGCGCTGCGCACGCAGCAAAGTCCCACAGGCTGCCACGAACGCCACAAAGCGGCTGCGACCGAAGCGGGACTTGTAGGCTTCCCTGTCTTCCAGCAGTTCAGGATAGAGCCCGAGACTGGCGTTGACCAGGAACACGCGGTCGTTGATGCCGGCCACCTGAACCGGTACCGGAGCCGAACGCAGCAGAAGGCTCACCGCGTCGGCCGGGTCTGCGGGTATGCCGTGCGTGCGGGCAAAGTAGTTGAAGGTGCCCTGTGGCACCACACCCATGGCGCAGCCCGAGGCGTGTGCGGCCTGCGCCACGGTGTTGAGCGTGCCGTCGCCACCGACTGCGACCACGGCCGTGCGGGTGGCGATCGCCCTCGTCGCAGCCTGGCGCGACACGAAGGTCAACTCGGCGGGGCTGCAGAACAGCAAGTCACCTCGCCGTCCACCAGCGCGCAGCGCAGATTCGACCACTCCGCGCTTTGCCTGCGCGTCGCTGCTGCCTGCCGCCGCATTGATGACGAACTGGAGCGGTGACGAGAGGTCGATTTCCGGGAGATCGGCCATGGACCGAGGCGCGTTCAAGTCTTTTCCCGCGTCAAGCGTTCTGCAAAGGAGATGCCGATGGCAGAGAGCACGAAGGTGAAGTGGATGACAGCTACCATCGTCACGATCTGGACGTTCTCCAAGGTCAACCCGCCGCTCAGGTACGTCTTTAAGGCATGCACGCCTGAGATCGAGATGATGGCGAATGCAAGCTTCAACTTGAGGTTGTAGGTGTTGACGTGGTCCAGCCAGTCGGGCTTTTTCATGTCCTTCTTGTCGAAGTGCCCCGTGGTCACGAAGAGCGATACACCCGCCAGCGCCACCACCCAAACCAGTTGCGCCACCATCGTCATGTCCACCAGTTCAAGCACCTTGATGATCAGGTCGATCTTCTCGAGCTCGCCAAACAGCAGCGTGCTCATCAGCTTGTAGGTTTCCAGCAGGAACTTTCCCAGGATGCCGAAAATGATCGCTACCAGACCCACATAGAAGAACAGCATGGTGAATCTCATGCCGTAGAGCAGCGACCCGACCCCTGAAAGTAGTTTTTCCATTCTTGATTACCTTGAAAAAGAGCGGACGGTTACGTCAAACGGTGATCCAGCTGCAGCGTCCTGCGCCACGCGGGCCGGTTCTTCCAGGCGGCTGAGACAGACCTGGGCGGACGATCTCAATCGTGGCGCAGCAGGTCACCGAAGACGGTGTGCTCGCCCTCCTTGCGATCGGCGCCAGGCGCGTCGTACAGGACGAGCCACTTGGCCTTGCCGCCGGACAACGCCGGCGGCAGGTCGCAGATGGCTTCGGCTCGGTTGGTGCCGCGGCCATGTGGCAGGGGCACCGACTCGGTCAGCGCCGACTCGAAGCGCACCGGCTCGCGGTTGGCGGCCAGCAAGGGCCGGGCGGCAGGCCACTTGAAGACGCGGATGTCGCCGTTCAGCACCATCGTCGGGCCGGCCAGGATGTAGAGGTCGTCGCCGGAGAAGTGCAGGTCCCGTACGCCCAGGCCGTCGAGTTGCAGGAAGTGCTTGCGGATCAGCGTCCCGCTGTCGTCCAGGGGTGCCATGCGCAACTGGTCACCGCGGGTCTCGACCGCGATCTCAAGCAGCGCCGACCAACCTCGCAGCACCGGGCCGCGCAGGCCGAGCAGCAGGCGGCGGCCGTCCACGGCCAGGCCTTCGATGTCGAAGCCGTTGTCCTTGCCCGGGATGGCCATGTACGGCCCAAAGTGGGGGTCATCGGCGAGCGCTCGGGTGAGCAGGTTCGTTTGCGCATCACCCTTCAGGCGCAGCGCCCGTCGGCCGTCCTGGGCCTGACGTACCAGGCAGGGCTCGCCCTTGGCGTCGGGCTCGATGGGCAGGCAGGCCAGCAGGCGCCGATTGCCGTCGAGCGCCACCTTCGCCAACCGCTTGGCGTTGTCGGTGTGGTTCCGGTCCGGCTTGGCGTTCTTGCGCTTCAGGCCATGC
>JBIIED010000057.1:0-14108 GCA_044237995.1 Rubrivivax sp. | reverse complement strand
GACGTCGAAGGTGCCCTTGTCGGCGCTGTAGCGCTGCGTCCAGTTCGGGTCGGCCGCGACGTTGAGCGTGTGATGCGCGCCCATCGCGCGGGCCACGGCAAGCGTCTCGTCCGTCAGGTCGACCGCCGTGATCTCGGCGGCGCCGTGCACGCGAGCAGCCGCGATGGACAGCGCGCCGATCGGCCCGCAGCCCGACACCAGCACGCGCCGCCCCAGCAGCGGCCCGGCGCGCGAGACCCCGTGCAGCGCCACCGAGAAAGGCTCGGCCAGTGCCGCGTGCTGCAGCGACACCTGCGCGGCCACCTGCTCGCACTGCACGGCATCACAGGTGAGCAGCGTGCGAAAGGCGCCTTCCACGTGCGGATCGCGCATGGCGCTGCCATAGAAGCGCATGTCCAGGCACTGGTTGGGCAGGCCCTCCAGGCAGTAGCGGCAGCGTGAGCAGGGTCGGCTCGGGTTGATGGCCACGCGGTCGCCCGGCTGCACGCGCGTGACGTCGGCCGCCACCGCAACCACGGTGCCTGCCACCTCATGGCCCAGCGCCATCGGGCGCTTGATGCGCACGGTGCCGAAGCCGCCGTGGTGGAAGTAGTGCAGGTCAGAGCCGCAGATGCCGCCGAAACCCACCTGCACCTGTACCTGCCCCAGGCCGGGGGGCTCCACGTCGCGCGCGTCCACACGCAGGTCGTCGGGGGCGTGGATCACCAGGCACAGGCAGCGTGCGGCAAGGGCCTGCTGCAGGGGTTTGCCTTCATCGGGGTTCAAGGGGAGGCTCCGTCTGGTGATGAGCGGCCATTTTCCGCCATCGCATCAGGGACTTGTTCGCGCTGCCGAGGCATGTGTATTATTGTCTCAATACACTAAGTGGCCGATCGCTCGAAGCCAGACGCTCCCGCTGGAGCGGGGCTGGCATCCAACACCGAAGGAGTTCAAGGATGGTTTCGCTCTCCAGACTCGTCCTGGCCCTGAGCCTGTCTGCGGGATGGCTCGCAGGCGTGCACGCGCGCACCGACTGCCCCCCGGTACCCCAGGAGCCGACGCGGCAGCAGCTCGCCGAGGGCTTTCGCGACGCCCGGGACCGCGGGGCGTTGTGGACGATCACCAAGGACGGCCGCACCAGCTACCTCTATGGCACCTTGCATGTGGGCAAGATGGCCTGGGCCTTCCCGGGCCCGAAGCTGATGCAGGCGCTGCGCGAAGCACAGGCCCTGGCCATCGAGCTCGACCCCACCGACCCGGCCCTGCAGGCCGAGATGCAGGCAGCCTCGGGTCAGGCGGGCCAGGTCGCCCTGAGCCCGGCCGACCAGGCGCGGCTGGACGCTCAGGCCGATGCAGCCTGCCTGCCACGCGAGGCGCTACGCCCGCTTCATCCCCTGATGCAGGGCATCACGTACACCATCCTGTCGGCCCGCCGCGACGGGCTCGACCCCACCTACGGCCAGGAGTTCACGCTGGTGGGCTTCGCCCGCGCCCAGCAGCGCCCGATCACCTCGCTGGAGACGGTGTCCTCGCAGATGGCGGTGCTGATGCCGCGTGACGCGGCCGCGGCCCGTACGAGCTTCGAGCGCATGCTCAGCGAGCTCGAGAGCGGCAAGAGTCGCACGCATCTGGTTCGCATCAGCGAGGCCTGGGCCAAGGGCGACCTCGACATGCTGGGCAGCCTGGAGGCCCTGTGCGCCTGCCAGCCCACGCAGGAGGAGCGCGAGTTCTCGCGTCTCCTCAACGACGAGCGCAACCCGCACCTGGTGCGCCGCATCGCCGAGGAGCACGCCAAGGGCCGCCCCATCCTGGCGGCAGTGGGCATCCTGCACATGACAGGGCCCAAGGCCGTCACGACCCTGCTCACGCAGCAGGGCTTCGAGGTGCGGCGGGTGTCCTACTGAGGCCAGGTCGGCTGCGGCGGTTTCTCGAACCGCCCGCGGCGTGCCGTGAGCATCGACTTCGACATCCTGCCCTCCGACCCGGCGCCGATCTACCGCCAGATCGTCGACCAGGTGCGGCGCCGCGTGGCCAGCGGCAGCCTCGCGGCGGGCGATGAACTGCCCAGCGTGCGGGCCGTGGCCCAGGCGCATGCGATCAACCCGATGACCGTCTCCAAGGCCTACAGCCTGCTCGAGGCCGAGGGGCTGCTGGAGCGCCGCCGCGGCATGGGCATGTTCGTCGCGGCCGTGCGGCCCACCCGCTCCGCCTCACAGCGCCTGGCGCTGCTCGAGCCCGCGCTGCAGGCCGCCGCGCAGCAGGCGCTCGAGCTCGGCCTGAGCGCCGATCAGGCGCAGCAACTCTTCGAGCGCTGCCTGGCGCGCGCCGGCCTGCCCGGTGGCCAGGATCAGGAGGAACCGTGAACGATCGGCCTTCCGGCTCAGGCGCCGGACCGCACGCGCCGGAGCGACCCTTCGCGTCGGTCATGGCGGGCCTGGCCTGGCCGTGCCTCGGGCTCGTGCTGGGGCGGTCGCGGCCGGTCACGATCGCGACATCCTGCAAGAGCAGCGCGTGCTCAGCGCGCACGTGGCAGCCCGAACGGGCTGGGCCTCGCAACAGCGCGCGTGCGGCCGCTGGTACGCAGCAGCTTGGCCGCTTCCCAGTTCTTCTTCGTGGTGGCCATCGTGGCCTTCGCAGGCTGGGTTGCGGCGAAATGGCTCGCCGGCGTCGACACCCTGCCCGGCTGGCCGCGCGAGTCGGCCCATCACCTCGGCATGCTCGCCCTCGCAGGGGCCCTCACGTGGCTGGCCGGCATCGCCTGGGGCCGGGTCGACCTGCGCCAGATTCTCGCGCCACCCCCCGCCACGAGCCCATGGAGCGGCTCGGGGCCACCTCGCCTCACACGAAAGCCAACTGCCGCGCCGAAGCGTCGAAGTTCCTGAGGCTGGGCAACACGTCCAGCAACTGGCTGGCCGACAGCCCGAACCAGCTGCCGAGCGTGGCCGCCATCTGGTCCACCGCCATCGTGGGCAGCAGCCGGCCCTGGCCGACGTCGTCCGGGCCGTTGTGGGCGATCACCGGCGCCACGCCGTAGTGGCGCCCGCCCGCCACCGCGCCGCCGAGCACGAAGTGCATGCTGCCCCAGCCGTGGTCGGAGCCGTCGTTGTTGCCGGTGAGGGTGCGGCCAAAGTCCGAGGCGGTGAAAGTGGTCACGCGATCGGCCACGCGCAGCTCGGCGAGAGCCTCCTGGAAGGCCGCCAGCGCGGAGCCGAGCCGGCCCAGCAACTGCGTGTGCGTGGTGAGCAGCCCGTCGTGGTTGTCAAAGCCGCCGAGGGAGACGAAGAAGACCTGGCGCCGCGCATCGAGCGCCTGGGCGCAGGAGACCATGCGCGCCACCAGGCGCAGCTGGTCGGCCAGCGTGTTGCCCGTGGGAAAGGCGGTGGCCAGTGCCGGGGCAGCGGCCAGCGCTGCCGTGAGCATCTCGTGCGCCTCCAGCGCCCGGGTGGCCACGCGCGCGTGCTCGGCCTGCATCAGGTGCGCGCGCGGGGCCGTGATGAGGGCACGCAGCGCCTGCGAGGCGGCCGCCGAGCCGTACAGCGGCGCACGCAGCGCGTTGAGCGCCACCGAGCCGGCGGGGGTCACCTGGTACTGCACCGCACGGCGCCCGGACATGAACACCGCGTTGCCTGTCACGTTCACGCAGGTGAAGGTGGCCCGCCCGTTGCCGGCCTCCAGGAGATCGCCCATGCGCCCGCCCCAGCCGCTGGTGGCGCCCTCGGCGGCGCTTGCCTGCCACACCGACTGCTGGTCGTTGTGGGAGAAGAGCTTGGGCGGCAGCGGCACGGCGCGGGCCTGGTACTGCGCCTTGGTGGTGGGCTGCACGAGCGTGCCCACGTTGAGCAGCGTGGCCAGCTGCCCGGCCTTCCACAGCGGCATGAGCGGGAAGAGGTCGGGCGCAAGCGCGTACTCGCAGGGCACGCCGTACCGGTCCACGGCGGGCGCCAGCCCGTCCAGCACGGTGGCCCCCAGTGCCATGCGGCTGTGCGCAAGCGCCGGGCGCAGCAGCCGGTATTGCTCGTGGTGGATGGGGTCGAAAGGCACGAGCGTGTTGGCGTAGTCGTTGCCGCCATAGAGGAACACGCACACGAGCGCCTTGTAGTCGGTGGCGCCCTGGGCGGCCGCTTCGCCAAGCGCGGCCAGGTTCAGGGCCCACGGCGCGGCCGCACCGGCCAGGCCCAGCCCGGAAGCGCGCTGCAGGAAGGCGCGGCGCGAGGCGTTCATCGAGCGTGCGGTCACGGTCGGCTCCTCAGCTCGGCACGAGGAACTCGGGGCTGGCCATCACGAGCAGGATCGCGGCGTGCACGCGGCTCCTGCGGGCGGTGTCCGTGCCGCCCGTCATGGCGCCGATGGCAGTGGCAATGGTCCCGCGCGTGGCCGCATCGAGCTGCCCGCCGGCCAGCAGGGAGTCCAGTCGGGAGACGAGCGTGGCGGGCGCATCGGCCAGCGGCAGCCAGGCGGTGTAGTCGGCCCGCACGTCGCCGCGCCCGCTGGCGATGGTGGTCTGCAGGTAGTTGAGGTAGCCCACCACCGAGGACTCGTTGGCGAGCTGGAACTCCGGCGCGACGAGCGCGAGACCCGCCATCGCACTGCCCGGGGGCACGTAGCCCGGGCGGAAGAAATTGAAGACCGACGGCGAGCGCAGCGGGCTCTGGCCGAGCGCGTTGCCGGGGTTGCTCGTGTTGCCGATGGCCCAGGCATCGCTGGGTGAAGTCGCGCCGAAGGCGCGCGCCCACGCCGTCAGGCGCAGGACGGGCTCGCGCAGCTTGCCAGCCGTCGGGCTCGTGCGGGCGGCCTCGTCACGCGCCTCCTCGTCGAGCAGGATGGCGCGCACCACCGCGCGCAGGTTGCCGCGCACACCCTGCCCGTCGTCGGCAAAGATGCGCGCCACGCGCTGCACGTAGGCCGGGCTCGGGTTGCTCGTGACCAGGCGCTGGATGAGCTGGCGCGACCAGAACGGGCCGATGTTGGGGTGGGCAAACAGCCGGTCGAGCGTGGCCGCGAGCGCGGCAGCGGCGCCCGTCCCGGCGGGGACCGTGAGGCCCAGGAAGGTCTTGGCGCCAGTCTCGTACCGGGCGGCCACCTGCGTCATCGGCCGGCGCTGGAAGTCGGGTCGGTCGGTGTTGCCCCCGGCCAGGTCCTGCTCCCAGCCGGTGAACACACGCGCCAGCCCGGTGACGTCGTCCTGCGTATAGGTCTCCACCGGCTGCCCGCCCACCAGGCGCGGCGTGCCGTCCTCCTGGAGCTCCACCAGGCCGATCGTGAACAGCTGCAGCAGCTCGCGCGCATAGTTCTCGTCGGGCATCGTGCCGGTGGAGGCATTGGCCTTCGCATTGCCGCGGTAGGTGAGGTACACCCCCATCTGCAGGCTCGTGCTCACATCCTGCAGCAGCGCGCGCAGGTTGCCGAAGGCGTGCGACTCGAGCAGATCCAGCCAGGCCGCGCCGGCGAACGCGCGCCACGAGGTGTTCAGGCCATCCAGGCCCACGACGACGATCTCCGACAGCGCCAGCGTGACGCGCTGGCGCAGCGTGTCGGGCGCGACGATGAGCTGGCGCCAGGCCACGGCATCGAAGCCGTTCTGCCCGTTGCGGTAAGTGGCTGCGTCGTAGCCCTTTTGCACGAGCCAGTCCCAGCGCGTCTGGCCGCGCGGCACCGAGAACTGCTCGTCGAGCCAGCCGGCACAGCCCAGCGCGCACACGCGTTCGACATCGGCGCGGGTCGGGCCCGTGCTCGCCTGCACGAGAAACCGCGCGGCCTGGGACTCGGTCAGTGCCACCGGCCACACCTCCCCGCACTCGCCGAACTCCCCGTACGCAGCCTCCGGCGCAGGGGTGATGCGCCGGGCCGCATCACGCGCGCAGCCCTGTACACCCCCCACGCCGACTCCGAACTGCGCCTGCTCACACGCTCGAGTATGCGCCCTCGGAGGCGACCCCGGCAGGGATCACCGCCGGCCTTGGCCGGTGATCCCGGCCACCCGCGCGGGCAGCCACGCATGACTTTGCGCAAGCGCATACCCCCCAGTTCGAAGGTCGTCGACAGTTGATCGCGCGCACCGCCTACCCCCCCGCCCCGCTCGTAACGTGGGGACCCAGCCCCCCAATGTTGGGGACCGTCAGTGCCACAGGAGCCCATACCTTGAAGAAGACCTTCCAAACAGCAGCCCTCGCCATCAGCCTGGGCCTCGCCGCCTTCGTGCCCGCGGCCTTTGCCGCGACCGCCAACGGCACCTTCACCGTGAGCCTGACGCTCACCCCGAAGTGCGAGATCACAGGCGCCATCGGTAACCTCAACGTGTCCTACAACTCGTGGCAGGGCACCACGAGCACCGGCAGCACGAGCTTCAACATGCGCTGCACGACCAACCAGGCCTACTCGGTGTCGCTGGACAACAGCGGCTCCTACACCGACTCGACCACGAGCCTGGACTACACGCTCAAGCTGTCGGCCAACTCCGCCTCGGCCGCCACCGGGGACACCTTCTCCATCAGCGGCACGGGCAATGGCGCGTCCCCCCAGACGTACTACGTGCACGCCAACCTCGCCTCCGGCCAGACGGGCACGTGCAACAGCACCACCCAGTGCACCGCCACCAACACGCGAACGCTCACCATCACCTACTGAGACCGGAGGGGGCCGGGCGGGACCCGGCCCGCACACGATGCGTGCATGCGTGATGGCCCTCATCGGGCTGCTGACTCTGGGCGCCGGCGGCAACAGCCTGGCCGGCTCCTTCTCGATCTCGCCCGTACGGGTGTTCCTCGAGCCCAGGGACCGGGCAGTGGCGTTGACCATCGTCAACGGCGCGGACACCGAGGTCGTGCTGCAGGCCGATGTGCTGCGCTGGTCGCAAGACGGCGCCGGCCAGGACCGGCTCGAACCCTCGGACGACGTCATCGTCTCGCCACCGATCCTCAAGGTGCCGCCGCAGGGACGCCAGGTGGTGCGCCTGGCACGCCTGGTCATGCCAGACCCGCAGCGGCAGCTGACCTACCGGCTGCTGCTGCGCGAAGTTCCCGACACCTCCCGTGCGACCCAGCCTGGCGCAAGCCTGCCCATTGCCCTGGCGCTGAGCATCCCCATCTTCCTGAGCCCGACGGGTGCGCAGTCGGACGTGCGCTGCGAAATGCACGCGGGGCAGCCGCTGGAGATTGCGTGCCGCAACCATGGGCGTGCCCACGCCCAGGTGCGCGAGCTCAGCGTCCAGCGCGAGGGGCGCACGCTCGGACGCTTCGAGGGGGCCGTCTACCTTCTGGCAGGCAGCGCGCGCGTGCTGCCGCTCAAGCCCGCAGACACTGCACCCTTGCCACCCGGGGAGGCGCAGATCGTGCTGCGCCTGGACGAACCGCGGCCCCGGAGCTTTCCGGCCACGCTGCCGTGAGGCGTGGCCCAGGAGAGGCGCTGTGCGCGCTGGGCGCGCTGGGCGTGATGGGGATGCTGGGGGTGCTGGGTGTGCTGGGGGCCTTGGCCGGACCCTGGGGCTGCGCGCGCGCGGCGGTGGCCCCGGCCTCGGAGACGGCCTGGGCGGCGCCGGGCGTGGCGCGGCTGCAGCCGCTGGAGGTGTTCATCAACCACACGCCGATGGGAACGTGGACCCTGCTGGAGGTCGCCGGAGCGCTCTACGCAGACACGCAGGCCCTGCGCGCCTGGCGCATCCTGATGCCCGGCGGCACGCCGCCGGTCGTGTTTCGGGAGCAGGTATGGCACCCCCTTTTCGCGCTGCCGGGCTATCGCGCGCAGGTCGACGCCTCCAACCAGGCCCTCATCCTGGCCCTGGATCCGGCCGCCTTCGTCGGCACGCAGCTGGGCCCGGGGATCGTCCACATCCCCCGCGCGGCTGCGCCGCTTCCCGCACTCGCACTCAACTACGACCTGGCGCACTCGCAGATCCACGACCGCGGCACGCGCAGCCTGCAGGACTCGGGGCTGCTGGCCGAGTTTCTGGCCAGCGGCAGCTGGGGCGTGTTCACCACCAGCCTCGCCGGTCGCCACCTGGACGGGCCGCAGGCCGTCGGGGCGGCCGCGTGGAGCCGCCTGTACAGCACCTGGACCGTCGACTGGCCGGAGCGCGCCCAGACCGTGCGTATCGGCGACACCGCCACCCGGCCCTCGATCTGGGGCCGCTCGTTCCAGCTTGGCGGCCTGCAGCTGGGCAGCAACTTCGGCCTCAGGCCCGGGTGGTCGCGCCAGTCCGTGCCCACGCTGTCGGGTTCGGCCACGGCACCAAGCACCGTGGAGCTCTACATCAACGACGCACTGCGGCAGACGCAGCAGGTAGGCGCCGGGCCCTTCACGATCGAGAACCTCCAGGCGCCCGCGGGTGCAGCCGAGGCGCGCATCGTGGTGCGCGACATCCTGGGGCGCGAGACCGTGATCGTGCGCCCCTTCTTCACGAGCACGCAGTTGCTGCGCCAGGGCGTGTCGGAGTGGTCGCTGGAGGCCGGGCGGCTGCGCTACGACCTGGGCTCGGCCAGCAGCGACTACCGCCAGGCCTTCGCCCAGGGCTGGGCGCGACACGGCTGGAACGCGCGCTGGACGGCGGAGTCCTCCGTGCAGCTCTCGCGTGAGCTGCGCCACCTGAGCCTGGGGCTGACCGGCGCACTGGCCGATGCGGTGCTGGTGCAGGCGGCACTGGCCGGCAGCGACTCCGCCACCACAGGGCGCGGCCACTCCGCCTTGCTCGGGTTGGAGCGCAGCACGGAAGCCTGGAGCCTGGGCCTGCGAAGTGTGGCGGCTTCCTCGGGGTTTCGGGAGCTCGGCATGGGCGCCTCCGATCTGCCTGCCCGGGCCGAGCACAGCCTGACCCTTCGGCGCTCCTGGGGCAGCCAGTGGAGCCTGGGCTTCACCGCGGCGCGGCGCGAGCCGCACGATGCGGGCGCGCTGACCAGCGCCACGGCGTCGCTCGGCTGGACGAGCACATCGGGCCTGACCTGGCTCGCGCAGCTCACGCGCGTGCAAAGCGCGCAGGTGAGCCGCTCGGCCAACGTGTCGGTGGTCTGGCCGCTGGACGGCCGGCGCGTGCTCAACGCCCAGGCCGGCCGCTCCTCCGGAGCGCTTGATGCCTACGCCAGCGCAAGCAGCCCGATCGAGGGCGGCTCCGGCCTGGGCTGGCGCGCCCTGGCCGGGCATCGCGCGGCGGCAGACGTGGCCGAGGCCGGGGCCTACTGGCAGGCCGATCGGTGGTTCGGCTCGCTGGAGCTGCGAAGCGGCGCGGGCAGCCAGGCCTGGCGTGCCGGACTGCAAGGGGCGCTCGTGGCGGTGGACGGCTCGGTCTTTGCCGCCACCCGGCTGCAAGACAGCTTCGCGCTGGTGGAGGTGCCCGGGCAGCCCGGGATGGTCGTGGGCCTCGGATCGGGACCGGGGGTGCGCACCGACGCCCGCGGCCGGGCACTGCTGCCGCGGCTGATGGCCCACCAGGAGAACGCCGTGCGCATCGACCCCGCCGCGTTGCCCGAGGGTGTCGAAGTGGAGGCGTTCGAGCGCTCGGCGGTGCCGGCCTGGCGCAGCGCCGTGAAGGTCGTGTTTCCGGTGCGCCCTGGCCACGCCGCGCTCGTGCGCATCGTGCTGGACGACGGGCTGCCCGCACCGGCCCTGGCCGAGGTGAGCCTGGCCGGCGAGGAGCGGCGCTTCACGGTCGCCCACCGCGGCGAGGCCTACGTGAACGGCCTGCGCGAGGGAGCCACCACGCTCGAACTGCATTGGCAAGGGCAGTCCTGCACGATGGCGCTGCACGTGCCGGCCGCTGCGGCCGCAGAGGTGCTGCGCGTCGGGCCGCTGGCGTGCGCGCAGGTGCGCCGATGAGCTTGCCCGGTGCGGACACCGCGCTGGCGCGGCCTTTCGAGGCGCGCATGCGCACCTGCGCGGTGACGCTTGCCGCCTGCTGCCTGATCACCCCGGGCCTGGCCACGGCAGCCGTGGCCTGCTCGGTTGCCTCGGCCGGGGCGAGCCTGGCCTACTTCGATACCGGCAGCGCCGTGCCCGCGCGGGTGAGCGGATCGGCAACGGTGAACTGCACGCGCTCGGACCTTTCGCGCGACCCGGCGATCCTCTACGTGGCGCTGGGCGCAGCCTCTGGCAACTCCAACAGCGCGAGGAGCCGCGCACGTCTGCTCGGTGGCGCGACCCAGGACACGCTGGACTACTGGCTCTACAGCGATGCCGCGGAATCCTTCGTATGGAGCGAGAAGGGAGGCTCGGGCAGCGTGCGGCTGACGGCCACGCTGAACTTCGGCAGCGGCGCCACGGCGAGCCAGTCGATCCTCTACTACGCCAAGGTGCCCCCCACATCGGCACAAAGCCGGCCACCGGGAAAGGGCCCGTACCAGGACACGCAGACCCTGACCCTCTACCAGAGCACCACCAGCCTCGCCGATGCAGCCAAGAGCAACCAGGCCGCGGCGACGACGACCTTTCCGGTTCAGCTCACGGTGCCGGAAAACTGCGTCCTGAGCTCACCGCCTGGCAACCTCGCCTTCACCTACACGTCCTTCCAGACGAGCCCGGCCACGGCCGGCACCTCGTTTGCCGTCACCTGCGTGAGCAACACCGCCTACACGCTGTCGCTCGACGCCACGACCGGAACGCTCGCGGGGCTTGCGTACACGCTCGCGCTGAGCACGTCGAGCCAGGTTGGCACGGGCTTGCCGCAATCGGCCACCATCAGCGGCACGATCGCCGCCGGGCAGTCGGGCATCTGCAGCGCCACCTCCTGCACGGCCAGCGTGGTGCGCACGCTCACCGTCACGTACTGAGGGCCCGGCGCAGGCGTGGGCGCCCCGGTCAGACGGTCAATACGAGCGCGGCAACCCCAATACATGCTCGGCCATGTAGGCCAGGATCATGTTCGTGGAGATCGGCGCCACCTGGTACAGCCGCGTCTCGCGGAACTTGCGCTCGATGTCGTATTCGCAGGCAAAGCCAAAGCCCCCGTGGGTCTGGATGCACGCATTGGCGGCCTCCCATGAGGCCTTGGCGGCGAGGTACTTGGCCATGTTGGCCTCGGCCCCGGCGCTCAGGCCCGCATCGATCTTCTCGCACGCACGCCAGCGCATGAGGTTGGCCGCCTCGACCTCGATCAGCGCCTCGGCCAGGGGAAACTGCACGCCCTGGTTCTGCCCGATGGGCCGGCCGAAGACCTGCCGCTGGCTCGCGTAGCGCGTGGCCCGTTCGATGAACCAGTAGCCGTCGCCGATGCACTCGGCCGCGATCAGCGTGCGCTCGGGGTTGAGCCCCTCCAGGATCACCCGAAAGCCCTCGCCCTCGGGGCCGAGCAGGTTCTCCTCGGGGATCTCCAGGTTGTCGAAGAAAAGCTCGTTGGTCTCGTGGTTGACCATGTTGGCGATCGGACGCACCGTCAGCCCGTTGGCCCGCGCGTGCGCCAGGTCGACGACGAAGCACGACAGCCCCGCGGTCTTGCGGCTCACCTGGTCAAGAGGCGTCGTGCGCGCCAGCAGGATCATCAGATCGCTGTGCTGCACGCGCGAGATCCACACCTTCTGGCCATTGACGACCCAACGCCCGTCCCTGCGCACCGCGCTCGTCTTGAGCTTGGTGGTGTCGCTGCCCGTGGTGGGCTCGGTCACGCCCATCGACTGCACGCGCAGCTCACCGGCGGCGATCTTCGGCAGGTAGCGGCGCTTCTGCTCCTCGGTGCCGTGGCGCGTGATGGCATTCATCACGTACATCTGGCCGTGGCAGGCGCCGGCGTTGCCGCCACTGCGGTTGATCTCCTCCATGATCACCGAGGCCTGCGCCATGCTCAGGCCCGGGCCGCCGTAGTCCTGCGGAATCAGCGCCGCGAGCCACCCAGCCTGCGTGAGCGCATCGACGAAGGCCTCGGGATAGCCGCGCTCCTGGTCGATGCGGCGGAAGTACTCGTCGGGGAACTGCCGGCACAGCTGGCGCACCCCGTCGCGGATGTCCTGGTGCACATCGGGCTCGTTGAGCTTGCTCGCCATGAAGTCCCTCTCACTCCGGTTCGATCTTCGCAGCCCGAATCACCTCGCCCCAGCGGCGGATCTCGCCTGCCAGCAGTGCCTGGAGCTCCGCCGGCGTGCTGGCGGAAAGACGCATGCCGGCGCGACCGAGCTTGTCGCGCACCGCGGCCGAGGCCACCGCCTCGCGCACCGCGCGGTTGAGCACAGCCACCACCTCGCCCGGCGTGCCCGCCGGGGCGGCGATCGCGTTCCAGCTCGCCACGTCGTAGCCCGGCACGCCCGCCTGCTGAACGGTGGGCACCTCGGGCAGGGCCGGGTTGCGCTGCGCGGAGGTCACGGCCAGCGCCTTGACCGCACCGGCGGCCACCTGCGGCAGCATCGGCCCGGTGACCTCGAAGGCCAGATCGATCTCCCCGGCGCGCAGGGCCGTGAGCACCGCCGGGCTGCCCTTGTAGGGCACCACGAGCGCGTCGATGCGTGCCTCGGTCTCGAAGAACTTGGCCGCCAGGTGCTGCGTGCTGCCCGGGGCGATCGTGCCCACGTTGAGCTTGCCCGGATTCGCGCGTGCCCAGGCCAGCGCATCGGCCAGCGTGGAAAAGCGCGAGGTGGCCGGCGCGAAGACACCGAGGTCGAAGAAGCCCAGCGTCGAGACCGGGGCGAAGTCGCGCAGCGGGTCGTAGGGCAGGCGGCGGAAGAGCCCCACGCTCACGGCGTTGGCGTTGCTCATGAGCAGCAGCGTGTGCCCGTCGGCACGCGCGGTGGCCACGGCCTGACTGGCCACGATGCTGCCGGCGCTGGGCCGGTTCTCCACCACCACCGCCACCGCGAGGGTGCGCGCCATGTGCTCGGCCACCGCGCGTGCGGTCAGGTCGGCAATGCCCCCGGGTGCGAAGGGCACGAGCAGCGTGATCGCGCGATCGGGAAAGCGCGGCTGCGCGCCCACCCGGCCGGCCAGGGCGACGCCCAGCACAGCGGCGCCACCGGCCCGCAGCGCGAGGCGGCGCGCAGGCGGCCTCATCGCAGCCTCTGCGGCGACACCGCCGCGGCCGACACACCCTCTTTGGCCAGCGCATCGGGCAGCGGCTGTGCGCACACGAGCGCAGCGGCCAGTGCCGAGGCGCCCACGGCACTTTGCAGCCCGTAGCCGCCCTGCCCGGCGAGCCAGAAGAAGTGCGGCAGGGCCGGCTCGGGCCCGATCACGATCTCGCCATCGGGCGCGAAGGTGCGCAGCCCGGCCCAGGTGCTCGCGGGCCGGCGGATGCGCAGCGTCGTGGCCTGCTCGATGCCGTGGATCCCAAGCGCGATGTCGAGCTCCTCGGGCTGCACGTCGTGCGCATGCGTGGGGTCGGCATTGGCCGGCGAGCCCAGCAGCCGCCCGGCATCGGGCTTGAAGTACCAGCCCTCGTCGATGTCGATGACCGATGGCCAGGACGAGGGGTCCACGCCATCGGGAGCAGCGAAGGTGAAGGCGCTGCGGCGCCTGGGCTGCAGGCCCAGGGGCGCCACGCCACAGCGCGCTGCCAGCTCGTCAGCCCAGGCGCCGGCCGCATTCACCACGATGCCGGCGCGCAGGCCGCGGCCATCGGCCAGGCGCAGCGTCCAGGCCTGGCCGTCGAAGGTGCCGCCTTGCACCTCGGCGTCGCACCACAGGGTGACGCCGGTGGCACGCGCGCCGCGCAGGAAGCCCTGGTGGAGGGCGTGCACGTCGAGGTCCATCGCGTCGTCCTCGGTGATCGCGCCGGCCAGGTCGTCCGGGCGCAGGCAGGGCACACGCGCAAGCGCCTCCTGCGCATCGATGCGCCCGACCTGCTGGCCGGCGTCCAGCATGGCGCGCCAGGTGTGCTCGAGCTGCTCGCGCTGCGCGTGCGAGGCAACGTACAGCACGCCTCTGGCGTGCAGCAGCGGCACCTCGCACAAGCCCAGCGGAGGCTGGGTCAGGAAGGCGCGGCTGGCACGCGTGAGCGCGCGCACCTGAGGCGGCCCGTAGCTCTCCATGAACATGGCCGCCGAGCGACCGGTGCTGTGGTAGCCGGGCTGCGACTCGCGCTCCAGCAGCAGCACCCGGGCGCGGCCCGCCAGCTGCCAGGCCAGCGAGGCGCCGGCGATGCCGGCGCCGCAGATGACGATGTCGAAGTCGGCAGGAGCCATGTCAAGCGAATCATGGCACGCCCTCGCGCAGGGCTCCGCCTCGCG
>JBIIED010000056.1:0-14133 GCA_044237995.1 Rubrivivax sp. | reverse complement strand
GTGGACGGCGTGGCACGTGCAGGTGAGCAAGCTCGCCGACATCCTGTTCCTGGTATCTGCTGCCTTCTCGTTCGCTGCTGCCGGCTTCTTCCCGGCGCTGGTGCTCGGGATCTTCTGGAAGCGGGCCACGAAGTGGGGCGCGGTGGCGGGCATGATCGCCGGTTTCGGCACGACGGCCTACTACATGATCATGAACCACCCCTGGATGCGCACCGTGTTCGGCGTCGATTCGCCGGTGAGTCTCTGGGGCGAGATCGCCCCGATCTCGGCTGGCGTGTTCGGCGTGCCGGTGGGCTTCGCGGTGATCATCATCGTGAGCCTGTTCACCCCGGCCCCGAATCGGGAGATGCAGGAGCTCGTGGAGCACGTGCGCTACCCGAACCTCAAGTCGGCCTGATCGCCGGCTGATGGCGACCCCGGCCGGGCCCTGGGCCCGGTCAGTCGCCTGGATCGATCCGACGCCCCGGATGTTTCGAGCATCCGGGGCGTCCTGCTTTTCGACGCTATAATCCTGGGTTCACCCTTGCTGCACCCCTACCCGAAGACGCGACCTGGGGGCAGCTTCCCTAGCAGGAATCCACAAGGAGATCACATGCGTCACTACGAGATCGTGCTCCTGATCCATCCGGATCAGAGCGAGCAGGTTCCAGCCATGCTGGAACGCTACCGTGCACTCGTCGCCAACGGCGGCGGCAAAGTGCATCGGGTCGAGGACTGGGGTCGGCGCCAGCTGGCCTACATGATCCAGAAGCTTGCCAAGGCCCACTACCTGTGCCTGAACATCGAGTGCAGCAACGAAGTGCTGAGCGAGCTCGAGACGGGCTTTCGCTTCAACGATGCGGTGCTGCGCCACCTGACGGTGGTCAAGAGCAAGGCCGAGACCAACCCTTCCGTGATGATGAAGGCCGTGGAGCGCGAGGAATCGCGCAAGGCCGCGCAGCAGCAGGAGGCCCAGGCCTGAGGGCCGTGCGCGAGCCCGGGAACCACCGCCGATGAACCGGCTGGTGCTGGGCGCGACGCTTGCCGAAAGGGCAGCGCTGCGCTTCACACCGGCCGGACTCCCGGCCCTGGATCTGGTGCTCGCCCACGATTCCGAGGTCGTTCACGAAGGCCAGGTGCGAAAGGTGTCGATGCAGGTCAAGGCGCTCGTCGTCGGTGCCACGGTTGCGGCGGTCTCGCCGCTCCCGCTGGGGTCGGCTGCTTGCTTTGCCGGCTTCCTCGCTCCTGCCCGCAACGGACGCGGCCTTCTGTTTCACATCACCGAGGTGCGGGCCTGAGCTGGCCTGCCCTCCACACGATCACACGTTTTCAGGAGTTCCAACATGCCCCCACCCCGCGGCAAAGGCAAGTTCTCGAAGGACCGCCGTCCCAAGCGCAACCAGCAGTCGCTGCTGTTCCGTCGCAAGCGGTTCTGCCGCTTCACCGTCGCCGGTGTCGAGGAGATCGACTACAAGGACGTCGACACGCTGCGCGACTTCGTCGGCGAGAACGGCAAGATCACGCCCGCGCGCCTGACCGGCACGCGCGCGATCTACCAGCGCCAGCTCACCACGGCCATCAAGCGCGCCCGCTACCTCGCGCTGCTGCCGTACTCCGACCAGCACAAGCTCTGAGGAGGCCGATATGCAAGTGATCCTGCTCGAGAAGGTGGCCAACCTCGGCAACCTCGGCGACGTCGTCAAGGTGCGAGATGGCTACGCCCGCAATTTCCTCATCCCGTCGCGGCTCGCACGTCGGGCCACCGAGGCCGCCATCCAGGAATTCGAGGCTCGGCGTGCCGAGCTCGAGAAGGCCGCGGCCGACAAGCTTGCTGCCGCGCGCGCCCTGGGTGAGCAGCTGGCCGGCAAGACAGTGCGCCTCACGCAGCGCGCCGGTGTCGATGGCCGGCTGTTCGGTTCCGTCACCAACCACGACATTGCCGAAGGCCTGGAGAAGATGGGCCTGAAGGTGGTCAAGTCGCAGGTGCGACTGCCCACTGGGCCGCTCAAGACTGTGGGTGAACACGTGGTGTCGGTCGCTCCGCATTCCGATGTGGTGGTCGACGTCACTGTCCAGGTGATTGCGCAGGTCGAGTGATCGGTCCTCCGCGCCCTGCGCCCGAGGGGCCGGCACTGCCGGCCCCTCTTGCTTGGGGCGTACCCTTGTGCACACGCTTCCCCCACTGTTCGCACAGCCCTGTGCACAGGCTTGTCCACATCCGCCGAGGCTTCTCGAAGCCGGCGCGATACGCCTGGGCGCAGGGGCTTTCCCCGCTGTGGCCGGGGATGGCCAGCGCCTAGGATCGCCCGATGCCCAGCCCATTTGAAGCCCTGGCTCCTGCACGAGACGATGAGGTGGCGCGCCTGCGCGTGCCCCCGCAATCGATCGAGGCTGAACAAAGTCTCATCGGCGGGTTGCTGCTGGAGAACCTGACCTGGGACCGCGCGGCCGAACTCCTGACTGAGAGCGACTTCTACCGCCACGAGCATCGGCTCATCTACGCGGCCATTGGCGCGCTCGTGGGTGCCGGCAAGCCGGCGGATGTGGTGACGGTACACGAGGCGCTGCAGCGCCTGGGCCAGGCCGAGGATTGTGGCGGCCTGGCCTACCTCAATGCCCTGGCAGAGGGCGTGCCCAATGCGGCCAACGTGCGGCGATATGCGGAGATCGTGCGCGAGCGCGCCATCCTTCGCAAGCTGATCACGGCCAGCGACGAGATCGCCAGCCGAGCCTTCAACCCCCAGGGTCAGGCCGTCCCGCAGATCCTCGACGAGGCAGAGACGCGCATCCTGCGCATCGGCGAGGAGGGCGGCAGGGGGCAGGCCGGATTCCAGGAGATGCGCGGCCTCGTGAAGGCGCTGCTGGACCGGGTCGACGAGCTCGACAAGAACGGGGCGGAGGAGGTGACGGGCGTGCGCACCGGCTTCTACGACCTCGATCGAATGACGGCCGGGCTGCAAAAGGGCGACCTGATCGTCCTGGCTGCGCGGCCCAGCATGGGCAAGACCGCCTTCGCGATCAACATGGCCGAGCACGTGGCCGTGGAGGAGGGGCTGCCGGTGGCGGTCTTCTCGATGGAAATGGGCGCCTCGCAACTGGCTTTGCGGATGGTGGGCTCGCTGGGCCGTATCGACCAGAGCAACCTGCGCACGGGCCGGCTGCGCGACGATGAGTGGGAACGGCTGCCCGGCGCCGCCCACAAGCTGGCACAAGCCCCTGTCTACATCGACGAGACGGCGGCGCTCAATCCGGCCGAGCTTCGCGCGCGGGCGCGGCGCCTGGCGCGCCAGTACGGGGGCACGCTCGGGCTGATCGTCGTGGACTACCTGCAGCTGATGAGCGGCTCCGGCGGCGGCAGCGAGGAGAACCGCGCCACGGTGCTGGGCGAGATCTCACGCGGCCTCAAGGGGCTCGCCAAGGAGCTTCAGTGCCCCGTGCTCGCGCTGTCGCAGCTCAACCGCAGCGTGGAGACGCGTACCGACAAGCGGCCGATGATGAGTGACCTTCGCGAGTCCGGGGCCATCGAGCAGGACGCAGACCTGATCATGTTCATCTACCGCGACGACTACTACAACAAGGACAGCAAGGAGCCCGGCGTGGCCGAGATCGTGCTGGCCAAGCAGCGAAACGGGCCGGTGGGCACAGTCAAGCTGACCTTCCTCAAGCCGTTGACCCGCTTCGACAACCTGGCGCTCGACGCATAGCCTGGCGGCGGTGCGCCGCGGCCCTCCCGGCCCGGCTCGGCGACAACCACCAGCACCGGGCCCCCGCGCGCACGAGGTCTACTTGAACAGGTCGCGGACCCGGTCCGTCCAGCTCTTGGCGTTCGGCGAGTGACGATCGCCGGCCTTGCGGAAGGATTCGTCGAGATCGCGCAGCATCTTGCGCTGCGGATCCGTCAGACGTACCGGCGTCTCCACCGTGATGTGTACGTAGAGGTCGCCCGGGTAGCTCGAGCGCAAACCCTTGATGCCCTTGCCACGCAGGCGGAAGGTCTTGCCATGCTGGGTGCCCTCGGGCAGTTCGATCTCGGCCTTGGTGCCCAGTGAGGGGACCTCGATCGTGCCGCCCAGCGCCGCCGTGGTCATGCTCACGGGCACCTTGCAGTGCAGATCGTCGCCGTCTCGCTCGAAGATCTCATGGGCCTTGATGCGGATCTCGATGTAAAGATCTCCCGGCGGCCCGCCGTTGGTGCCCGGCTCGCCGTTGCCGGTGGAGCGGATGCGCATGCCTTCGTTGATGCCCGCCGGGATCTTGACCTCCAGCGTCTTCTGGCGCTTGATCCGGCCGGCGCCGTTGCAGGTCACGCAGGGCTCGGGGATCACCTTGCCGGCGCCCTGGCAGCCGGGGCAGGTCTGCTGGATGCTGAAGAAGCCCTGCCGCATGTGGACGGCTCCCGCGCCGTTGCAGGTGGTGCAGGTCTTGGGACTGGTTCCGGGCTTGGCTCCGGTGCCACGGCAGGTGTCGCAGGTGTCCCAGGTGGGGATGCGGATCTGGCTGTCCTTGCCAAGCGCGGCCTCCTCCAGCGTGATCTCCATCGCGTAGCTCAGGTCGTTGCCGCGGAAGACCTGCTGCCCGCCGGCGCGACGGCCGCCGCCGTTGCCGCCGAAGATGTCGCCGAAGATGTCTCCGAAGGCTTCGGCGAAGCCGCCAAAGCCCTCAGGCCCGGGGCCACCTCGGCCCATGCCGCTGCTGGGGTCCACGCCCGCGTGGCCGAACTGGTCGTAAGCCGTGCGCTTCTGCGCGTCCGAGAGCATCTCGTAGGCCTCCTTGGCCTCCTTGAACTTCTCTTCGGCCTTCTTCGCTTCCTCACCCTGGTTGCGGTCAGGGTGGTACTTCATGGCCAGCTTGCGGTAGGCCTTCTTGATGTCGTCGTCCGTGGCGTTCTTCGGCACGCCCAGGACTTCGTAATAGTCTCGCTTGGCCATGAAGGACTCTCAGCTTCCCGAATGACTGAAGCCGCGAACACCGGGCACCCCCTGGTACCCGGTGTTCGCGGCCCGAAACGCAGCAGCCCGCTCGCGGGCGGGCCGCACCGTCACTTCTTCACTTCCTTGAACTCGGCGTCGACGACATCCTCTGCAGTGTCCGCCGCCTTCGAGCCGGCTGCGCCCTGAGGGCCGCCCGCCGCTGCAGCGGCACCTGCGGCACCTGCGGCAGCCTGCGCCTCGGCATACATCTTCTCGCCCAGCTTCTGACTGGCGCTCATCAGAGCCTCCGTCTTGGCCTCGATGTCAGCCTTGTCCTCGCCCTTGAGCGATTCCTCCAGTGCCTTGAGCGCACCTTCGACCTTCTCCTTTTCGCCCGCCTCGAGCTTGTCGCCGTGCTCGCCCAGGCTCTTGCGCACGGAGTGCAGCATCGAATCGGCCTGATTGCGAGCCTGTGCCAGTTCGAGCTTGCGCTTGTCCTCGGCAGCGTTGAGCTCGGCGTCCTTCACCATCTTCTGGATCTCCTCCTCGGACAAGCCCGAGTTGGCCTTGATGGTGATCTTGTTCTCCTTGCCCGTGCCCTTGTCCTTGGCCGAGACGTGCAGGATGCCGTTGGCATCGATGTCGAAGGTCACCTCGATCTGCGGCAGGCCACGGGGGGCCGGAGGGATGCCCTCGAGGTTGAACTCGCCCAGCGACTTGTTGCCCACGGCCATCTCGCGCTCACCCTGGAACACCTTGATGGTCACGGCCGGCTGGCTGTCGTCGGCGGTGGAGAACACCTGCGAGTAGCGCGTGGGGATGGTGGTGTTCTTCTTGATCATCTTGGTCATCACGCCGCCCAGCGTCTCGATGCCGAGGGACAGCGGCGTGACATCCAGCAGCAGCACGTCCTTGCGCTCTCCTCCGAGCACCTGGCCCTGGATGGCGGCGCCCACGGCCACCGCCTCGTCGGGGTTGACGTCCTTGCGGGGATCCTTGCCGAAGAACTCCTTGACCTTCTCCTGCACCTTGGGCATGCGGGTCATGCCGCCCACGAGAATCACGTCGTCGATCTCCGACACCTTGACGCCGGCGTCCTTGATCGCGATGCGGCAGGGGTCCATCGTGCGCTCGATCAGATCCTCCACCAGCGCCTCGAGCTTGGCGCGCGTGAGCTTGATGTTCAGGTGCTTGGGGCCCGACGCGTCGGCCGTGATGTAGGGCAGGTTGACGTCGGTTTGCGCGCCGTTGGACAGCTCGATCTTGGCCTTCTCGGCCGCTTCCTTCAGGCGCTGCAGCGCGAGCACGTCCTTGGTCAGGTCAACGCCCTGTTCCTTGCGGAATTCGGTGACGATGTGATCGATGATGCGCTGGTCGAAGTCCTCGCCGCCCAGGAAGGTGTCGCCGTTGGTGGAGAGCACCTCGAACTGCTTCTCGCCGTCGACATCGGCGATCTCGATGATGGAGATGTCGAAGGTGCCGCCGCCGAGGTCGAAGACGGCGATCTTGCGCTCGCCCTTGCCGTGCTTGTCCAGGCCGAAGGCCAGGGCTGCGGCGGTAGGCTCGTTGATGATCCGCTTGACATCCAGGCCCGCGATGCGGCCGGCGTCCTTGGTGGCCTGGCGCTGGCTGTCGTTGAAGTAGGCGGGCACCGTGATCACGGCCTCCGTCACTTCCTCGCCGAGATAGTCCTCGGCCGTCTTCTTCATCTTGCGCAGCACCTCGGCACTGACCTGGGGCGGCGCGATCTTCTTGCCCCGCACCTCCACCCAGGCATCCCCGTTGTCGGCTGCGGCGATCTTGTAGGGCATCAGGTCGATGTCCTTCTGGACCTCGGCCTCCGTGAACTTGCGCCCGATCAGACGCTTGACGGCGTAGAGCGTGTTCTTCGGGTTGGTGACGGCCTGGCGCTTGCCCGATGCGCCCACGAGGATCTCGCCGTCCTCCTGGTAGGCGATGATCGAAGGCGTGGTGCGGGTGCCCTCGCTGTTCTCGATCACCTTGGTCGTGTTGCCTTCCATGATGGCCACGCACGAGTTGGTGGTGCCGAGGTCGATGCCGATGATCTTGCCCATGGTCGTTGTGCTCCTGATTCGGTTCGCGGATGCGGTTGTCTTGCAGGTGTGGCTGGCGCGGCGTCTTTCAAGACTTCGGCGCGGCCACCGTCACGAGGGCGGGTCGCAGCACGCGCTCGGAGATGAGGTAGCCCTTCTGCAGCACGCTGACCACGGTGTTCGGGTCCTGAGGGGCGCTCACCATGCTGATGGCCTGGTGCTGGTGAGGGTCGAAGCGCGTTCCGGCCGGCGGGGCGATCGGGAGCACCTTGTTGCGCTCCAGGGCCGCGATGAGCTGGCGCAGCGTCGCGCCGACGCCCTCCAGCACCTTGTCCGGCGTGCCCGTGCTGCTGGCCAGGGCGGCCTCGAGGCTGTCACATACAGGCAGCAGGCTCTCCGCGAAGGACTCGACGGCGTACTTGCGGGCCTTGGAGATTTCCTCGTCCGCACGGCGCCGGGTGTTCTCGGCCTCTGCCTTGGCGCGCAGGTAGGCATCCGACACTTCCGTGTGGCGCGCCTCCAGGGCCGCCAGTCGCTCCTCGGGGGAGGACTCGGCGGCGGGCGAGGGGGCGAAGGCCCCCGCGGTGGAGGGGGAGGCTGCCGATGCGTCGGCAGCGGGGCTGGGCGTCTCGGGTCGTGGCTGGTTCATGGGTCTGGCGGTGTGTGGGCTGGCGCTTGCCGGGGTGCCGGCCTGCCAAGGAGGCAAGTGAGGTCGACCTCCGCGAAGTCAAGGGGCTCGAGCGGAACTGGCTGGTGGCCAGAGGAACGGCCAGAGCCTGGGGAAGGGAGGGGGCGGAGAGGGGCCGGTGAGGAGCCGACAGGTTGATCGAGGCCTCAGCCGTCCAGGCTCGCAGACCAGCGCTGCCACTGTGCGATCTGGCGGCGATCACGCCCGGTTGGGCGGCCTTCGAGCCTTGACAGGGCGGGTTCCACCCCGTCGGCACGGGCCTGCTGCGCCTGGGCTCGCGCAGCCAGGCTCTCGGGTGTTTCCTCGTAGAGCGCTTGGGCCGCAGTCGCCGGCCCTCGAATCTGGCTGAGCGCCCGCACGACGACCGTGCAAGCCGCAGGGGGGCGTCGGATGCGAAGCGTGTCGCCTACGTGCACCTCCCGCGCAGGCTTGGCCGGCGCACCGTTGACGTCGACCCGGCCGGCCAGCAGCGCTTCCACCGCGAGCGAGCGCGTCTTGAAGAAGCGCGCGGCCCACAGCCACTTGTCCAGACGGACGCGCGACTCGCTCAGCGCCCCCTCCATCTGCGCCACAGCGGCGGCAGCACCACCAGCAGCACGGAGACACCCAGCAGCGTGCCCGACAACGGGCGCGTCACGAAGGTGGACCACTCGCCCTGGCTGATGGTGAGGGCCTGGCGCATCGACTGCTCGGCCATGGGCGCGAGGATCAGGCCGACGATCAGCGGGGCGGCCGGGAAGTCCAGCCGCCGCATGGCGAACCCGACGAGTCCGAAGGCAAACAGCAGGCCGACGTTGAAGATCGAGTTGCCCGCTCCGTAGACGGTGGCCGCCGACACGACGATGATCCCGGCGTAGAGCCACTGCGGCGGGATCTTGAGCAGCTTGACCCAAAGCGCCACGAGCGGCAGGTTCAGCACGAGCAGGATGACGTTGCCGATGTACAGGCTCGCGATCAGTGTCCACACCAGGCCGCTTTGCTGCGAGAACAGCTGCGGGCCGGGCTGTATGCCATAGCCCTGGAAGGCCGAGAGCATGATCGCGGCGGTTGCCGAGGTGGGGATGCCAAGGGTCAGCAGAGGCATCAGCACCCCGGCGGCCGCTGCGTTGTTGGCGGCCTCCGGGCCGGCCACGCCCTCGATGGCGCCACGACCGAACTCCTCGGGATGGCGGGAAAGCCTGCGCTCCGTGTAGTACGACAGCAGCGTGGGGAGTTCGGCGCCACCAGCCGGCAGCGCGCCGATCGGGAAACCGAAGACGGAGCCACGCAACCAGGGCTTCCACGAGCGGCCCCAATCGGCCCGGCTGAGCCACAGTCGCCCCGAGACCTTCATCACCTCCGCAGCGCGAGCCTGGCGCCCGCCCCAGGCCAGGTAGAGCGCCTCGCCCACGGCGAATAGCCCCACCGCTGCGACCGTGACCTCTATCCCGTCGAGCAGTTCGGCGCGGCCGAAGGTGAACCTCGCCTGTCCGGTTTGCAGGTCCACCCCCACCAGACCAATGAGCAGCCCTGCGCCCAGGCTCAGCAGACCGCGCAGCACCGAATTGCCGAGTACCGCGGAAACCGCCACGAGAGCCAGCACCATGAGGCTGAAGTACTCTGCCGGGCCGAAGGCCAGCGCCGCCTCCACGACCCAGGGGGCGATGAAGGTCAACGCCACTGTGCCGATGGTTCCTGCCACGAAGCTGCCGATGGCGGCGGTGGCCAGCGCGGGACCGGCGCGCCCGTTGCGCGCCATCTTGTTGCCCTCCAGGGCCGTTACCACGGCTGCCGACTCACCAGGTGTGTTCAGCAGGATCGAGGTCGTTGAACCGCCGTAGGCCGCTCCGTAGTAGATGCCCGCGAACATGACGAACATGCTCGTAGCCGGCACCTGGTAGGTCAGGGGCAGCAGGAGCGCGATGGTCAGGGCCGGACCGATGCCGGGCAGCACCCCGACCAGCGTGCCAATGAAGCAGCCGATGAAGCCCCACATCAGCGTGGCGGGCTGCAGAGCCTGGCCGAAGCCGGTCATCAGGGCCGAGAGGGCATCCACAGCGTGATCCGGTGAGTCAGGCTCAACCCATGCCAGGAAAGGCCGGGCCCAGGCCGACTCCCAGGCCTGCTGCGAATGCACCCCAGAACACCCCGGAGATGAGCAGGCAGATCAGGCCCGTACGCCAGGACAGCGGCGCGTCGAACGCGCGCGCCACCCCGACGCCGCACAGGGCCGCGGGCACGATGAAGCCCAGAGGCTGGACCAGCACCATGAAGGCCGCTCCGCCCCCAAGCAGCCAGAGCATGCGTGCCACGGCCCCGGGCTCAGGGTCCTGTCCGCCTTCTCCGCGGAGGTCGGGTTGGCCGCCGCGCCAGGCGCCGGCCGCATACACGGCGATGACGCCGCCCAGGAAGACGACCACTGCCGCGGGCACCTCCCGTGCCCCCACCGTCATCTGTATCCCGGACTCCGGAATCAGGAAGGCCTGCCACGCCGCCACGCACCAGAACAGCGCCAGCACCAAACTCACTATCCGCGGCATCAACGGGGCGCTGGCCGTGACAGGCATACCAGGAGATGAGTGCCAGCGATGCCCGGGGTCAGGCCAGTCCGAGATCCTTGAGGACAGCCTCGGTCAGCTTGATGTTCGCCTCGATCTCCCGCTCGAAGGGCCTCTCGGTCAGGAACACGTCCGACCACTTGCGCGCGTCGAGTTCGCCACGCCAGGCGGCCGAGGCGTTCATGCGCGTGATGAGATCGATGAGGGCATCACGCTGCGCTTGAGAAATGCCAGGCGCAGCAAACACCCCGCGCCAGTTGGACATCGTGACGTTGACGCCAAGCTCGGGCAGCGTCGGGACGTTCACGCCCGGAATGCGGCGCGCTCCCGAGACGGCCAGCGGAATCATCCGGCCGGCCTTGATCTGCTCCTCGAACTCCGACCACCCGGAGATGCCCGCTGCGACCTGGTTGCCCAGGATGGCGGCGTTGGCGGGGCCACCGCCCGCGAAGGCCACATAGGCGGCCTCCTTTGGATCGCGGCCGAGCGCGCGGACGATGAGGCCCAGGATCTGGTGGTCGGTGCCGCCGGCGCTGCCGCCGGCCACCGGGACGCCCTTGGGGTTGGCTTTGAGGGCTGCTTGCAGATCGGCCCACGTCTTGTGCTTGCCCCCGGCGGGCACGACGATGACGCCGGCCTCCTCGGTCAGTCGCGCAATCGGCGTGACGTTGCGCATCGAGATCGGGCTCTTGTTGGCGATCGCCGCGCCGACCATCACCGACCCGCCGACCATCAGCGAGTTGCCCTGGCCCTTGCGCTGGTTCACGAAGCGCGGCAGGCCGACCATGCCGCCGGCACCGCCAACGTTCTCGAACTGCATGTTGCCCACCAGGCCGGCGGCCTTGACGGCGCGCTCGATGGCGCGGGCAGTACCGTCCCATCCGCCCCCAGGGGCTGCCGGGACGAACATGTTGATCGTGTCGAACAGGGCCTTCGCCTGGGCCCAGGTCGGAATCGTCGATCCGGCTGCGAGTGCCGCGCCCCAGCCCAGGAATTCACGCTTGGAAATGCTCATGGTGATGTCTCCTCTTCCTCTGTCTGGATCGTTTGACGGCGCGATTATGGGGCACCACACCGTCCACCGGGGCCCTGGAAAGCCCATTGCGTCAGGCGGCTGCGCCGAGCGCCTGAGCCCGCTCGCGCTGCCGTGCCAGAGCCTGTGCATCGGGCACCGAAAGAGGCCATCCCTGCAGATGGCGCATTGCGACCGAAGCGATGGCGGCCACGCCCTGTGCCGTGGCATTCAGGCACGGGATGTAATTGAACTCGCGCCCGCCGGCCTGCAGGAAGGCCTCACGTGCCTCCAGGCCTATCTCTTCCAGGGTCTCCAGGCAGTCGACGGGAAAGCCCGGGCAGATCACGTCGACGCGCTCGAGCCCGCCGGCGGCCAGTTCCTGCAGGGCTGGCTCGGTATAGGGGCGCAGCCACTGCGCACGACCAAAGCGACTCTGGAAGGTCACCTTGTACTCCGACGGACCCAGCCCGAGCGCTTCGGCCAGGAGCCGCGCAGTCTTGTGACACTCGCAGTGGTAGGGGTCGCCGAGCATGAGAGAGCGCTCGGGAAGGCCATGGAAGGTCATCACCAGCATCGGCCCGCGGCCGGCCGATGCCCAGTGGCTGCGCACGCTCTCGGCGAGCGAGGCGATGTAGGCGGGCTCGTCGCCGTAGCGGTTGACGAAGCGGAACTCGGGGATGTGCCGCGCCTGCTCCGACCAGCGCGCGACCGCGTCCCAGATGCTGGCCGTGGTGGCCGACGCGTACTGCGGGTACAGGGGCAGCACCAGTACGCGAGAGGCCCCGGCAGCGCGCAGCGCAGCCAGCCCATCGGCCACGCTCGGCGCGCCGTAGCGCATCGCCTGCTGCACGATGACGTCGACCCCGGCGGACTCGAAGGACTCGCGCAGCCCCTGCCCCAGACGTTGCGTCCAGACGGCCAGCGGCGACCCCTCCGGCATCCAGATACTGGCGTACTTGGCCGCCGATCGGGCAGGGCGCACCCGCAGGATGATGCCGTGCAGGATCGGCCACCACACCAACCTGGGGATCTCCACCACCCGTGGATCGGACAGGAACTCGGCGAGGTAGCGGCGAGTTGCAGCTGCCGTCGGCTCGGCCGGGCTGCCCAGGTTCACGAGCAGCAGCCCGGTTCGAGCGGGCGTGCCGTGCCTGAAGGGCGGTTCGGATCGCAGCGTCATGCGTCGCTCGTGACCCGAAACTCCAGCCACGCGCCCGTCTGGCCTGCGGCCGGTGCGCCCAGGCCGATTGCGCCGCTGCCCACGAGGGTGCAGGTTCCCCGGCGCAGGCTCAGTGGATCGGCGCCCCGGAAGTGGACGGAGGTGCCGTTGAAGCTGAGGTCGGTGAGCTGGAAGCCCCCGCTGTGCCAGTCGATGCGGGCGTGGGAGCGAGAGACTGTGGGCAAGTCCAGTTGGCAGGTGGCCTGCGGGTCGCGCCCGATGAGCACGGGTGTCTGAGCCGACGAGAAGGATCGGTTGCGGCCGAGCCAGGCCAGATCGAGCCACATCGTGCGGGGAAGCTCGGCAGCGAGGTCGCCGAAGTGCGTCGTCGGGATGTCGGTGGCGTCCTGGCGCAGGGCCACGCACACTCCCACCGGCTCGGAGCGGCCCCGGATCGCCAGGCGATCGAGGCTGCGAAAGGCGCCTTGAAGACCGGCCGGAAGGGCGTCTCGCACCGTGTCGGTAACGAGGGTTTCGTCATCTCCCGTGTGCTCGATCAGACGTGCCGCCACGTTCACGGCGTCCCCGAAGAAGTCGCCCTCCTGCTCGATGACCTCGCCGCAGGCCAGCGCCACTCGCAGACACAGCTGCGGCGCCGGCGCATGGCCTGACAGCAGGGCGTCTTCCTGCGAGAGCCGGCGCAGTTGCGGATGCAGATGCTCGGCACAGCCGCAGGCGTCCTCGCAGGACGCGAAGGTGGCCATGAGTCCATCGCCCAGCGTCTTGAAGACCACTCCGCCCCAGGCGCCGACGACCTCGCCGAGGGCCGCCACGCAGCGCGTGACGAGGGAAGTGGCCGACGCGTTGCCCAGGTTCTCGAAAAGCCCGACGCTGCCGCGCAGATCCGCGGCCAGCACCGTGCGGTTCAGGCTCGTGCTCATGGGCACGCGACGTGTGGCGAGGGCGTCAGAGGTTGTCGAGGTAGGTGCGCAGCTTATCCGAGCGGCTCGGGTGCTTGAGCTTGCGGATCGCCTTGGCCTCGATCTGGCGGATGCGCTCGCGTGTCACGTCGAACTGCTTGCCGACCTCCTCGAGTGTGTGGTCGGTTGACATCTCGATGCCGAAGCGCATGCGCAGGACCTTGGCTTCGCGCGGGGTCAGGCTGTCGAGGATGTCCTTGACGACCTCGCGCAGGCCGGCCTGCATCGCAGCATCGATGGGCGCGGTATTGTTGGTGTCCTCGATGAAGTCGCCCAGGTGCGAGTCGTCGTCGTCCCCGATGGGCGTTTCCATCGAGATCGGCTCCTTGGCGATCTTCATGATCTTGCGGATCTTGTCCTCGGGCATCTCCATCTTCTCGGCCAGGGTCGGCGCGTCGGGCTCGTAGCCGAACTCCTGCAGGTGCTGGCGAGAGATGCGGTTCATCTTGTTGATCGTCTCGATCATGTGAACCGGGATGCGGATCGTGCGTGCCTGGTCGGCGATGGAGCGCGTGATCGCCTGGCGGATCCACCAGGTGGCGTAGGTCGAGAACTTGTAGCCGCGGCGGTACTCGAACTTGTCCACCGCCTTCATCAGGCCGATGTTTCCCTCCTGGATCAGATCCAGGAACTGCAGGCCGCGGTTGGTGTACTTCTTGGCAATCGAGATCACCAGGCGCAGGTTCGCCTCGATCATCTCCTTCTTGGCGTCGCGAGAGGCCTTCTCGCCCTCGTTCATGCGCCGGTTGATCTCCTTGAGGTCCTCCAGCGGCACGACGGCGCGCGCCTGCAGGTCGATGAGCTTCTGCTG
>JBIIED010000296.1:0-4112 GCA_044237995.1 Rubrivivax sp. | reverse complement strand
GTCGGCGTACTTCTGGCGGATGCGCGAGTTGATGCCGTCGCTGGCGATGACGAGGTCGGCATCCGGGTAGTCGGTGTCGGAGTCGACCTCGGTCTCGAAGACGAGCTCCACGCCGAGCTCCTCGCAGCGCGACTGCAGGATGTTGAGCAGCTTCTTGCGCCCGATGCCCACGAAGCCGTGGCCGCCGGAGCGGATGCGGTGGCCCTTGAAGTGCAGCTCGATATCGTCCCAGTGGTTGAAGGCCACCTCGATGGCGTCGGCCGTGGGAACGTCCCACTTGCGCATGTTGTCCATCGTGGCGTCGGAGAACACCACGCCCCAGCCGAAGGTGTCGTAGGGGCGGTTGCGCTCGACCACCGTGATGCGGTGCGCCGGGTCGAGCTTCTTCATCAGCAGGGCGAAGTACAGGCCGGCGGGGCCGCCGCCTATGCAGACGATGCGCATGGGGGATGGGGTTGCGTCAGGAGGGTGCCCGCATTGTCGGGCCTGGAGGATGCTTGCCTAGAATCCCTGCATGAGCCTGCCTGCCTTCGTGCGTCCGCTGGGCCACGGCGTGTACGTCGTGGACACCGGCTTTCACCGTGACGACTTCGACGCCGCCTACCTGATCGTGCAGGACGGGCACGCGGCCTTCGTCGACACCGGCACCAACTTCTCCGTGCCGCGGCTGCTGGCGGCGCTGGACGCGCTGGGCCTGCCGCGCACGAGCGTGGACTGGGTGATCCCCACCCACGTGCACCTGGACCACGCCGGTGGCGTGGGTGCACTGGTGCGCGAGCTGCCGGCTGCGCGCGTGCTCGTGCACCCGCGCGGCGCACGCCACCTCGCGGATCCGTCTGCCCTGTACGCCGGGGCCCTGGCCGTCTACGGGCAGGCCGAGATGGACCGCAACTACGGCACGCTCGTGCCGGTGGACGCTGCGCGCATCGTGTCCTCCACCGATGGCGGCAGCGTGACGCTGGCCGGGCGGGCACTCGTGACCATCGACACCCCGGGCCACGCCCGGCACCACCACTGCATCTGGGACGAAGCCTCGCGCGGCTGGTTCACGGGCGACACCTTCGGGCTGAGCTACCGCGAGTTCGACGGGCCCTCGGGCGCCTGGATCCTCCCCACCACGACCCCTGTGCAGTTCGAGCCCGAGGCGCTCGAGGCCTCGATCGGGCGGCTGATGGCAAGCCATCCGCAGTGCATGTACCTCACGCACTACAGCCGGGTCACGGGCGTGCCGCGGCTGGCTGCGATGCTCACCGAACAGCTCCAGGCACTGGTGAGCCGCGCGCGTGCGCTGCAGCACGTGCCCGCGCGCACCGAGGCCCTGCGCGAAGCGGTGCTCGAGGTGCACCTGTCGAGCCTGGCGGCTCACGGCTCGCCGATGCCGCGCGAGCGCGCTCAGGCCCTGCTCGAACTCGACGTGACCCTCAACGTGCAGGGTATCGAGGCCTGGCTCGACCGGGAGGCGCGCGCCCGCTGAGGCGTGCACCGGCCCGGCCGCTTCGTTCCTGCACCCCCATCCGGAGGCTTTCCACCATGAACACCGCCATCCACTTCGGCCTGCAGGGCCGCGTGGCCATCGTCACCGGTGCCTCGCAGGGCATCGGCGAGGCCTGTGCACGGCGCCTGGCCGGCGACGGCGCGGCCGTGGCGCTCTGGGATGTCTCCGACGCCAAGGGCGAGGCGCTCGCCGCCGAACTGCGGGCCCAGGGCGCGCGCGCAACCTATGCGCGCTGCGACGTCTCGCGCAAGGAGCAGGTGGACGCGGCACTCGCCCACACCCTGCAGGCCTTCGGCCACGTGGACGCACTCGTCAACAACGCCGGCATCTTCAAGGCAGCCGACTTCCTCGACATCACCGAGGCCGACTGGGATGCGGTGATCGCCGTGAACCTCAAGGGCAGTTTCCTCGTGGGGCAGGCAGTGGCGCGCGCGATGCGCGCCAACCGCGGCGGTGAGGGGTTCGGCGCGATCGTCAACATGAGCTCGGTCAACGGCGTGATGGCGATCCCGTCGATCACCAGCTACAACGCGAGCAAGGGTGCCATCGACCAGCTCACGCGCAACATGGCGCTGTCGCTGGCCGACTTCGGCATCCGCGTGAACGCCGTCGGCCCGGGCACGATCGCCACCGAGCTCGCGCGCGCGGCCGTGCTCACCACCCCGGAGGCGGCCGAGCGCATCCTCGGGCGCACCCCGCTGCGCCGCCTGGGCGAGCCCTCGGAGGTGGCCGACGTCGTGGCCTTCCTGCTCAGCGATGCGGCGAGCTACATCACCGGCGACATCGTCTACGTGGACGGCGGGCGGCTGGCGCTGAACTACACCGTGCCGCCGCGGGCGGCGCGCCCGGCAGGCTGAGCGCAGCCACCGGCATCAGGTGCCGCGGCCCCTCGTACGGGGCCGTCGGAGCCGGGTGAGGTCAGGCCTGGCGCAAGACGGCTGCCGCCCGGGCCAGCTCCGTGATCCGGTCCCATTGGCCTGCCGCCACCGCATCGGCAGGCGTCAGCCACGAGCCGCCGCACACGGGCACGTTGGGCAGTGCCAGGTACTCCGGCGCGTTGGCAGGGGTGAGCCCGCCCGTGGGGCAGAACTGCACGTCCGGGAAGGGTCCAGCCAGGGCCTTGAGCATCGGCACGCCGCCGGCAGCGCTGGCGGGAAAGAACTTCAGAAAGCCGTAGCCGGCATCCTGGGCCTGCATCACCTCGCTGGCGGTGGCCACGCCCGGCAGCAGCGGCAGGCCGAGCGAGCGGCAGGCGCCGCCCACGGCATCGGTGTAGCCAGGGCTCACAGCGAAGCGGCAGCCCGCAGCGGCAGCGGCACGTGCGTCGGCAGCCGTGCGGACGGTGCCAGCACCCACGATCGCCTGCGGCACCTCGCGCACCATGCGTGCGATGGCCTCCAGGGCCACGGGCGTGCGCAGCGTCACCTCCAGCACGCGTACGCCGCCAGCCACGAGCGCTTGCGCCAGCGGCACCGCGTCTTCCACGCGCTGCAGCACGATCACGGGAATGACCGGGCCGTGGGAGGCGAGTTCGAGGGTGTCCATGAGGGGGCCTTCGGTGCCGGCCTTCACAGCCACGTCACGGCGCCCTCTTCGGCGCTGGCCACGTGGCGACGCATCCCGGCAAACAGCTCACGACCCAGGCCGTGCGCACTCCCCTGCTCCTCGGCGGAGCTGCGCGAGGCCGGCTCGCGCGAGGCCCACTCCTGCTCCGCCACGAGGGCCTCGAGTGTGCCGGCCACGGCGTCCAGGCGGATCAGGTCGCCGTCGCGCACGCGCGCGAGGGCTCCTCCGGCCAGGGCCTCCGGGCTCACGTGGATGGCGGCCGGCACCTTGCCCGAGGCGCCGCTCATGCGTCCGTCGGTGACGAGCGCCACCCGGTAGCCCTTGTCCTGCAGCACCGCCAGCGGCGGGGTGAGGTTGTGCAGCTCGGGCATGCCGTTGGCGCGCGGCCCCTGGAAGCGCACCACCGCCACCACGTCGCGGTCGAGCTCGCCGGCCTTGAAGGCCGCCTGCAGCGCGTGCTGCGAGTCGAAGACACGCGCGGGCGCCTCGATGATGTGGCGGTCTTCGGGCACCGCCGAGGCCTTGATGACGGCGCGCCCGAGATTGCCCCGCAGCAGGCGCAGGCCGCCCGTGGGCGAGAAGGGGTTGGCCGCCGGGCGCAGCACCGTCTCGTCGCCGCTGGCCGCCGGCCGGGGCAGCCAATGCAGCTGCCCGTCCTGCAGGGCGGGAACGGTGGCGTAGGCGCGCAGGCCCGGGCCGCGCACCGTGGTCACGTCGCCGTGCGCGCGGCCGCTGTCGACGAGCTCGCGCAGCACGTAGCCCGGGCCGCCAGCGGCCTCGAAGGCGTTCACGTCGGCGCTGCCGTTGGGGTACACGCGCGACAGCAGCGGCACCACCGAGGAGAGCTCGGAAAAATCGTCCCAGTCGATGAGGATGCCGGCGGCGCGCGCCACGGCCACCCAGTGGATGAGGTGGTTGGTGGAGCCGCCCGTGGCCAGCAGCGCCGCCATCGCGTTGACGATCGCCCGCTCGTCGACGACGTGTGCGATCGGCGCGCAGGCCGTGCCGGCGCGGTGCAGCACGGTGCGCACCGCCTCGCGCGTGAGCGCCT
>JBIIED010000055.1:0-14217 GCA_044237995.1 Rubrivivax sp. | reverse complement strand
CACGCCAGACGCACAACCCACCGCACGAGGGGTCTCCTTCCCTGCCATCCGCGCGCCACAGGCGCCATGATCCCGATGTCGACCGCGTTCCTGGATGATAGGGTGCGCGGGGCCTGCATCGCCGCGCACGTTGTGCTGCGCAGCGCAGGGGAGCATCGCAGGAGTGGCGGATTCACCGATGAGGCAGGCGCGCCCGGGTACGGCCGCGACGGGCCCGGCAGCCTGGGGCTCGCGCGGGCTGGCTGCTGCCTGCCGGGCCGCATACCTGGGCTTGTGGCTGGGTGCGTCTGTGGGCGTACCGGTGTGCGCCTTCGCGCAGTCCAACCCGCCCGGCGCGGGGCAACCCGGCCCCCTGATGCGCACGGCCGCCTCCGAGCGCCCCATCGAATGGACCGCCACCCAGGTGCGCGCGCAGGTGCACGGCGCCTTGGCCGTCACCGAGCTCACGCTGACCTTTCGCAATCCCAACGCCCGGGTGCTCGAGGGGCAGCTCGAGTTCCCCCTGCGCCCCGGCCAGGACATCACCGGGTTGGCGCTGCAGAGCCTGGACGGGCCGGCGATGCTTCCGGCAGCGGCTGTCGACAAGACCCGTGCCCGCCAGGCCTTCGAGCGCACGGTCAGCCAGGCGGCCGACCCTGCGCTGCTGGAGCAGACCGCCGGGCGCAACTTCCGGCTGCGCGTGTACCCGCTGCTGCCCGGCCAGCCACGGCAGGTCCGGCTCGAGATCACCGAGACCCTGCAGCCCGGACCCGACGGCAGGCTGAGCTTCACGCCCCCCACCGGTCCGGTCGGGCCCGCCGCGCCTCGGCCCGACCTGAAGCTGGAGGTCGCCGGCGTGCCGGAGGCCCGGTTGCAGCGGATGCAGGGAGCGCCGGGCACCTGGCGCTGGCAGCCCTTGGCGACCCCGCGGGTGACCGTGGACGCCTTCGAGGGCGAGCGCTACTTCATGGCAGAGCTGCCCTGGCGCGTGTCCGAACCCAGCCGGCCGGCGCCCGCCAGGGTCGTGCTGGTGTGGGATGCCTCGGGCTCGGCGGCCCGCCGCGACCGGGCGCGCGAGCTCCAGGCACTGGACGCCTACCTGCGCGGCTTCGCGCGGGTGAGGGTGACGCTGATCGTCGTCCGCGACCGTGCCGAGCCGGCTCGGGAGTTCGACATCCGGCGGGGCGACTGGCATGCGCTGCGCAGTGCCATCGAGGCCGAGCCCCTGGACGGCGCCAGCAGCGCGGCGGCATGGCAACCGCCTGCCGGGCTCGACCCTCGCTCGACGGTGGCGCTGCTCGTGAGCGACGGGCTGGCCAACTGGGGCAGCGCCACCGCACTGCCGGCTGCGACGGTGCCGCTGCACACCCTGAGCGCAGACCCCGGTGCGGACGTGGCACGGTTGCGGGCGCTCTCAGCGGCGAGCCCGGGCGGCCGCCATGTGGACCTGCTGGCGCTGGACCCCCGCGAGGCGGCGCGCATGCTGCACGCGCCCGCGGCGCCCGCCGTGTCGGCGCACAGCTTCCAGGCGCGCGAGCTTCAGGTCGGGATGAGCCGCCTGCGCGAGGGCGTGATCCAGGTGACGGGCGTACTGACCGGGCCTCGCACCCGGTTGGAGCTCGAGTTGCGAAGTGCAGGCGGCATGAGCGTGCGCCGATCGTTCGACGTCACCGGCGAGCCCGCTCCGCCCGCCGCCAGTCGCACGGCCGGAGTGGCTGCCCGGCGCTGGGCGTCGATGCGGGTTGAGGCGCTCGAGACCGACCGCGCACTTCACCGAGGAGAGATCACCCGGCTGGGCATGCACTTCGGCATCGTCACGGCCTGGACATCGCTGCTCGTGCTGGAGACGCTGGAGGATCACTTGCGCTTCGACATCGCGCCCCCGGCCGGCCCGATGCGCGAGGCCTTCCTGGCGCAGCGGCGCGAAGCGGGCGATGCCGCCGCGGCCGTCCGCACGCGCCACCTGGACGCCCTGGCCATGCGCTGGCGCGAGCGCGTGCGGTGGTGGGAGCGCGAGTTTCCGAAGGGGGAGGCCCCGCGCGGCCTGAAGTCGATCGGTCAGGTGACACTCTCCGACGAGCCGCTGGTGGTCATCCTGACCGAGGCCGGGCCAGCCGATGGCGAGCCGTCCGACCGTCCGGTTCATCGCCCGCCCATGGCCCAGGCGGCTGCACCCTCACCCGCAGCGCCCCCCGCAACCGCGGCCCCTCCCGCCGCGCGCGCGGGACAGCCGGCGCCTGCCCCGACGATCCAGGTGCAGGCCTGGCAGCCCGCGGCCGACTGGGGCCGGCGCCTGCGCGCGGCCGATCCGGCGCGGCGCTACGCGATGTACCTCGACGAGCGGGCGGCGCGCGCGGGCAGCCCGGCCTTCTTTCTCGATGCTGCGGAGGTCTTCTTCGAAACGGGCCAGACCGAGCTCGGGGTGCGTGTGCTGTCCAACCTCGCCGAGATGCAGCTGGAGGACAGGCGCGTTCTGCGGCTGCTGGCCTACCGGTTGCTGCAGGCCGGGCAGGCGCTGCTGGCCCTGCCGCTGCTGGAACGCGTGCGCGACATCGCGCCGGAGGAGCCCCAGTCCTGGCGTGACCTGGGCCTGGCACTCGAGGCCGCGGGCCGCCTGCAGGACAGCCTCGAGGCCCTCTGGGAGACCGCCTCGCGTCCCTGGCCGCAGCGCTTTGCCGATGTCGACCTGATCGCGCTCAACGAGCTCAACGCCCTGGCCGCGCGGCACCCGGGGTTGGACCTCTCGCGCGTGGACCCACGCCTGCGCCGCAACCTGCCGGTGGACCTGCGCGTGGTGCTGAGCTGGGACGCCGACGACACCGACGTCGACCTGTGGGTGATCGACCCCAACGGCGAGCTTGCCTTCTTCGGCAACACGGCCACCCACCAGGGCGGGCGGATGTCGCGCGACTTCACGGCCGGCTACGGCCCGGAGGAGTTCGTGCTGCGCCAGCCCAAGCCGGGCCGCTACGAGGTTAGAGCCAACTTCTACGGCCACCGCCAGCAGCTCCTGGCGCCCCACACCACGCTGTGGGTGCGCCTGTTCAGCCGCTTCGGGCAGACCGGGCAGCGCGAGGAGCAGATCGTCGTGCGCCTGAACTCCTCGGGCGACCGTGTGCTGGTGGGCAGCTTCGAGGTGGCACCGCCGCCGTAGCGCACCCGGCAGAATGCGGGCATGAGACTTTCCGTGCTGGACCAGTCCGCAGCCACCGCCGGGCGCGGCGAGGATGCGGCGCTGCGCGACACGCTCGAGCTGGCCGGGCATTGCGAGGCGCTGGGCTACCACCGCTTCTGGGTGAGCGAGCACCACGGCATGCCCACCATCGTGGGCACCGCCCCGGAGGTGCTGATGGCAGCGATCGCCGCACGCACCGCGCACATCCGCATCGGCAGCGCCGGGGTGATGCTGCCGCACTACTCGGCCTACAAGGTGGCCGAATGCTTTCGCGTGCTCGATGCGCTCGCGCCCGGGCGCATCGACCTGGGCGTCGGCCGCGCCCCGGGCAGCGACCGGCGCACTGCACAGGCACTCAACCCGCACGTATCCGGCATGGCAGAGGACTTCCCGGAACAGGTGCTCGCGCTCCAGGCGTGGGTGTCGGGCGCGCCTCATCTGGGCCTGACCGCGCACCCGCGGCCGCCGGCGGCCGACATCGGCTCGAACGCGCGCAGCCCGGAGCTGTGGATCCTGGGCAGCTCCGACTACGGGGCGCAGCTCGCCGCCCACCTCGGCCTGCCCTACGCCTTTGCCTACTTCTTCATGGACGGCCAGGGCGTGGAGCAGGCCATGCACCTGTACCGCACGCTGTATCGACCGAGCGCGCGCCAACCTGCGCCCCGGCCCACGATCTGCGTCTGGGCGCTGGCGGCAGACACCGACGAGGAGGCGCGCTTCCACGCCCTGAGCCGAGAGCGCTGGCGCCTGGACCGCAACCGCGGCCTGCTCGGGCCGCTGCGAGCGCCGGCCTCCATCGCGCAGGAAGGCTTCACACCGGCGGAGCTCCCCGCCGTGCAGGCGCTGCGCGCGCGCGCCTTCGTCGGCACGCCCGAACGGGTGGCCGGGCAGCTCGGCGAGCTTGCCGCCTCCCTGGGGCTGGAGGAGCTCGTCGTCAACACCTGGGCCCACGATCCGGCCGTGCGGCGCCGCTCCTACGCGCTGCTGGCACGCGCTTTCGGCCTGACAGCCAGGGCGCCCGAGCCGGTGGCCGGGCCATCGGCCGCAGCCCGGCCCGAATTCGCCACGAGTTGAGCCGGCGCTGAGCCGGCTGCCCTACCCGGGAAGATTGGGGTGACCTCCCCAGGCCGCGCTGGCTAGGATGCTCACCAGCCGGCATCCAGCCGGCCTGCGGCTGGTCAGGGTGGCGTGATGCACCCGGGCGGCGGGAGGGCTTCACTTGTCTTCGTACGACTACGTCATCGTCGGTGCCGGCTCCGCCGGCTGCGTCCTGGCAGCCCGCCTGAGCGAGGACCCAGCGGTGCAGGTGTGCCTGCTGGAGGCCGGAGGGCCGGACACGAGCCCGCTCATCCACTGCCCGGCTGGCCTGGCGGCGATGGCGCGCGTGCGGCAGCTGAACTGGGCCTTCGAGACGGTGCCGCAGCCGGGCCTGAACGGGCGGCGCGGCTACCAGCCGCGCGGGCGCGTGCTCGGGGGCTCGAGCTCGATCAACGCCATGATCTACGCGCGGGGCCACCCCTCGGACTACGACCACTGGGCCGAGCAGGGCAACCCGGGCTGGGCGTGGCAGGACGTGCTGCCGCTGTTCCGGCGCGCGGAGAACAACGAGCGTGGTGCCGACGCGTTCCACGCCACAGGCGGCCCGCTCAACGTCACCGAGGTGCGCAGCCCCTGCCCCGTGGCCGACGACTTCGTGCGCGCCGGCGTGCAGGCGGGCTACGCCGAGAGCGCGGACTTCAACGGCGCGCAGTTCGAGGGCGTGGGGCGCTACCAGGTCACGCACAAGGGCGGCGAGCGCTGGAGCGTGGCCAAGGGCTACCTCACCCCGAACCGCGGGCGGCCGAACCTGCACGTGCTCACTGGGGCACGTGCCACGCGCATCCTGCTCCAGGGCAGGCGCGCCACGGGCGTGGAGGCGATCGTGGATGGCGCCCGCCAGCGCCTGGACGCCCGGCGCGAGGTGCTGGTGTGCGCCGGCGCGCTGCAGTCACCGCAGCTGCTCATGCTCTCGGGCATCGGGCCGGGAGCGCATCTGCAGGGCCTCGGGATCGAGGTGCGGCACGACCTGCCCGGCGTGGGCGAGCACCTGCACGACCACATCGACGTCGTGCAGGTGGTCAACGCGCCGGGCCTGGCACCGACCTTCGGCCTGAGCCTGGGCGGCCTGGCGCGCGCGGCGGGCGGCATCCTCGAGTGGCGGCGCGCGCGCACCGGGATCCTCACCACCAACTTCGGCGAGGCCGGTGGCTTCATCCGCAGCCAGCCGCAGGAGCCGCTGCCCGATCTGCAGCTGCACTTCGTCATCGCCAAGCTCGTCGACCACGGCAGGAAGACCGTCTTCGGCCACGGCTTCTCGTGCCACGTGTGCGTGCTTCGGCCCCGCAGCCGCGGCCACGTGCGGCTGGCCAGCGCCGATCCGATGGCCGATCCGCTGATCGATCCCGCTTTCCTGCGCGACCCCGACGACCTGCAGCGCCTCGTGCGGGGTTTTCGCCTCATGCGCGGGATCCTGCAGCAGCCCGCCCTGGCGCGCCACGGCGGGCGCGAGTCGGCCGCCTCGGCCGGCGCCCAATCGGATGAGCAGATCGAGCGCTTCGTGCGCGACCACGCCGACACCATCTACCACCCCGTGGGCAGCTGCCGCATGGGGCCGGGCCCGCTGGACGTGGTCGACGCGCAGCTGCGCGTGCACGGCGTGCAGGGCCTGCGGGTGGTGGACGCCTCGGTGATGCCGCGCATCGTCAGCGGCAACACGAACGCGCCCGTGGTGATGATCGCGGAGAAGGCGGCGCAGATGATCCGGGAAGCCAGCGGCGCACGGGCGGCGGTGGCCGGCGTGGCGGCTCAGGCCCTGTCCCCGGTCCCGGCTCCGGACCGGGCTCTGGACCTGGCCAGCGCCTAAGCCCTCCGCCACGCAGCATGGCCTTCGACTACACCTTCCACGACGCCACCGCGCTGGCAGCGGCGGTGCGCAGCGGCGAGGTCTCGCCGCAGGAACTGCTGCAGGCCTGCGGGGAGCGGGTGCGCGAGCACAACCCGCGCCTGAACGCGGTGATCGTCGAGGCTTTCGATGCGGCGCGCGAGGAGCTCGCCCTGCGCCGTCGCGCCGGCACCGAGCGCGAGGGGGCACTGGCCGGGGTGCCGGTGCTGGTCAAGGACCTCGTCAGCAGCGTGCGCGGCCTGACGACCTGGCACGGCAATCGGCTGCTGCAGCGCGCCATGGGCCCTGCCGACCACGACAGCGAGTTCATCCGGCGCCTGCGTGCCACGGGCGCACTGATCGTGGGCAAGACGAACACCCCCGAGTTCGGCCTGGTGCCCTACACCGAGCCGCTGCTCACGGGCCCGACCCGCAACCCCTGGGACCTGACGCGCACGCCCGGTGGCTCCAGCGGCGGCTCCGGCGCCGCCGTGGCGGCCCGTCTGGTGCCGCTGGCCACCGGTGGCGATGGCGGGGGTTCGATCCGGATCCCGGCCTCCTGCTGCGGCCTCTTCGGCCTGAAGCCCACGCGCGGTCGCGTGCCCGCCGGGCCGGACCTGGGCGCGCTGTGGAGCGGCTTTGCCATCGAGCACGCGCTCACGCGCAGCGTGCGCGACAGCGCCCTGCTGCTCGACGCCGTCTCGGGCGCCGACACCGGAGCCCCCTACGCCGCTCCGGCCCAGGTGCGCCCTTTCGTCCAGGAGGTGCAGGCCGACCCCGGGCGGCTGCGCGTGGGCGTTTGCACCGAGCCCTGGCTCGGGCACGCCGTGGCGCCCGAGTGCCTGCAGGCGGTCGAGGAGGCGGCCACGCTGCTGCGCGAGCTCGGCCACGAGGTGTTCGAGACTGCCTTGCCGATTGCCCGCACGGCCTTCGCCGAGGCCTTCCTGACGGTGCTGGCCGGCAACGTGCGCGCCGAGATCGAGGAGGCTGCAGCCGTTGCCCGCACGCACGCGCGGCGTCAGGACTTCGAGGCCGCCACCTGGGCCATGGGCATGATGGGCCGGGCCTTTCGGGCCGACGAGTTCGTGGCGGCCGAGCGCGAACTGCAACGCACCGCGCGTGCGATCGGCCGCTGTTTCGAGGACATGGACGTGCTGCTCACGCCCACCCTCGCCGGCCCGCCTCCGCCCATCGGCTCGCTGCAGCCCACGCCGGCCGAGCAGCGCCAGCTCGCTGTGATGGGCTGGCTCGACCAGCCCTGGCTACTGCGGGCGGCAGGCGCCCTGCAGCAGATGGCCGGCAAGGTCTTCGACTTCATCCCCTACACACCGCCCTTCAATGTCACCGGGCAGCCGGCGATGTCGGTGCCGCTGCACTGGAGCGCGGCCGGGCTGCCCATTGGCGTGCAGGTGGTGGGGCGCTTCGGGGACGAGGCGACGCTCTTGCGCCTGGCCGGGCAACTCGAGCGGGCACGACCATGGGAGGCGCGGCGGCCGACGGGGTTCTGACCTGAGTATGCACGGGACGTCGGTCTCGGCCGTCCGCCTCACCCGCCTGCTTCACCCGCCCGATGATCGCCCCGCGAGCAACTGCTCCACCACCCCGGCCACCCGCATCTCCACCTCTCGGTCCATCCGGATCGCCCGGCCCCACTCGCGGCTGGTCTCGCCCGGCCACTTGTTCGTGGCGTCCAGCCCCATCTTGCCGCCCAGGCCGCTGACGGGCGAGGCAAAGTCCAGGTAGTCGATCGGCGTGGACTCCACGAGCGTGGTGTCGCGTACCGGGTCCATGCGCGTGGTGATGGCCCACACCACCTCCTTCCAGTTGCGCACGTCCACGTCGTCGTCGGTGACGACGATGAACTTCGTGTACATGAACTGGCGCAGGAAGCTCCACAGCCCGAACATCACGCGCTTGGCGTGCCCCGGGTAGGCCTTGCGGATCGAGATCACCGCCATGCGGTAGCTGCAGCCCTCGGGCGGCAGGTAGAAGTCGGTGATCTCCGGGAACTGCTTGCGCAGGATCGGCACGAACACCTCGTTGAGCGCCACGCCAAGCACGGCCGGCTCGTCGGGCGGCTTCCCGGTGTACGTGGTGTGGTAGATCGGATCGTCGCGGTGCGTCAGGCGCTCCACCTCGAAGACCGGGAACCAGTCCTGCTCGTTGTAGTAGCCCGTGTGGTCGCCGAAGGGTCCCTCCAGGGCATGCAGGTAGCCCCCACGCTCGGCCAGCGGCACGCCGGCCTCGCTCGTGCCGGTGAAGCCCTTCTCGGCAGGCACCAGGTGGCCTTCGAGCACGATCTCCGCGCTGGCCGGCACCTGCAGGGCCAGGCCCGCCTCGCCCACGCCGGTGTCCACCACCTCCGTGCGGCTACCGCGCAGGAGCCCGGCGAACTGGTACTCGGACAAGGTGTCGGGCACGGGCGTGACGGCCCCCAGGATCGTCGCGGGGTCCGCGCCCAGGGCCACCGCCACCGGGAAGGGCTGCCCAGGGTTGGCCTGGGCGAACTCGCGGAAATCCAGCGCCCCGCCGCGGTGCGCGAGCCAGCGCATGATCGTGCGCCGCGGCCCGATCACCTGCTGGCGGTAGATGCCCAGGTTCTGGCGCCGGCGCGGCTGCGCCACGCCCTGCGGCCCGCGCGTGACCACCAGGCCCCAGGTGATGAGCGGTCCGGCGTCGCCCGGCCAGCAGGTCTGCACCGGCAGCCGCCCGAGGTCGACCTCCCGAGCCGTCAGCACGTGGCGCTGGCAGGCCGCGGTGCGCACGGTGGCGGGCTTCATGTCCCACACGGCCTTGGCCATGCCCAGGAGCCGCCCGGCATCCTTGAGGCCGCGCAGCGGCTCGGGCTCCTTGAGCGCCGCCAGCAGCTGGCCCACCTCGCGCAGCTCCTCAGTGGAAGCCGCGCCCATCCCAAGCGCGACCCGGCGCGGTGTGCCGAAGAGGTTGGCCAGGCAGGGCATGGCGTGGCCGGCCGGCCGCTCGAAGAGCAGCGCGGGGCCGCCCGCCTGGAGCACGGCGTCGGACACCGCCGTCATCTCCAGGTGCGGCGAGACGGTCTCGCGCACCCGGCGCAGATCCCCCTGGCGCTCCAGCTGCTCCAGGAAGTCGCGCAAGTCGCGGTATTTCATGCTCAGGCTCAACGCCGCGGCGCAGAGGCCGCGGCAGGTTTCGGTGGGCGGAATTCGGGCACGTTTGCCGGCCTTTGGCGGGAATCAGGGTGAACCCTAGTTCACGTTACAATTTGCGGTTTCCGCTGGCGGCAACAGGCGCTGCGCCGGCGGGTCTTGCAGGCAAGCCGGCCCCGTGCCGACCGATTATCGCCGCCGCCATGCGCCCCGGATATCGGGGCTGCGGCAGGTGGCCCTCGACCCCGAAAGGAAGCCCATGCAGACCTCCCACGCCTGGGAGCGCGCCACGCGCACGCTGATGCAATGGAGCCACCATGGCCTGGCCATGGTGGGCGTGCTCCTGCTGGCGGGCGCCGCGCTCATCGTCGCGCACGGCAGCCTGCGCGAGCAGACGGCCCTCCAGGTGCTGGCCTGGCTGCAGGAGCGCCACGAGGCGCGTACTGGCGAGGGGGCTGAAGTGCCGGTGGCGGGGGCAGCGGCCCCCGGCATCGACCCCATCGCGCTCACGCCCCAGCAATCGGCCGTGGCGCAGTGGCTCACACGCCAGTACAAGGTCGCACCGCAGCCACTGGCCTTGCTGGTGCAGGAAGCCTGGGCGCTGGGCCAGCGCTTCGAACTCGATCCCACCCTCATCCTGGCACTGGTGGGCGTGCAGTCGAGCTTCAACCCGCTGGCGCAGGGCACGGTGGGTGCGCACGGCCTGATGCACGTCGTCACCGCCGATCACGACACGAAGTTCGAGGCCTTCGGGGGCGCCCTGGCCGCCTTCGACCCGCTGGCCAACCTGCGCGTCGGGGCCGTGGTGCTGCAAGACAGCGTGCGCCGCGCCGGAGGCAGCCTGCCCGAGGGCCTTCGCCTGTACCTGGGCGCAGGCGACCCGCAGCGAGAGGCCATGACGGCCGATCGCGTGCTCGCCGAGCAGGCGCGGCTGCGCAACGTGGCCAACGCCGCTCCCGGCCAGGACCGCCTGGCCGCCGCCCAGCCCTGAGGCAGAGCAGACGCTCCCCGGCCATCTGGAGAGGCCCGCCGGGGCCTCCGCTACACTCGTTTACACCATGTTCGACCGTACCCAGCACACCCTTGCCAGCGTCGATCCGGATGTCTGGGCCGCCATCCAGGCCGAGGACCGGCGCCAGGAAGCCCACATCGAGCTCATCGCCTCGGAGAACTACGCCTCTCCCGCGGTGATGGCCGCGCAGGGCAGCCAGCTCACCAACAAGTACGCCGAGGGCTACCCCGGCAGGCGCTACTACGGCGGCTGCGAGCACGTGGACGTCGTGGAGGAACTCGCCATCGAGCGCCTCAGGCGGCTCTTCGGCGCGAACTACGCCAACGTGCAGCCCAACTCCGGCTCGCAGGCCAACCAGGGCGTGTTCTTTGCGCTCCTGCAGCCCGGCGACACCATCATGGGCATGAGCCTGGCCGAGGGCGGCCACCTCACGCACGGCATGCCGCTGAACATGAGCGGCAAGTGGTTCAAGGTGGTGAGCTACGGGCTCGACGCCCAGGAGGCCATCGACTACGAGCAGATGGAGCGCCTGGCGCACGAGCACCGCCCGAAGCTCATCATCGCCGGCGCCTCGGCCTACAGCCTGCGCATCGACTTCGAGCGCTTCGCGCGCGTGGCACGCGCCATCGGCGCGTACTTCATGGTCGACATGGCGCACTACGCCGGGCTGATCGCCGCGGGCGTCTACCCCAACCCCCTGCCCCACGCCGACGTCGTCACCTCCACCACGCACAAGAGCCTGCGCGGGCCGCGCGGGGGCGTGGTGCTCACGAACGACGAGACCATCGCGAAGAAGGTCAACAGCGCCATCTTCCCGGGCATCCAGGGCGGGCCGCTGATGCACGTCATCGCCGCCAAGGCGGTCGCCTTCCACGAGGCGCTGCAGCCCGGCTTCCGGGCCTACCAGCAGCAGGTGCTCGACAACGCGCGCGTGATGGCCGAGACCCTGATCGAGCGAGGCCTGCGCATCGTGTCGGGTCGCACCGAGAGCCATGTGATGCTCGTGGACCTGCGCGCCAAGGGCCTCACGGGCAAGCAGGCCGAGGCGCTGCTGGGCCAGGCACACATCACCTGCAACAAGAACGGCATCCCCAACGACCCGCAAAAGCCGATGGTCACCAGTGGCATCCGCCTCGGGTCGCCTGCCATGACCACGCGGGGGTTTGGGGTAGAGGAGGCGCACCGCACGGCGCACCTGATCGCCGACGTGCTCGACCGGCCGGACGACGCGAACGTGCTCGAGGCCGTGCGCGCCCAGGTGGCGGAACTCACGCGCGGGTTCCCGGTCTACGGCTGAGATGCGCTGCCCCTACTGCGGACACGAGGACACCCAGGTCGCCGAGACGCGCGACACCGAGGAGGGCTTCACCCGCAGGCGCCGGCGCTGCCTGAAGTGCGACAGGCGCTTCACCACCTTCGAGCGCCCCGAAGTGGCGATGCCGGCGGTGGTCAAGCGCGACGGCAGCCGCGTGGAGTTCGATGCGCACAAGCTGCGCGGCTCGATGACGCTGGCCCTGCGCAAGCGCCCGGTGAGCACCGAGCAGGTGGACACCGCCGTGGAGCGCATTCAGGAGAAGCTGCTGGTCTCGCCCGCACGCGAGGTGACGACGACGCGCCTGGGCGAGCTCGTCATGCGCGAGCTCAAGAAGCTCGACAAGGTGGCCTACGTGCGCTTTGCCAGCGTGTACCGCAGCTTCGAGGATGTGGACGAGTTCAGGCAGCTGATCCGCGAGATCTGAGCCCGCCGGGCTGATCCCCCATCCTTCCCCCTTCGGAAGGATCGCCAGGGCGCCTTCGGCTGCCTAGAGTGGCTGGGCCATGAACGCCCCGCCCCGCTCGCCCTCCGGCTTCACGCTGCTCGAATTGCTGACTGCGCTGGCGGTGCTCGCGCTGGCGGCGGCGCTGGCCCTGCCCGCGCTCGGGCAGATGCGCGCCAGGGCTGGCGTCTCCGGCGCGGCAAACGAGTTCGAGACGCTGCTGCACCAGGGCCGCGCCCACGCCTGGGCCACCGGCGAGGCGGTGCACCTGGCCTTCGAGCAGGAGGAGTCGGGCGCGTGCCTGCTCGTGCACACCGGCGAGCGGGGCGGCTGCCGCTGCAACGTCGCCTCCGCTCCCGCTTCCTGCCAGGGCGGCGCCCGGCTGCTCGAGCAGGCGCACTGGCCAGCCGCCTCAGGGGTCGTGATCTCGGCCAACGTGGCCTCGATGCGGCTCGATGCGGGGCGCGGCACGGTCACGCCCGCCGGCACCGTGCGCGTGGCCAGCCCGCTCGGGCCGGTGCTGCACCAGGTCGTCAACGTGATGGGCCGCGTGCGCACCTGCGTGCCGGCATTGGCCCCTGGCTGGCCGGGAGTCGCACCATGCTGATTCGCAGAGGCTTCACGCTCATCGAGATGTTGATGGCGCTGGGCGTGGTCGCGGTGCTGGCCACCCTCGCGTTGCCGAGCCTGTCGGAGGCGCTGCACCGCACGCGCCGCATCGAGGCGGTCGCTGCGCTGGCGGCGCTGCAACAGGCGCAGGAGCGTCACCGCGGCACGCAGGCCACCTACACGGCCGAACTCGACGCGCTTGGCTGGCCGGAAGCGCAATCCCCCTCGGGCGCCTACTCCCTGGAGGTGGCCCACGCCAGCGAAACGGGCTACCTGCTCGTCGCCCGCGCCACTGCCAGTGGCTCGCAGGCCGGGGACGCGCGCTGCGCGGTGCTGGCGGTACAGGTCGAAGCCGGCTTCACCGCGCGGGGCTCGGCCTGCAGCGGCTGCACCCTGGCACAGCCCCTGTCCGACGCCCCACGCTGCTGGGGGCACCCTTGAGGCACAGGGAACGCTCCCGCCCGCGGGGCTTCACGCTGGCCGAGTTGCTGGTGGGGCTGGCCGTAGGCGCCCTGGTGCTCACGGCGGCGCTGTGGGCAGTGGGCACGCAGCTGGCCCTGCAGCGCCGGCAGCACCTCGCGCTTCAGCTCGACCAGGAACTGCGCGCCGCGGCCGAGCTCATGACGCGCAGCCTGCGCCGCGCCGGCTTCTGGTGGGGAGCGGAATCCGCCGATGCAGCGGCCAATCCCTACGCCGGCTGGTCGGTCTCGGCCGGGCCGGATGCCACGAGCTCGTCGGTGCAGATGGCCCACGCCCACCCCCAGCGCGCCGAAGACGGCGCACGCACACGCGACGAAGAGTTGGGCTTTCGGGTCCGCCTGGGCGTGCTCGAGTCGCAGCTCGGCGAGGGCAACTGGCAGGCCCTGACGGATCCGCGCCTGATGCGCATCACTCGGCTCGATCTTGCCCCGCGCCTGGAACCCATCTGCCCCGCCGGGCTGGTGGTGCGCAGCCTGGACATCACGCTGCAGGCGCAAGCCGTGGCCGACGCCGCGGTGCGCAGGCAGTGGTCCTCCACGGTCCGGCTGCGCAACGACGTGGCCAGCGCGGCCTGCCCCCTGCCCGCCACCCCATGAGGCTGCCCATGAGGCTGCCCATGCGCCGGGCCCTTCCCGCGCTTGCCGGCTTCGCCGCGGCGGCGCAGCCGCGCCGCCGCGTGCGCCCTCCCGGCCGCCGTGCGGCAGGCGGGCTGGCCACCCTTGCCACGGTACTGGGCCTGCTGGCGCTGGCGGCATGGGCAGCCGCCGCCTCCCAGCGCGCTGTGCTGGGCGAGCTGCGCGCGGCCGGCAGCCACCTGCGCGCCGCCGAGGCCTTCGAGGCCGCGCAAGGCGGGCTCGAGTTCGTGCTCGCGCTGCTGCATGCCGGCCCGCTGGACGCCGCCTGCGAGCCCGCATCGGCACCAGCGCCATCGCTGGCCGAACAGCTCGAGTACGGCACCGTCTTGATCGGGTGCCAGCGGCTGGACAACGGCTGGGCATGCCTGTGCCCGCCGGCGGTCCTGGCGGCCCCCACGGTCGCCCTGGCCCCCGCGGCCCCGGCTGTCCCAGCCTTTCGCGTCGAGGCCCGGCGGGTGGCATCGAGCACCACGGTGCACCTGCATGCCACCGGCTGGGGCAGCGGCGGCCACGCAGTGGCCAGGC
>JBIIED010000295.1:0-4143 GCA_044237995.1 Rubrivivax sp. | reverse complement strand
AGCCTTTGCCGGCCAGTTCTACATGCGTAGCCGTCTGATTTGGATCTCACCCTTCCCGCCGCGCAGCGGCACGCTGCGGGAAGTGCCAGTCACTTGATCTCGTCTGCCGCCGAGTGACCCGGCGGCACACCAGCCGATGTGAATGACCTCTCAGCTCTCAGCCCTTGCGGACCTCAAGCCCGGCCCATCGGCCTGCCGTTGAGAGGCTCACCGGTGTTAAGCGGCGAGGGCGAAACGTTCGTCGTTCGCAGTTACTTTGTTTCCAGTGGATTTACGAGCGTACTGGTGCTCGGCATGCCCTGAACCAACTCCGAACCCACGTCGAAGCCAAGTCGGCCCCAGACACTCAGTTTAGGGCAATCCGAGCCAGTGCAAGAGGCCCACGGGCTCGTTCGACACATGATCGGCGCCCCACTCGTGCACCTGGGCCCCCAGGCCGAGGTAGCCCCAGGCTGCAGCCACGGTGGCCATGCCGGCGGCGCGCCCGGCCTGCATGTCGCGCAGATCGTCACCGACGTAGACGCAGTGGGTAGCCTCCTGCCCCATGCGGCGCGCCGCCTCCAGCAGCGGCGCAGGATGCGGCTTGGCGTGGGGCGTGGTGTCGCCGCCGATCAGCACTGCCGCCCGTGCCGAAAGCCCCAGGCCCTGCACGATCGGTTCTGCAAGCCGCATGGCCTTGTTCGTCACGATCCCCCACCGCACCCCGGCCCCATCGAGCGCATCGAGCACCGGGGCGACCTCCTCGAACACGCGTGTGGTGTGCAGCAGGCGCTGCGCGTAGAGCTCGATGAAGGCGGCGCGCAGCGGCTCATAGTCGGGGTCTGAGGGCTGAATGCCGAAGCCCACCCGCAGCATGCCCCGCGCTCCTGACCCGGCCATCGGCCGGAACTCATCGAGGCCGCGCTCAGGCCTGCCGTGCCGGCGCAGCAGCTCGTTGGCCGCGCCGCCAAGGTCCGGCGCGCTGTCCACGAGCGTGCCGTCAAGATCGAAGAGCACCACGCGGGTGCCTGGGTGGCGGGCCATGGGAGGCGCAGACAGGAAAGGAATCCAGCTACCCAGTCAGGCGGCGGTGCGCCGGCAGCCGAAGAGGTAGTTCACGCTCGTGTCGTCGTTCATCGCGTAGACGCGCGTGAGCGGGTTGTACCCCATGCCGCGCGTGGCCTGCAGCTCCAGGCCGGCCTCGCGGCACCAGCGGGCGAGCTCGCTCGGGCGGATGAACTTGGCGTACTCGTGCGTGCCGCGCGGCAGCAGGTTGAGCACGTACTCGGCGCCGACGATGGCAAACAGGAACGACTTGGGGTTGCGGTTCAGGGTGGAGAAGAACACCCACCCGCCCGGGCGCACCAGCGCGGCCACCGCGCGGACGATGGAGGAAGGATCGGGCACGTGCTCGAGCATCTCCATGCAGGTCACGACATCGAAGGCAGCCGGCGACTCGGCCGCCAGCGCCTCGGCCGCCACCTCGCGGTACGCGACGTTGGCCACCCCTGTCTCCAGGGCGTGCAGGCGCGCTACGCCCAGGGGCCGGGTCGACAGGTCGATGCCTGTCACGTGCGTGGCACGCCGCGCCATCGCCTCGGAGAGGATGCCGCCACCGCAACCCACGTCCAGCACGCGCTTGCCCGCCAGGCGGGCAAGGCCGTCGATCCACTCCAGTCGCAGCGGATTGATCTGGTGCAGCGGCCGGAACTCGCTCTCGGGGTCCCACCAGCGGTGGGCAAGCTCCCCGAACTTGGCGAGTTCGTGGGCATCGGCGTTGGGTGTGGCAGTGTCTGACATGGCTGGCCTCGTGCGGGATTGTCGCCTGCGGCCACGAAAAGGCCCCACGAGGGGGCCATTGAACGAAAAACCCCGCCGCAGCGGGGTTTGCCAGACCGAAGCCCCCGAGGGGGCCCGTGATCAGCGGCGGGTGCGGGTACCGACGACCTCGACTTCCACGCGACGGTTCTTCGCGCGGCCTTCGTTGGTCTTGTTGTCGGCCACGGGCGACTTCTCGCCCTTGCCCTCGGTGTACACGCGGTTCTTCTCGACGCCCTTCTCGGTCAGGAACTTCTTGACCGCCTCGGCACGGGCGATCGAGAGCTTCTGGTTGTAGGCGTCGTCGCCCACCGAGTCGGTGTGACCGACAGCGATGATCACCTCGAGCGCGATGCCCTTGGTCTTGTCGACCAGATCAGCCAGCTTGGCCTGGGCTTCGGGCTTCAGGTTCGACTTGTTGAAGTCGAAGAAGGCATCGGCCGCGAAGGTTACCTTCTCGCTGATCGGCGCGGCCGGAGCCGGGGCCGGAGCAGGACGAGGAGCCGGGGCCGGGGCCGGCCGGGCTGCCGGGGGGGGCGGCGGCGGAGGAGCCGGGCGAGCCGGAGGCGGCGGGGGCGGCGGGGGAGCCACACGCGGAGCCGGGGCGGGCGCCGGAGGCGGCCTCAGGGCGCCGTCGCAAGCGGCATCAGCCGTTGCGGGCGTCCAGCCGGCATTGCGCCAGCAGAGCTCGTTGGTGCCGTTGCGCCAAACGATGCCGTTGGCCGACTTCCACTGATCCGCACCACTGGGCGTCTGGGCCTGGGCAACCAGCGGCGAAGTCAGCGCGACGGTGGCGAACAACGCTGCCACCTTGTTGAGTTTCTTCATGTTTCTCCTCTCGAGGAAAGCCGCAGTTGCCTGCGATACGTCCACAACAGTACGACGTGTGCGGGCAAACACCCGCTTTCGCGCGCATTCACCACCGACCGAAACATTGTGCCATAGGGCTTACGGGCCGCTGCATTTTGCGCAGCCGACACCCCGCCTGGTGCGCGGTTGTTGCGCCGTTGCGACACGCCCCCGTCGCCCCCTAGAATGGCGGGCTTTTCCCGGCCCCGGCGGCCCTGCCCGCCCGTCCCGTCCGCCACCTCCCGCTGCCTCCGGCCCGGGCACCTGCCATGACCCAGTTCGCCAAGGAAACCCTGCCCATCAGCCTCGAGGAGGAGATGCGCAGGTCGTACCTCGACTACGCGATGAGCGTGATCGTCGGCCGCGCGCTGCCCGACGCGCGCGACGGCCTCAAGCCCGTGCACCGGCGCGTGCTCTACGCGATGCACGAGCTCAACAATGATTGGAACCGGCCGTACAAGAAGAGCGCACGCATCGTCGGCGACGTCATCGGCAAGTACCACCCCCACGGCGACACGGCGGTGTACGACACCATCGTGCGCATGGCGCAGGACTTCTCGCTGCGCCACATGCTCGTGGACGGCCAGGGCAACTTCGGCTCGGTCGACGGCGACAACGCCGCGGCCATGCGCTACACCGAGATCCGACTGTCGAAGATCGCCCACGAGATGCTGGCCGACATCGACAAGGAGACGGTGGACTTCGGCCCCAATTACGACGGCTCCGAGCGCGAGCCGCTGGTGCTTCCGGCGCGGCTGCCCAACCTGCTGGTCAACGGCTCGGCCGGCATCGCGGTGGGCATGGCCACGAACATTCCGCCGCACAACCTCAACGAGGTGGTGGACGCCTGCCTGCACCTGCTCAAGGTGCCACAGTCGAGCGTGGACGAGCTCATGGAGATCGTCCCGGCCCCGGACTTCCCCACCGCCGGGATCATCTATGGCCTCAACGGCGTACGCGAGGGCTATCGCACCGGCCGCGGCAAGGTCGTGATGCGGGCGAAGTGCCACTTCGAGGACATCGACCGCGGCCAGCGCCAGGCCATCATCGTCGACGAGATTCCCTATCAGGTGAACAAGAAGACGCTGCTCGAGCGTATGGCCGAGCTCGTCAACGAGAAGAAGCTCGAGGGCATCAGCCACATCCAGGACGAGAGCGACAAGTCCGGGATGCGCGTGGTGATCGAGTTGAAGCGCGGCGAGGTGCCCGAGGTCGTCCTGAACAACCTCTACAAGCAGACGCAGCTGCAGGACACCTTCGGCATCAACATGGTGGCGCTGGTGGATGGCCAGCCCAGACTGTGCAACCTCAAGCAGCTGCTGGAGATCTTCCTGGAGCACCGGCGCGAGGTGGTGACGCGGCGCACCGTGTTTGCGCTGCGCAAGGCGCGCGAGCGGGGCCATGTGCTCGAGGGCCTGGCCGTGGCGCTGGCCAACATCGACGAGTTCATCGAGACGATCAAGAACTCGCCCACCCCGCCGATGGCCAAGGCGGCGC
>JBIIED010000294.1:0-4146 GCA_044237995.1 Rubrivivax sp. | reverse complement strand
CCGGAGCGAGCCTTCAGGTTTGGCTTGACATCGCCACGGGGCACATGGCCTTGCAGGACGCCATGCAGGCTGCGAGCGCACGTGTGCAGCCGGCGGTGCCGCAAGCGGCTGCGCAGCCGCGCGAAATGGTGGCCTTGGGGCCGCCCGCCGAGACGGCACCAGCGGCGCCACCAGAGGCGCCACCAGAGGCGCCTGAGCTGACCCGGCCGCCGCTTGAGTCGGCTTCGCCTTTTCCGTCGCCTCTTCCGTCGCCGTCGCCGTCGCCATCCGCGCTGGTTTCGGCCTCGGCTTCACCGCCTGCACGCCCGCCCGCCGAGCAGGGCGCACGCGCCGCCCTCGCCGAGGCCCGGCGCAGCTTCACCACGGCGCTCGAACGTCTGGATGCCCAGCTCGAGCCGGCCCTGGCCGCTGCCTTGTCACGCCTGCCTGGCCAGGATGCGGCGGCTGCCGCACAGTCTGCCGCCTCGCGCATGCGCAGCCAGCCCGAACGCGCGCTGGAGACCCAACGCAAGACGCAGCTGCCCGGCGTGCTCGGCCTGCTGCGCTGGGACTTCACGCCCCTGTCCGAGCCGCTGCCCGACGCCCTTCCCGCAAGGCCCTGAGGGCGGCCTCGCGCATCAGGCCACGGCGCCCCGCACGTTCAGGTGCAGGGCATACAGCGAGTGGCTGGCCGCCATGAAGAGCCGGTTGCGCTTGGGGCCGCCGAAGCACAGGTTGGCGCAGCGCTCCGGCAGGTGCACATGGGCAAGCGCCCGTCCCTGCGGGTCATACACACGCACGCCGTCGAGCCCCTGCGGATCGGTGCCGACCGAGCCGTCGCTGCCCAGGCCGCACCAGACGTTGCCCAGCGCGTCCACGGCGATGCCGTCGTAGGCACCCGGCCCCTGCGCGCTGACGTACAGCCGCTTGCGGGCAAGCTGCCCGCCCGGCTCCACGTCGTAGGCCCAGATGAGCCGGTGCGGCCGGGCGCGGCTTTCCACCACGTAGAGCGTGCGCTCGTCGGGCGAGAACGCCAGGCCGTTCGGGCCCGCGAGGTCACGCAGGACACACTGCAGCTCCCCTGATGCGGGGTCGATGCGGTAGACGCCCTGGAAGGGCAGCTCGGGCTCGGCCGGCTCGCCTTCCCACCAGCCGAGGATGCCAAAGGGCGGGTCGGTGAACCAGATCGAGCCGTCGCTGGCGCAGACGATGTCGTTGGGCGAGTTCAGCCGCTTGCCCTCGAAGCGCTCGGCCAGCACCGTGATGCGGCCGTCGTACTCGGTGCGCGTGACGCGGCGCGTGCCGTGCTCGCAGGCCAGCAGCCGGCCCTGGCGGTCGCGCGCCAGGCCGTTGGCGTGGTGCGAGGGGTGGCGGAACTCGCTGAGCTGCCCGGAGCAGTCGTCCCAGCGCAGGATGCGGTCGGTGGGGATGTCGGAGAAGAGCAGGTAGCGCCCGTCGCCGAACCACACGGGCCCTTCGGCCCAGTAGAAGCCGCTGGCGAGCTGCTCCACCGTGCCCGACATCAGGCGCAGGGCGAGGAAGCGTTCGTCGAGCACCTCGATGCGCGGATCGGGCAGGCGCTGGCTCGGGGCGAAGGGGAAGGTCGGGCCTGTGTCCATGGTGGAGGGTCTCGCGTTGCCGCAGCGGTGGAATGCCCGTGTGCGCCGGGGTGGTCGTTCAGAAAGGCCCCTGCTTGACGAACCCCCCGCCCTGGAAGAGGGCGGCTGGGTCGGTCAGATCGATGTGGGGCTGCCGTGCTTCCACGGCCGGGCGGAAGGGCTCCGAGCTGTCCTGCGCCCGAAAGCCGACGTGGCGCGCGCGCGAGTTGTCCCACCAGGTGAGCCGGTTGTCTGACATCCCGTACATCACCGTGTGGCCCACGGCCGGTGCGGTGAGGCAGGCCACCACCAGGCGCTCGAGGTCGTCGTAGGAGAGCCAGGTGGCGAGCATGCGGCGGTCCTTCGGCTCGGGGAAGGCCGAGCCGATGCGCAGGCACACCGTCTCGATGCCGTAGCGGTCGAAGTAGAAGCGCGAGAGCTGCTCGCCGAAGGCCTTGGAGATGCCGTAGTAGCCGTCGGGCCGCGCGGGCATCGATGGATCGATGGTCTCGTCCTGCCGGTAGAAGCCCGTCACGTGGTTGGAGCTGGCGAACACGATGCGGCGCGTGCCGTGGAGGCGTGCGCCCTCGTAGAGATTGAAGACGCCCTCGATGTTGGCCGGCAGGATCTCGTCGAAGGGTCGCTCCACCGACACCCCGCCCAGGTGCACGACGGCCTGCACGCCCTCCAGCAGCGCCTGCACCGCGGCGCGGTCCTGCAGCGCGGCGGGGCGCAGCTCCTCTCCGGGTGCCGCCTCGCCGAGTTCGGCGATGTCGCTCACGCGCAGCACCTCGCACATCGCCTTCAGGCGCGGGCGCAGCACGCGGCCCAGGCCGCCAGCGGCTCCGGTGAGCAGCAGGCGCGGGATGCGCAGCGGGGTGGTGGAGGCGGTGGTGGCGGTGTCGGGGTGCGTCGCGGGCATGGTGCGCATGCTCGTGGCGGGCCTGCCGCGCGTCAATGCGGGATCGTGCGGGGCCCGCCAGCCATCGTGGGATGATTGCCGGCACGCTGCAGCGCCGTGCCGTTGCAGCGTGCCTCAACCGAAAGGATTCCGGCATGAAGGAAAACCGCCTGCGCACCCTGTGGAAGGAAGGCCGCACGGCCGTCAACGGCTGGCTCGCGATTCCCGACGGCGTGAGCGCCGAGGTGATGGCGCACCAGGGCTGGGACGCGCTGACGGTGGACATGCAGCACGGCCTCGTCGACTACGCCGCGATGGTGCGGATGCTGCAGGCGATGTCGGCCACACCCGTGGTGCCGGTGGTGCGGGTGCCGTGGCTGGAGCCGGGGATCCTGATGAAGTCGCTCGACGCGGGGGCGATGGCCGTGATCTGCCCGATGGTCAACACGCGCGAGGATGCACAGAAGCTCGTGGCCTGGACCTCCTACGCCCCGCGCGGCACACGCAGCTTCGGGCCAGTGCGCGCGGGCATGGTGTTCGGGGCCGACTACCCCGAGCGCGCCAACGACACGATCGTGCGCTTTGCGATGATCGAGACGGCGCAGGCCCTCGACAACCTCGACGCGATCCTCTCGGTGGAGGGGCTCGATGCGATCTACATCGGGCCCTCGGACCTCTCGCTGTCACTGGGCTGCCAGCCGATCTTCGACGACGTGGAGCCCAAGGCCGCGCAGGCCATCGACCACATCCTCGCCCGCGCCCAGGCGCACGGCGTGGTGGCGGGCGTCCACAACGGCCGGCCCGACGTGGCGAAGGCGCGCAGCGCCAAGGGCTTTCGGTTCGTGACGCTGGGCTCGGACATGCGCATCCTGGCGGCGGGCTCCCAGCAGTTGCTGGAGCCGATGCGCGCGGGGTGAGACCGCTGCCGTGACCGCAGACGACCCGCGCGCCTTCCTGCGCGCCCTGTACGACGCAGCCGTGGCGCGCGCGCTGCCCGGCGAGGTGATCGGGCGCTGCCTGCCCGCTGCGCCCGACCCCGCACGCGGGCGCACGCTGGTGCTGGGCGCGGGCAAGGCCGGCGGCTCGATGGCCGCTGCGGTGGACGCGCTGTGGCCGGCCGAGGCGCCGCTTTCCGGCCTCGTCGTCACGCGCTACGACCATGTTCCTCCCGCCTACCTGCAGCGGCCCGGCCGCATCGAGGTGGTGCAGGCGCGCCACCCGGTGCCCGACGAGGCGGGGCGCCAGGCCGCGCAGCGCATCGCTGCGCTCGCGCACGGCCTGACCGAGCACGACCTCGTGCTGTGCCTGGTCTCCGGTGGCGCCTCGGCACTGCTGGCGCTGCCTGCCCCGGGCCTCACGCTGGCCGACAAGCAGGCCGTGAACCAGGCGCTGCTGCGCAGCGGCGCGGCCATCGACGAGATGAACTGCGTGCGCAAGCACCTCTCGGCCATCAAGGGCGGGCGGCTGGCTGCGCGGTGCTGGCCGGCGCGGGTGGTGACGCTGCTCATCTCCGACGTGCCCGGTGACGCCCCCGAGGTGATCGGCAGCGGTCCCACCGTGCCCGACCCCACGACCTGCGCCGATGCGCTGGCGATCTGCCGCCGCTACGGGATCGAACTCCCTCCGGCAGCTCTGGCCGGGCTCGAGAGCGGTGCCTTCGAGACGCCC
>JBIIED010000293.1:0-4158 GCA_044237995.1 Rubrivivax sp. | reverse complement strand
CGAGCCCGGCCAGACGCTGATGCGCGTGGCCACCGACGCCGGCGTGTCGTCCATCGTCGCCGACTGCGGCGGCCTGCTCACCTGCGCCACCTGCCACGTCTACGTCGAGCCCGACTGGGCCGGGCGCATGGGCGAAGTGACGCACGACGAGGCCTCGATGCTCGAGATGACGGCCTCGCCGCGGCGCCCGGAGAGTCGACTGAGCTGCCAGATCGTGCTGCAATCGGCGCTGGATGGGCTCACGGTGCGTTTGCCCGAATCGCAGTACTGAGTCCCGGCCAGCCCGAACGCGAAGGGCCGGCCGGTCGCCACGGGGGAGTGCCCATGAAACTGCTTGAGTCGCTGGCCAAGGCCTGTGCGGTGCTGGCCGGCGTGCTGCTCACGACCATCACGCTCATGACCTGCGTGAGCCTGATCGGCCGCAACACCACGGGCTGGACGATCGTGGGCGACTTCGAGCTCTCCGGCTCGGCGGCCGGCGCCGCCATCGCGCTCTTCATGCCCTGGTGCCAGGCGCGCCGCGGCAACATCATCGTCGACTTCTTCACCGCCCGTGCCTCGCAGGCGACCAACAGCCGGCTCGACCGCTTCGGGGCCTTGATGCTGGCCGCCTGCATGGCGCTGCTGGCCTGGCGCACGGGCATTGGCGGCCTGAACGCCTGGAAGAGCGGCGCGGGCTCGATGATGCTCGGCTTTCCCGAGTGGATCGTGTATGTCTTCATGGTGCCGCCGCTCGTGCTGACGGCGCTCATCGGCCTCGTGCAGTCGGTGCAGGGCTTCGGCCCGGAGGGCCGGACACCATGACGCCGATCACGCTCACGCTGCTCATCTTCGCCGTCATGCTGGTGCTGATGGCGGTGCGCACGCCCATCTCGATTGCCATGTTCGTGGCCGGCACGGTGGGCTACGTGCTGCAGGCGGGCTGGCTGCCGCTGGCGAGCTTCCTGAACACGCAGGCCTTCGCCCGCTTTGCGAGCTACGACCTCTCGGTCATCCCGCTGTTCATCCTCATGGGCAATTTCGCCACGCAAGGCGGCATCAGCAAGGCCCTGTTCGAGTTCGCTGCGGCCGTGATGGGCCGCTTCAAGGGCGGGCTGGCGATGGCCTCGGTGCTCGCGTGTGCGGCCTTTGGCGCGATCTGCGGCTCCTCGGTGGCCACCGCCGCCACGATCACCTCGGTGGCGCTGCCCGAGATGAAGCGCCACGGCTACTCCGGGCGCCTGGCCACGGGCACGCTGGCGGCCGGCGGCACGCTGGGCATCCTGATTCCGCCGAGCGTGCCGCTGGTGATCTACGCCATCCTCACCGAGCAGAACATCGCCAAGCTGTTTGCCGCAGCCATGGTGCCCGGCATCATCGCCATGCTCGGCTACATGGCGGCCATCGCGATCTACGTGCGTGTGGTGCCCGGCCACGCCCCCGAGCACGACGAGGCCCCGGCGATCACGATGAAGTCGCTGTCGGGCGTGCTGCCCATCGCCACGATCTTCCTGATCGTCTTTGGCGGCATCTACACCGGCAAGTTCACCCCCACCGAGGGCGCCGGCGTGGGGGCGGCGGCCACCTTCGTCGCCGCGCTGCTCAAGCGCGAGATCACGTGGCAGAAGTTCAAGCAGTGCTTCTACGCCACGGCCGAGGCCTCGGCCATGATCTTCATGATCTTCCTGGGCGCTGACCTCATGAACTCCGCGCTCGCGCTCACGCAGGTGCCGGGGCAACTGGCCAGCGTGGTGCAGGGCTGGGGCCTGCCGCCGCTGGTGGTGGTCACGGCAATCCTGCTCTTCTACGTCGTGCTCGGCTCGGTGATGGACGAGCTCTCGATGATCCTGCTGACGATCCCGATCTTCTTTCCGATGATCATGGGGCTCGATTTCGGCATGCCCAAGGAGAGCGTGGCGATCTGGTTCGGCATCATGGTGCTGATGACGGTGGGCTTCGGGCTCCTGGCCCCGCCTGTGGGCCTGAACGTCTACGTCGTCAACGGCCTGGCGCGCGACGTGCCGATCGCCGAGAGCTACCGCGGCGTGCTGCCCTTCCTCATCAGCGACACGCTGCGCACGGTGCTGCTGCTGCTGTTCCCGCCGATCTCGCTGTGGCTGGTCAAGCTCATTTCCTGATGCCTGCCGCACGCTCGGCGGGCGGGGGCGGGCCGGCGGACTGGCTGCGGGAAACCCCGTAGGCGTCAGGCCCGTCCGGGGTCCGTACAGTCACGCACCGTTCTTGGTTCCTCAACAGGAGAGATGTCGATGAAGCGCCGTCAATTCGTGCAGGGCACGGCTGCCGCAGCCGCCTTGGGCGTGCCCCACCTCACGGGCCTGGCCCAGCAGTCGGTGACGCTGAAGTTCCACACCTTCATGGCGCCGATGTCCAATGTGTGGCTCACCATGCACAAGCCGTGGATGGAGAAGGTCGAGAAGGACTCGGGCGGGCGCATCAAGTTCGAGGGCTACCCCGCGATGCAGCTCGGCGGCACGCCGGTGCAGCTCTACGACCAGGCCCGTGACGGCGTCGTGGACATCGTCTGGACGCTGCCGGGCAACACCGCCGGGCGCTTCCCGCGCATCGAGGCGTTCGAGCTGCCCTTCATGATGAACAACGCCGAGGCCACCTCCAAGGCCTACTGGGAGTACTTCCAGACCCAGTGCCCCGACGAGTTCAAGGAGACGCACGTGCTCGCACTGCACGTGCACGGGCCGGGCATGTTCCACTCCGCCAGCAAGGCGATCCGCAGCGTGTCCGACCTTCGCGGCATGAAGGTGCGCGGGCCCACGCGGCAGGTGACGAAGATGCTCGGTTCGGTGGGCGCCACGCCGGTGGGCATGCCGCTGCCGCAGATTCCGGACGCGCTGTCCAAGGGCACGATCGACGCCTGCGTCATTCCCTGGGAGGTGGTGCCCTCGGTGAAGGTGCACGAGCTCACCAAGTTCCACAGCGAGTTCGACAACACGGGCGGCGCGCTCTACACCACCACCTTCGTGATGGCGATGAACCAGGCCAAGTACAACTCGCTGGCCCCGGACCTCAAGCGCATCATCGACGCCAACTCGGGCATGGCCGCCTCGGCCTGGCTCGGCAAGACGCAGCAGAGCAACGACCCGGCCGGCCGCAAGACGGCCACCGACCGCGGCAACACCATCCACCAGTTCACCGCCGCGCAGCGCGAGGAGTTCATCAAGCTCTCGGCCCAGATCGACGACGAGTGGGTGGCCGACATGGACAAGCGCGGCTTCAAGGGCGCGCAGCTGCTGGCCACCGCCAAGCAGCTCATCGCCAAGCACGGCCGCGGCTGAGGCCTGCGGCCCACCCCTTGCAAAGGGGTGGGTGCCAGGATGCACAAGAAGGAAAGGGCGCCTCTGGCGCCCTTTGTCTTGACCGCGCCCGTCGAACCCGTCGACGGGCTCCCCGCGTTCAGAGCAGGTGCTTCACGCCGTCTTGCTCGCCCGTCAGCTCGGCCAGCGTCTTGTCGATGCAGCCCCGGCTGAATTCATCGATGGGCAGGCCTTCGACGATACGGTACTTGCCGGCCTCGCAGGTCACGGGGTAGCCGAACATGACGTCCTGAGGGATGCCGTACTCGCCGTTGCTCGGCACGCCCATCGTCACCCACTCGCCGTTCGTGCCGAGGGCCCAGTCGCGCATGTGGTCGATGGCGGCGTTGGCGGCCGAAGCCGCCGAGGACAGGCCCCGCGCGTCGATGATGGCCGCGCCGCGCTTGCCCACCGTGGGCAGGAACACGTCCTTGTTCCAGGCGTGGTCGTTGATCATGTCCTTCACCGAGGCGCCGTCGATGGTGGCGAAGCGGTAGTCGGCGTACATCGTGGGCGAGTGGTTGCCCCACACGGCCAGCTTGCGGATGCCGGCCACGGGCTTGCCGGTCTTGGCGGCAAGCTGGCTCAGCGCGCGGTTGTGGTCCAGGCGCAGCATCGCAGTGAAGTTCTCGCGCGCCAGGGAAGGGGCGCTCTTCATCGCGATCCAGGCGTTGGTGTTGGCCGGGTTGCCCACCACCAGCACCTTCACGTTGCGGCTGGCCGCGGCGTCCAGCGCCTTGCCCTGTGCGGTGAAGATCTGCGCGTTGGCGGCCAGCAGATCGGCACGCTCCATGCCCGGCCCGCGCGGGCGCGCGCCCACGAGCAGGGCGTAGTCGGTGTCGCGAAAGGC
>JBIIED010000292.1:0-4175 GCA_044237995.1 Rubrivivax sp. | reverse complement strand
CGCCGCGCGCCGCTGGCGTGGCTGTGCGCACTGGCTGGCCTGCTGCTGCCGGCTGCCACCCTTGCCCAGGACTACCCGAACCGCCCCATCAAGCTCGTCGTGCCGCTGGCTGCGGGCAGCACGGCCGACATCGTCTCGCGCTTTGCCGGTGAGCAGCTCGCCAAGCTCCTGGGCCAGCCCGTGGTGATCGAGAACAAGGCCGCCGCCGGCGGCACGGTGGCCATGGGTGAGGTGGCGCGTGCGGCGCCCGATGGATACACCCTGACCTTCGCCTCGCAGGGCACGCTGGTCTTCAACCAGGCGATCTACTCGAAGCCTGGCTACGACTCGCAGAAGGACTTCCGGCCGATCACGCTGATCGGAGGGGTCTCCAACGTGATGGTGGTGCCGCCCACGAGCACCGCGCGCACCCCGGCTGACATCGTGGCCGCGGCCAAGGCCAGGGCAGGCGGGGTCGCCTTCTCTTCCGGCGGAGCAGGAACGAGCCACCACCTCTCGGGCGTGCTCTTTGCGCGCCAGACCGGCGCCGAGATGCTGCATGTGCCCTACAAGGGGGCTCCCGCAGGCATCCTGGCCGTGATGTCGGGCGAGGTGGCCGTGGGCTTCTACAACACACCCACCGTGATCAGCCAGATCAAGGACGGCAAGCTGCGCGCGGTGGGGGTGACAAGCCTGGCACGCTCGCCACTGCTGCCTGGCGTGCCCACGCTGGACGAACAGGGCATCAAGGGCTACGAGGTCAACACCTGGTTCGGCTTCGTCGCGCCAGCGGGCACGCCCGATGCAGTGGTCGAGCGGCTCAACCAGGCCTTCAACCGCATCTTCGCCAGCGCCGAGGCCAAGGACAAGCTCGGCCCGATGGGCTTCGACCTCTCGCCGCCGAACACGCCAGCCTCCTTCGCGCGGCTCATCGCAAACGATCTCGCCCACTGGGTGCCGATCGTCAAGGCTTCGGGCGCAAAGGCGGACTGACTGACGCGCCCAACCGGCGAGGGCTCGGCGCACGGCCGAGCCGTGTACGCCCCGCGCTACAGCCCGAGCGCGTCCGCCACGAGCTTGCGCATCTCGCGCTGCAGCCGCTCGCGCACCGGTGCCAGCGTGCGGCTGCGGATGCGGTTGTCCATCTCGTAGGGGTCGGCCTCGAGATCGTAGAGCTCGTCGAGCTCGGTGCCATGCGCACGGTTGATCCAGCGGATGAGCTTGTAGCGGTCGGTGCGAACGGCCTTGTAGCTCATGCCCACGAGCCACGGCATGGCCTGCTCGGCCCAGTACTCGACGAGGAAGGAACGGCGCCAGCCGGCCACGCGCTTGCGACCCGGCGCGGCCAGCAGCGGCAGCAGCGAGCGGCCCTGGACCTGCGGCCCGGGCTTGCCTCCGGCCAGCGAGATGAAGGTCGGGGCGATGTCCTGGCAGATCACCAACGGGTGCACGCGCGAGCCCGGCTTGACCCCGCGCGGCCAGCGCACGACGAAGGGCGAGCGTATGCCTTCCTCGTAGGCGAATCGCCGCTCGGGCAGCAATCCATGCTCGCCAAAGAAGAAGCCGTTGTCGCCCAGGAAGACGATCACGGTGTCGTCGAGCTCGCCCCGTCGCTCGAGCAGCTCGAGGATCTGGCCAACCCCTTCATCCACCGGCGCCATCATGCGGGCGCGGGCCCGGATCTCTTCCTGGGTGCCGGCCTGCAGCGCCCCGAGCACCGCCTGCGCCTTGGGCCCGCCGCGCAGCTGGAACGCCTCGGCCCAGGCGGGCTTGCGGCGTGCCGCCTCCTCGGGCGTCATCACGTTGGGCCGGGGCGGGAAGACCGCACCCTCATAGAGTTTCTGGTGACGATCGGCCACCACGTAGCCGCCCTGGGCCGAGATGTTGAGCGTGCCGTCGGCCAGCTGCTCCGCATCCGGGTGCACGGCCTTGTGGGCGAAGAAGAGTGACCAGGGCTTGCGCGCCTTCGAGCTCTTGCCCTTGCCCGCGCGCGGCCGCTCGTCGAGCCACTGCAGCGCCAGCTCGTTCATGATGTCGGTGATGTAGCCGCGATGCTGGACGTAGCGTCCGCCGTGGTTCAGGCGCGGGTCGCGGATGCTGCCGTGGCCGTCGTAGCTCACCCAGTGGTCGTAGCCTGGCCGCGGCATGCCGTCGTTGCCCATGTGCCACTTGCCGATGTGCGCCGTCTCGTAGCCCAGGCGCTGCAGCTCGAGGTGGTAGTTGGGCAGGCGGTGGCTCATCGCATCGCGCGCCACGTTGTCGATGATGCCGTGGCGGCTCGCGTACTGGCCGGTGACGATGCTCGCGCGATTGGGGCTGCAGATCGGCGTGGTGTGGAAGGCCCGCTCGAACAAGGCCCCTTCGGCCGCCAGGCGGTCGATGTGAGGCGTCAGCATGTACGGGTGGCCGCCCGCGCCGAACTCGTCGAAGCGCAGGTCGTCGATGAGCACGACGAGGAAGTTGGGTCGGTTCATGCGACGAGTGTAGGGTCGCTCGACCACGGACGCCAGGGCCGCACGCATGCGGCTGCGCTGCCCTACAGTCCTGACCGGGCGGGCCCTGGCACAACCGCCACGAGGAACTCTCGTGATCCCCACCATCGACATCTCCACCCTCGGGCCGGGCTCCAGCGGCCCGCCCCCCTCGCTGCTGCGTGAAGTCGACACGGCTGCACGCAGCCTGGGCTTCATGCAGGTCGTCGGCCACGGCATCCCCGACCCCGTGCTGCACGGCCTGCAGCGGGCCATGGACGACTTCTTCCTGCAGCCCCTGGCTGCCAAGCAGCGATGGCGCGCGCCCTCGCCGGCCATCAACCGCGGCTACACCAGCCCCCTGTCGGAGCGGCTGAGCTACAGCGCGGGCGTGGCCTCTGCTGCAGACCTCTTCGAGGCCTTCAACATCGGGGCCGCCTGCAGCGACTTCCCGCACCTGGAGCTCGATGCGCTGACCTATGCCGAGAACATCTGGCCCGAGGAGCCACCCGGCTTGCGCGAGGCGGTGCAGGCGTGGTTCGGCGAGGCTGGCCGCCTGGCGCGCCGCCTCACGCGCCTGTTCGCCGTGACGCTGGGCCTGCCCGCGCACCACTTCGAGCCCTTCGAGGACCATTCCATCGACGTGCTGCGCCTGAACCACTACGCCATGCCCGAAGGCATCGCGCGCGTGGAGCCTGACCAGATGGGCATGGGCGCCCACACCGACTACGGCATCGTCACCGTGCTGTGGGCCGACCCGGTGTCGCCCGGGCTGCAGGTGCAGACACCCGAGGGGCGCTGGATCGACGCCACGCCACGGCCCGGTGCGCTCATGGTCAACCTGGGGGACCTCATGGCGCGCTGGACGGGCGGGCGCTGGACCTCGAGCCTGCACCGCGTGCCGCCTCCACTGGATGCGCAGGGCCGCGTCACCAGGCGCCGCTCGGCGGCGTTCTTCCACGACGGCAACGCCGATGCGGTGATCGACACGCTGCCCACCTGCGTGGCCGAAGCCGGCGCGGCCCGCGAGCCCATCACGGTGGCCGAGCACCTGCGGCGCAAGCTCGCCGGCTCGCGCGGGCTGCAACTCAACGAGGCGGCAGCGCAGGAGAGTGCGCGCATCCTGCGGGGGGTACCGGGGTAGCCTGGCCGTCCGGGCCTGCCGCCAGGCAGGGCGCGAGACCCGGCTGCGCGAGCCTGAGCCCAGCCACTGCCTCGATGGTGGCATGGGTGCTGTCGCGCGCGACGTGGCACTTGAACAGGTTGGCCAGCAGATGGAAGCCCCCGGGCGGATCGGCCACGGCCGCGCCCAGGCAGCCGATGGTGATCACGCGGTCGCTCGTGCCCCGGTACTCGCGCGTGCGGTCGACGACGGCGCCGTGCGACTCCGTGACCATCGCATCGTGCGCGCCCGGCCGCGCCGAACCGGCTCAGGAGCGCAGCAGCGCTTCAGCCCGGCGCAGCGCCTGCGTCAGGAAGTAGCCGGTGCGGATGCGGCCGGCGAGCTCGCCGGCGTTGCGACGGAACTGCGCACAGTCCTCGGCGGACAGCGCCGGCAGGATGTGGTCGAGCTCGCGCAGCGAATCCACGCAGATGCCGATCCGGTTGTCGCGCACGAAAGGCGCCATCCCGCCTTGCGACCAGACGATCAGCGGCAGCCCCGCGGCCAGGTACAGGCCGCCCTTGTGGGTGGTCATCACCCGCGTGTACTGGCCCAGCGGCCCG
>JBIIED010000054.1:0-14397 GCA_044237995.1 Rubrivivax sp. | reverse complement strand
TGGCGGCGCACCTGGACGACCCGGTAGGCGCGTGGATCGACACCGTCTGCACCACGCCGGCGCGGCTGCTCGGCCTGGCGTGGGACGGCGTGCTGCGCGCAGGCGCACCGGCCGACCTCGTGATTCACCCCGGGCGCTGCAGTGCCGAGGTGATCAGCCGCGCCGCCCACGGACGCATCGTGGTGCGCGGTGGCCAGCGCGTGCGCGAGGCGCTGCCGGACTTTCGCGAGCTCGACGGGGTGCGGGCGCCCCCGGCTCAGTCGGCTGATCCCGGCTGAGCCTCCCAGCGCGCGCGCAGCTCGCGCTTGAGCACCTTGCCGATCGCGTTGCGCGGCAGCTCCGCGACGATGCGCACGGCCGCCAGGCGCTGCGTCTTGCCAAGCTGATCGTTGGCCCAGGTGCGGATCGATTCGGCCCGTGCATCCGGCCCTGCCCCATCCTGCGCGGCGCCCGGCACGGTCACGACGAAGCCCACCGGCGTCTCGCCCCAGCGCGCGCTTTGCACGCCCACCACCGCGGCGTCGGCCACCTGCGGGTGGCGGCGCAGCACCGCCTCCAGGTCGCTCGGGTAGATGTTGAAGCCCCCGCTGATGACCATGTCCTTGCGCCGGTCGTGCAGGATGAGGAAGCCGTCCTCGTCGAAGCGGCCCACGTCGCCGGTGCGGATGTAGCGCTGGCCCTGCGCGTCGTGCCACTCGGCCTGCCGCGTGAGCGCGGGCTGCCCGTGGTAGCCCGTCATCATGGCCGGCGAGCGCCCGACCACCTCGCCGCTGCCGGCGCTGGCGCCCCCCGGGATGCGCGGCACCTCCACGCCCTCTTCGTCGATGAGGCGGATGTCATGGCCTTCCGAGGGCTGGCCCACGGTGTGGAGCTTGTCCGGGTGCCGGTGCGCGTGCAGGATGCAGGTGCCCCCGCCTTCGGTCATGCCGTAGTACTCCACGAGGCCCCCGGGCCAGCGCGCGAGCACGTCGGCCTTGAGCTCGGCGTGAAAGGGTGCGCTCGTGCAGAACTTGAAGCGAAAGCTCGACAGGTCGTGCCGCTCGAATTCCGGGTGTGCCATGAGCCGCTGGTACTGCACGGGCACGAGCATCGTGTGCGTGATGCGCTGCGCCTGCGCCAGCGCGAGGTAGCCCGTCACGTCGAAGCGCGGCATCAGCACCGCGCAGCCTCCCCAGCCGAGGGTGGGCATCAGGCACACGAGCGTGGTGTTGCTGTACAGCGGCGTGGCGATGAGCGTGCGCGTGTCGTGGCCGTAGCCCGACAGCGCCCCGCGGCGCACGTGCGCCCAGCGCATCGCGTGCGGCTGCACGATGCCCTTGGGCGTGCCGGTGGTGCCCGAGGAATAGATGATGTTGAAGGGCCACTCGGGCTCGATGGCCACTGGGGTCGCACGCAGGCCCGCCGGACCCGGGTGTCCCTCGGCCCCCGGCGCCTCCAGCGGCTCCACGCGCCGCACGCGGCATCCCGCGGGCCAGGGCACCTGCTGCGCCGCCACCGCCTCATCGATGTAGACGAAGCGCGCGCCGGCGTCTTGCGCCATCGCGGCGAGCTGCGCCGGCGTCGCGCTCGTGGCCAGCGGCGCCACCGCGGCGCCCGCGCGCAGCGCCCCGACGAAGGCCACGACGTAGCCGATGCCGGTCGTCGCACAGATCGCCACGCTCTGGCGCGGCGCAAGGCCCTCGAGCTGCAGCGAGGCAGCCACGCGCTCGACCTGCGCATCGAAGGTGGCCCAGTCCAGCCGCAGCGCGCCGCACACGAGGGCGTCGGCGTGCGGACGGGCCTGCGCATGCATTGCCACGAGGCAGGGCAGGTCGACGAAGGCAGAAAGCGCGAGGTCGTCCGGTGGGGGGCTCGGGCGGGTCATGACGCGATTGTCCGGCCTCGGGCCGCAGGGTGGGCCGCAGGGTGGGGCCGCGGGAGGGGCGCCCGCTGCGCCCGAGCCGGCCGATACACTGCGCCGGCACAGGCCCAGTGGACGGGCCCGCGGGAAGACGAGGGCCTCACGGCGTGGACGGCGCGCGCATCTTGCTGGTGGAAGACGACGAGCGCCTGGCGCAGCTCGTGTGCGATGCGCTGGCGCGCGCGGGCTGGCATGTCACGCACTGCGCCCGCGGCGACGAAGGCGAGGCGTGCATGCGACGCGAGGCCTTCGATGTGGTGCTGCTCGACGGCCACCTGCCGGGCAAGGACGGCTTCGATGTGCTGCGCGACGTGCGGCGCGACTTCGCCGGGCGAATCGTCATGCTCACGGCGCGCGACGACGACATCGACCAGGTGCTGGGCCTGGAGGGCGGCGCCGACGACTACATCGCCAAGCCCGTGGCCCCGCGCGTGCTGCTGGCGCGGCTCAAGGCGCTGATGCGGCGCGAGGCGCCCGTGGCGCAGGCCGCTGATGTCGCTGTGCCCGCACCGGAGCCGGTGGAGCCCGCCTCGATGCGCTTTGGCGAGCTCGAGATCCGCCCCGCGGCGCGCGAGGTGCGCGTGGCCGCCTCGGTGGTGGGGCTCACCACGGCCGAGTACGAACTGCTCCTGTTCCTGGCCTCGCGCGCGGGCCGGGTGGTCTCGCGCGACGACATCATGCAGGGCCTGCGTGGCCTGGAGTTCGACGGCCTGGACCGGGCCATCGACGCGCGCGTCTCGCGCTTGAGACGCAAGATCGGCGACGATGCCGAGACGCCCGTGCGCATCAAGACCGTGCGCGGCCAGGGCTACCTCTTCGCGCCATGAGGCACCCGCGCGCCGCGCTCGTGCGGCTCGCCGCGGGCCTGGCGCTGGCGGTGCTGCTGCTGACCGTGGCGGTGCAGGCGATCGTGTCGCTGGCGGTGCGCGACGTCACCGACGACTACGTGCGCCGCTTCATGGCCGGCACGGTGGAGCTGCTGCGCGAGGACCTCGCGGCGCTGCCGCCGCCCTCGCGTGCGCAGCGCGTGCGCGAGCTCGACGAGCGCTTCGCCTACCCGCTGGCGTTGGCCGAGTCGAAGGACTTCGATGCGCGCGGGCGCGAGCAGCTGGCGGCCGGGCAGATGCTGGTCTACGGGCTCAACAGGCGCGTGGCGGTGGCGCTGCCCGCGGCCGGCGCCCGCTCCTCGGGGATGCAGGTGCTCGTGGTGGGCCCGCTCGACCCGGACTGGAACCCCGAGCACCGGCTGAACCTGCCGCGCGAGCTGTGGCTGCAAGGAGCGGTGGCGCTGCTGCTGGCCGCTGGCGCGGGCGCCCTGGCCTGGACGCTGCTGCGGCCGGCCTGGCGCGATGTGCGCGCGCTGCAGCGCGCCGGCGAGGCACTGGGCAGCGGGCGTTTCGACACGCCACTGCCCGTGCTCGGCAGCGTGCTCCTGCGGCCGCTGGGAGAGGGCCTGCGCACCACGCTCGAGCGGCTGGCTGCGGCGCTGGCGGCGCAGCGCGAGCTCACGGGCGCGGTGTCACACGAGCTGCGCACGCCGCTGGCGCGGCTGCGCTTTGCCCTGGACGCCCTGGTCGAGGAGAGCGATGCGCACGCGCGCGAGCGCGCGGTGCAGGCCTGCGAGCGTGACATCGAGGAACTCGAGGCCCTGATCGATGCGAGCCTGCTGCTGGCCAAGCTCGACATGGGCGCGGTGCGCGCGGTGTGCAGCAGCGGCGACCTGGCCGCGCTGCTGCAGCGTGAGGCGTCCTCGCTGGCGCCGCTGCTGGAGGGGCGGGAGCTGGAGACCGTGATCGAGCTGCCGGCGCAGGTGCCCTTTGATGCGAGGCTGATTCCCTACGCGGTGCGAAACGGCCTGCGCAACGCTGCGCGCCACGCCAACCGGCGCATCGTGCTGAGCGCCTGGATCGAAGGTGGGACCGCCGCGGTGGCGGCGCCGGAGTCAGCTCAGGTGTCAGCTCAGCGGCCAGCTCCGGGGCCAGCTCTGGGGCCAGCCGCCGCGCCGCGCGTGTGCGTGGCCATCGACGACGACGGGGCGGGCGTGCCCGAGGCGCTGCGCGAAGCTGTCTTCCAGCCCTTCAGGCGACTGCAAGGCGAGCGCGAGCGGCGCAGCACCGGGTACGGCCTGGGCCTGGCGATCGTGCGCCGCGTCGCGCAGGCCCACGGCGGCCAGGCCACCATGCAAAGCGCCCCGCTGGGCGGGGCGCGGCTACTCATCGCGTGGCCGGCTCACATGGCCTGAACCGAGTGCGAGGTGGTGACCTTGAGCCAGCCGCCCGGGTGCTGCGGCATGTTCACCACGTACTCGCGGCCGTCCCACTCGTATCGCACCGCGTAGTCGCGCACCTGCTCGCGCACGCTCGTCACCGGCTGGCACACCTGCACCGTCTTGGTGGAGGTGGTGCTCTGCTGTTCGGCCATCGTGCGCGCCACATGCATGCCCACCGCGCTGCCAGTGGCCACCGCCACCGCCTTGCCGCCGCCCTTGCCGATGGGCGAGGCCAGGGCGCCGCCAATGAGCGAGCCCGCCAGCGTCGTGCCCAGGCCAGCCTGGCCAGGGGTCGTGACCTGCTGCTGCTGCTCGGTGCACTGCTGGCGCGTGTCGGTGATGCGCTCCAGGTTGGGCGTCACCGCCAGCACGCGGGCCATCACGGGGCTCGAGGCGACGGGCTCGTAGCCACGCATGTCCTGGGCCAGGGCAGCGGTGCCGCCGATCGTCAGGGTCGTGGCCAGGGCGGCGAGGGCGAAGGCGCGGGGGCTGAAGCGGTTCATGTCGATCTCCTGTCTGCGTTGCGTCCGACACGACGTGTGTCGATGAACGGCATTGTGGAAATCGGCAGCCCTTCTGTCTGTGGCGACTCGGTGGGGCCTTCTTGACAGTTTGTGACAGGCCCTCAGCCCGATGCCGCCGCAGCGCGTGCGCGGCGCTCCTGCTGCACCTGCTCGATCGCCGCGTCGAGCTCCGCCGCCGACACCCGCATCAGCGCGCAGAAGTTCGGCTTGGCCAGCGGGCTCGATTCCCAGGCGCGCACGAGCGTCTGGCGCGCGCGCTGCGCCGGGTCGAAGGCGGCAGCCGGCGTGCGTGAGTCGGCCGCGTGCGTGTCGGCCCTGGGGGCCGCTGCGAAGGGGCCCTGACGAGGCGGCCGCGCCGATCGATCGGGTCGTTGCGCGCCGGCGGGTGCGTGGGCTCGGGGGGGGCGCTCCTGCCGGCCGGGCCGACCGGGTCTGCCGGGCCCATCAGTTCTGGCGGGTCTGTCGGGCCGGTCGGGCCGATCGGGTCGGCCAGGGCGCCCCGGGTCCCCGGGGTGGGCTGTGCGGGGCGGCTGACCGGACCGCCCGGGACCCTCCGCGCGCGGCCCGCGTGGGGGTCTCCCGGGAGCGGGTGCTGCGGGTGCGGGGCCGGAGTCGACGCCGGGCGGCGTGGGGGCCTGCGTGCCCTCAGCGGCCTGGCGCTGCGCCTTGCCGGGGGGGCCGCGGCGCAAGGCCCGGCGCCGTGCCAGCTCCTCGCGCGCAGCCTGGCGGTGCTCGTCGGCGATCTCGCCAGCCGCCAGGCCGTCGAGGTCGAAGCGGTGCGGCGACTCCACGAGCGCGCGCAGGTAGGCGCTCGTGGTCGTGTGGCGTGCGAGGAAGGTCGACAGCACGCGCCGCGTGAACACGCCTGGCGCGCGCTGCTGGACATCGGCGTGCACACGCAGCTTCACGGGGCGAGGCGGACCGTCGGCGCAGAAGAGCGCCGGAAAAAGCTCGGCCAGGCGCGCCGCGCACACGGCAGCTGTCATGTCGGGCACGACGGCCGGGGCCGGCTGACCCGGATCGGGGGCCTCATGGGTCTCCGGGACCTCAGGCAGCTCTGGAACCTCAGGCACCTCTGGAACCTCAGGCACGTCAGGCACCTCAGGCACGTCAGGCACGTCAGGCACCTCGGCCGAGGCTGCGGAGGAGGGCGGCGTGTCGGCTGCGGCCGGGTCGATGGGGTCGGTCTCGGGTGGCATGGTGTTCTGCACGGGAGCGAGATTGTGACTGCTACGCTCGCATTCATGAAGATCGCCGTCATCGGAGCCGGCCTGGCGGGCCTGAGTGCGGCGTGGCTGCTGAGCCGGCAGGCCGGCTTGGAGGTGGTGCTGCACGAGCGTCAGGCGCAGCCGGGCTTCACGGCCAGTTCGGTGAGCCTGCAGGGGCCCGGCTTCGGCGAGGGTGCGCGCGTGGACGTGCCGCTGCGGGTCTTCTACCGCGGCTACTACCCGACGCTCACGTGGCTGTACGCGCAGCTCGGCGTGGCCACCGACCCCGTGAGCTACGCTGCCACGTTCCTGGACGCACGGGGCGAGCCTTATTTTCGCTATCGCAACCTGAGAGTGGGCGCTCGCTCCTGGAGCCTGCCCGCCTGGGCTGACCTGCTGCAGCGCGGCACCCGCACGATCGTGGCCGATGCGCTGCGCTTTCATCGCCGCGCCACCGCCGCGCGCGATGCGGCGGCCTTCGGCGGGCTCGGCGTGGCGCAGTGGGCGGCGCGCCAGGGGCTTTCGGGCGAGTTCATCGAGGGTCTGCTGTTGCCGGCGATCTGCACCGTGTGCACCTGCCCGACGGCGCTGGCGCGGGAGCTGCCGGCCGAGGTCGCGGCCGACTACCTGCTGCGCGGCCTGTCGCACGAGGCCGTGCGGCGTGCGCGCCACGGCGCCGACGACGTGCAGGCGCGGCTGCTCGCCGGCATCCCCGAGCGGCGCCTCGGGCAGCCGATCGAGTCGGTGCGACGCCAGGGCGGGCAGGTGCTCGTGCGCCAGGCCCAGGGCGAGTGCACCGCCTACGACCACGTCGTGCTGGCCACCACGGCGCCGCACGCCGCGCGCATGCTGGCCGACGCCACGGCGGCCGAGGCGAGCATGCTGGCGGGTTTTCGCACGACGCCGGTGGAGGTCCTCACGCACCGCGATGCCTCGTGCATGCCGGCGCGCCGGCGTGACTGGTCCAGCGTGACGCTGCGCGTGGATCCTTCGCGCGAGGCGCCGGAATCGACGATCTGGATCAATGCCGTGCAGCCTGCCCTGCGCCATGCGCCGGACGTCTTCCAGACCGTCGGCCCGCACCGCGCGCCCCGGGCCGATGCGGTCCTGGGCCAGGCGCGTTTCGAGCGCCCGGTGGTGGACGCGCGCAGCCAGGCGGCGCTGGCGGCGCTGCTGCGCCTGAACGAGGAGCCCGAGCGGCGCGTGTGGTTCTGCGGTGCCTGGGCGCAGTCGGGCGTGCCGCTGCTGGAGAGTGCGGTACGCTCCGCCGCCGAGATCGTCAGGCGCCTGGGCGCACCGCTTCTGGGGCCGCCCGCCGCGCCGTTTACCGCACCCGAGACGCCTGCCCGACCATGAACGAGCCCGCCGCGAACACCATCCCCGAGTCCCGCACCGAACCGCGGGTTGCGCTGCTCACGGCCGCCGGCAGCGGCATCGGGGCGGCCGCTGCCCGCAAGCTCGCCGCCGAAGGCTGGCAGGTGGCGATCCTGTCGTCCTCGGGCAAGGGGGAGGCGCTGGCGGCCGAACTCGGCGGCCTGGGCCTGACGGGCTCCAACCGCGACACCGCCGACCTCGAGCGGCTCGTGCAGGGCGCGCTTGCGCGCTGGGGCCGCATCGACGCGGTGGTCAACAGCGCCGGGCACGGGCCCAAGGGGCCGCTGCTGGAGATCCCGGACGCCGATTGGCAGCTCGGGATGGAGTACTACCTGCTCAACGTCGTGCGCATCGCGCGGCTGGTCACGCCCGTGATGCAGCGCCAGCGCAGCGGCTCGATCGTCAACGTCTCCACCTACGCGCTTTTCGAACCCGAGGCCGCGTTCCCGACCTCGGGCGTGTTTCGCGCCGGCCTGGCGGCCTTCACCAAGCTCTGGGCCGACCAGTACGCGGCTGACGGCCTGCGCATGAACAACGTCCTGCCCGGCTTCATCAGCAGCCTGCCCGAGAAGCCCGAGCGCCGCGCCCGCATCCCGATGGGGCGCTACGGCACGCCCGATGAGGTGGGCGAGCTCATCGCCTTCCTGGCTGGCTCGCGCAGCTCCTACATCACGGGGCAGAACATCCGCATCGACGGCGGGATCACGCGCTCGGTCTAGCGGGCGGCGCGGGCGCGGCCCCCCGGCGCGGCACGAAGTAAGCGCCACGCCAGCCACAGGGCCTCCAATCAGGGTTTACGCTTAGGCTTTGGCTTGTGCACACAGCAAGAGGAGACGCAGATGAACAATCGTGAAGTGGTGGTGCTGGGCGCGGTGCGTTCGGCGGTCGGGTCCTTTGGCGGGGCGCTTTCGGACATGGAGCCGGCCGAGCTCGCGGGCACCGTGATGAAGGCGGCCGTCGAGCGCTCGGGCGTCGACCCGAAGGCGATCAATTACGTGACGGTGGGCAACACGATTCCTACCGAGAGCCGCTTCCCCTACGTCGCACGCGTGGCGGCGATCCAGGCCGGGCTGCCCATGGACAGCGTGGCCATGGCCGTCAACCGGCTGTGCTCCTCGGGCCTGCAGGGCATCGTCACCACGGCGCAGAACATCCTGCTGGGCGACTGCGACTACGGCATCGGCGGCGGCGTGGAGGTGATGAGCCGCGGCGGCTACCTCTCCACCGCCATGCGCACCGGCGCGCGAATGGGCGACACCAAGCTCATCGACACGATGGTGGCCACGCTCACCGACCCCTTCGGCGTGGGCCACATGGGCATGACGGCCGAGAACCTGGCGGCCAAGTGGACCATCACGCGCGAGGAGCAGGACGCGCTGGCCGTGGAGTCGCAGCGCCGCGCTGCCGCGGCCATCGCCGAGGGCCGCTTCAAGAGCCAGATCGTGCCCGTCGTCAAGCAGACGAAGAAGGGCGAGGTCGTCTTCGACACCGACGAGTACGTGAAGGCCTCCACGACGATGGAGTCGCTGGCCAAGTTGAAGCCCGCCTTCAAGAAGGACGGCACCGTGACCGCTGGCAACGCCTCGGGCATCAACGACGGCGCAGCCTTCTTCGTGCTCGGCGATGCGGCCACTGCGGCGCGCGACGGCTACAAGCCGATGGCGCGGCTCGTCTCCTACGCGGTGGCGGGCGTGCCCAACGACGTGATGGGAGAGGGCCCGATTCCGGCGTCCAGGCTCGCGTTGAAGAAGGGTGGCGTGACGCTCGACCAGATGGACGTGATCGAGTCCAACGAGGCCTTTGCGGCGCAGGCGATTGCCGTCTCGCGCGGGCTGGGCCTGGACATGGCCAAGACCAACCCCAACGGCGGGGCCATCGCGCTGGGCCATCCCATCGGCTGCTCGGGCGCCTTCATCGCCACCAAGGCGATCTACGAGCTGCACCGCACGGGCGGGCGCTACGCGCTCGTGACGATGTGCATAGGCGGCGGACAGGGCATCGCGGCGGTGTTCGAGCGGCTCTGAGCGCGCCGACTCAGGCGGGGGGCTCACGCAGGAAGATTTCCACGCGGCGGTTCTTCGCCCGCCCGTCTGGCGTCGCGTTGTCCGCCACCGGTTCGTGCGCGGCGCGGCCGGCCATTTCCAGCCGCGCCGCGGGCACCCCGCGGCTGTACAGGTAGTCGCGCACGGTCTGAGCGCGCTGCATCGACAGCTGCTCGTTGAGCGCCTGGCTGCCCGTGGAGTCCGTGTGGCCGACCACCAGCACCTGTGTGGTCTGGTCCAGGCCCTGGGCGAACTGGTCGAGCACCGGGCGCAGGTCAGGCCGCAGGTCCGCGCGGCCGCTGTCGAAGGACAGGTCGCTGGGCACGCTCACCTTGAGCTGGTTGTCGGGTGTGCGTTGCACCTCGATGCCGGTGCCGGCGGTGGCCCTCACCATCGCCGCGCGCTTGTCCTCCATCCGGCGTGACCAGACATTGCCGGCCACGGCGCCGGCGACCCCGCCCAGCACGGCGCCGGTACCGGGCTTGCCGCCCGTGACCGAGCTCAGCACCGCACCCGCGGCCGCGCCGATGGCCGCTGCCTTGGCCGTGTCCTTTTCGCGCGTGCTCATCGTGTCGCAGCCGCCGACGAGCATGGCGAGTGCGAGAGCGATCGCCCGGCTGGGCACGCCCGCGCGCTGGGCGGACCTGCCCGTATCCGAGTACGAACGGCGACCCGAAGTCGCCACGCCGACATGCTGTGGTGCCATGTTCACCTCCTGAGGCGAAGGCATTCTGTGGCGCCGTGCAGCCCGGGGCGTTGACCCTGCTGCAGGCACGCGCACAGCGCCCGCGGGCGTCAGCCCAGCGCCTGGGCAGGGCGACCGGCGGCGTAGACCGCGCCGAAGCGGTTCGCGAGGAAGTCCTGCAGCGCCACCTGCTCCTGGCGGATGAAGCCGCGCCGAGGCAGCCGCCCCTGGCGAAACAGATCCACTGCTGCGCACAGCCCCGCGGCGGTCGTGATCTGGATCGCCGACAGCGGCTGCTCGGCGCTGCGGTCGGCGAAGATCTTGCGCGCGAAGACCTCCTGCATCAGCGCGCCTGCGCGCATGCCGCTGGCCGTGACGAAGACGAGCACCACGTCTTGCATCGTCGCCGGCACTGCGCGGCGCAGCAGCTTCTTGAGTGTCTCGGGGTCGTCTCGCAGCCGCAGGTCCTCCAGCAGCAGCCGCATCATGCTGCGGTGGCCCGGGTAGCGCACGCTCTTGTAGTCGAGCGTGCGCACGCGCCCGGCCAGCGTCTCGCACAAGGTGCCCAGGCCGCCGCTGGTGTTGAAGGCCTCGTACTCGGTGCCGTCCAGGCTGAAGTGCTCCAGGCCCTCCAGCGCCAGCAGCTCGATCGGCCGCCCGTCGTGGATCGCCTCGCAGGGGTGGCAGTACTCGTTGACGAGGCCGTCCACGCTCCACGTGAGGTTGTACTTCAGCGCGTTCGTCGGGAACACCGGCAGCGCCCCCACGCGCATCTTCACGTCGTGCACCTCGTCGAAACCCTGCGCCAGATGGTGCGCAACGATGCCGACGAAGCCGGGCGCCAGGCCGCACTGCGGCATCAGTGCCGTGGCTGCGCCCTGGGCCAGGCGGCGGATCTCGCGCGTGGCGGCCACGTCCTCGGTGAGGTCGAAGTAGTGGCAGCCCGAGGCCACGGCCGCGCCGGCGGTGGTACTCGCGAGGTGGTAGGGCAGCGCGTTGACCACCGCGTCGTGGCCGGCCAGGGCCGCCACGAGCGCGCCCGCATCGGTCCCCTCCAGCGGCTGCGTGCGCAGCGCCGGGACCCGCGCAGCCAGGCGCGCGAGCGCCGCGGGGTCGCGGTCCATCACGGTGACGGTGTAGTCGCCGCAGCCCGTGAGCAGCGCGGCGATCGTCTGGCCGATGTGCCCGGCCCCCAGTAGTGCGATCTTCATGCACACAGCCTAGGGTGGTGGCATGTCGAAAGAAATGATCAAAATGACGATAAGCTCGTGATTGATGACGAATTGACGATTATCTTTGACACTTTGATCGATACCCTGCCATGACGAGCCTCTCCCGCCCCCTGGACGAAACCGACCGTGCGCTGATCGCCCAGCTTCAAGCCGATGCGCGGCTGCCCACGGCCGTCCTGGCGCGCCGCCTGGGCGTGGCGCGTACGACCGTGGTGGCACGCCTGGCGCGGCTGGAGCGAGAAGGCGTGATCGTGGGCTACATCGCGCGGCTGGCGGCCGACGCCGAGGACGCAGGCGTGCAGGCCTACGTGGGCATCACGGTGAGCCCGCGCGTGGCGCGCACGGTGCAGCTGCGGCTGCAGGCGCTGCCCGAGCTGCGCCAGCTGTGCAGCGTCAGCGGCGAGTTCGACTTCCTCGCGCTGCTGCGCGCGCCGGGCACGGCGCGGCTGGACGCGCTGCTCGACGAGATCGGTCAGATCGAAGGCGTCACGCGCACGCACACCTCGGTCGTGCTGGCGGTGCGCATCGACCGGCGGGCGTAGCCGCAGCCCGGGCATGGCCCGATACCCCGTCGCCGCAGTCGACTTTGTCCCAATGATAGGACAATGGGACCAATCCACCGCCCGAGCATGAACGCACCGCTGCCGCTGCCCAAGTACCACCAGGTCTACCTGGTGCTGCGCGAGCGCCTGGACGAAGGCCGCTTCGCGCAGGGGCTGCCGGCAGAGATGCAGCTCGTCAAGGAGTTCGGCGTGGCGCGCGTGACGGTGCGCAAGGCGCTGGAGCGGCTGGTGGCCGAGGGGCTGATCGAGCGCGTGCCGGGCCGCGGCACGGTGCCGGTGGCCGCGCGCCGCGGCACCGTGCCCCGCCCTGGCACGCCCGGCGCGCCGCCGCCGGTGCGCGCGCAGCTCACCGGGCTGCTGGAGAACATCGTCTCGATGGGCCTGCGCACGAAGGTGCGCGTGCTCGAGTGCGAGGAGCTGCCGGTGCCCGAGTCGGTGGCCCCGCGGCTGCAGATCGATGCCGGCGCGCCGGTGCAAAAGGCCGTGCGCGTGCGCTCCACGCCGGCCGGCCCGCTGTCGCACATCACCACCTACGTGCCGGCCGAGCTCGCGCGGGGCTTTGGCCGGCGCGAGCTGCAAAGCAAGCCCATCCTCGTGCTGTTGGAGGAGTCGGGCGTACGCATCGGCCACGCCACGCAGACGATCTCCGCCTGTCTGGCCGACGGGCCCGTCGCGCGCGAGCTGCAGGTGGAGATCGGCTCGGCGCTGCTGGCCGTCACGCGCCTCATCCACGACGACGCGGGCCGCCCGGTGCAGTGGCTCAGCGGCCTGTACCGCCCGGACCGCTACCACTACGAGATGCAGCTCTCGCGCGTGGGCAGCATCGACGCACGCGTGTGGGTGAGCCAGGCGCTGGCTGCCCCCTTCCACTGAGTTCCCGAGACACCCCGCAACCGGCCGCAACCCGTGCCGTCCATGCTTTCCAGCCGGGCCCTGGCGCCCATACCTTCCCAACCCGTAGCCTCAACCCGCATCACGAGGAGCCGCACATGAGCAACCGTCGCACCTTCATCCAGCAGTCGACCGCAGCGGCCTCGGCGCTGGCCTTCCCGCTCGTCGGCGGGGCCCAGCCCAAGGCCGTCAAGGTCGGCATCCTGCACCCCGTCACCGGTGCGCTGGCCTACTCGGGCCAGCAGTGCCGCGAAGGCGCGCTGATGGCCATCGAGGACATCAACAAGACCGGCATCAAGTCCCTGGGCGGCGCCAAGATCGACGCGCTGCTCGGCGACGCGCAGAGCACGCCGCAGGCCGGCACGGCCGAGATCGAGAAGATGAACGAGGCCGGCTGCTCGGCGGTGGTGGGCGCCTTCGCCTCGGCCATCTGCCTGGCCACCACGCAGGCGGCGGCCAAGTACAACCTGCCGCACGTGGTGGACGTGGGCGTGGCCGACCAGATCGTGCAGCGCGGCCTGAAGAACACCTTCCGCTTCGGCCCGGGCTACGCCACCTGCGCGCAGGTGGCCGTCAACAACCTGCACGTGCTCAACACGGTGGCCGGCCGCCCGGCCAAGACCGTGATGATCATTCACGAAGAGAGCCTCTTTGGCACCGGCACGGCCAACCTGCTGGCGCGCGAGCTGCCGGGCTTCGGCTTTGAGGTCAAGGAGGTCGTCAAGCACGCCAACCCGACGCGCGACTTCAACAACATCGTGCTGCGGATGAAGTCGATCAACCCCGACATCGTGATCCCGGCCAACTACTACAACGAGTACGCGCTGCTCGTGCGCACGATGCAGCAGCAGAAGGTCGTGCCCAAGGCCATCTACTCGGTGCTCGGCGGCGCGGCCTCGAGCTACAAGTTCGTCAAGGAGTTCCCCGAGGCGGCCAACGGCATCATCGACTGCAACCACTGGTTCAACCCGAAGGACAAGCGCAGCGCCGAGCTGCGCAAGCGCGCCGAGGCCAAGGGCCTGTTCTTCTCCTACGAGATGTTCATGACCTACACCGCGGTGCGGCTGCTGGCCGACGCGATCGACCGCGCCAAGAGCGCCGACCGCGCCGCGATCATCGACGCGCTGGCCAAGAGCACTTTCAGCGACCACATCATGCCGTACGGCGCCACGCGCTTCGAGAACGGCCAGAACATGGGCGCGCAGCCGCTGATGACGCAGGTGCTCAAGGGCGACATCCGCGTGATCGTGCCGCGTGAGTACCGCGAGGCCGAGCCGCTGTTCCCGCTGCGCGCCTGAGCACAGGCAGCTTGCTCCAGCGCTGATCCCCACCTCGCGGCAGCCCTCGCGTGCTCGAGTTCGGCATCCTCTTCCCGTCGGTCCTCAACGGCCTGACCACCGGCGCGGTCTATGCGCTGGTGGCCTTGGGCCTGACGCTGATCTACGGGGTGCTGCACATCATCAACTTCGCCCACGGGGCGTCGTTGATGGTGGCGCTGTACGCCGCCTACCTGCTCAAGGCCCGGCTTGGCATCGACCCGTACCTGGCGCTGCCGGTGGTGGTGGCGCTGATGTTCGCGCTGGGCTACGCGCTGCAGCGTGCGGTCATCAACCGCGCCAGCCACGGCAAGGACGAGAACATCCTGCTCGTGACGCTGGGCGTGTCCATCGTGCTGGAGAACCTGGCGCTGCTGTTCTTCAAGAGCGACA
>JBIIED010000291.1:0-4192 GCA_044237995.1 Rubrivivax sp. | reverse complement strand
AAGGGCAGGAAGAGCTGCGTGCCGTAGATCGTCATCGCGTCCAGCAGCGGGTGCGTGATGAGCGCCAGCCAGGCCGCAAGCCACCAGCGCCGCCACTGCGGCCGTTCGCGCGCAAGCGCCGCCATGCCCCAGCCCAGCGGCAGCGAGAACAGGGTCAGCCAGAAGAGGGCGTGCGTCTCGGCGCGGTGCAGCACCATGTTGAGCACGGCGTCGCCGTGGTCGATGAACACGTCGAGGTCTGGCAGCGTGCCTGCCACGGCTCCGAAGGCGGCAGCCTTCCAGAGGGCCGTGCGGCGGCCCATCGCGGCCACGGCCACGGCTGCGCCCAGGGCAGCTTGCGAGAGGGAATCCATGGCCGCTAGGTTGACACGCCTCCACCGAGCGATGCACGGCTAGGGGCAAGTCGGCAGCCAGGGGGAGTCGTCTGCCGGGTGCCGGAAGGATCGAGCCGAGCCGGCGCGGGGAGTTCGGGCAAGAAAAAGGGCTCGAAGAACGTTCGAGCCCCTGAATTTGGTGGAGACGAGGAGGATCGAACTCCCGACCTTCGCATTGCGAACGCGACGCTCTCCCAGCTGAGCTACGTCCCCACTGAAGCCTGAGATTCTAGCATCGGGCGGTTAGGATGGCGCCCGCCGGCCGCGGGTAGCGGGCACGGCATACCTCGCATTCACTGCACGTACCGGCACGCCCGCCGGCCCCACTCCATGCCCCGCCCAGACGCCCCCACCTGGCTCGAAGCCCAGTACAACAACCGCGCGCGCGTGCCCGATGCGGCGCGCCAGATCGCCGCCTGGGGCCGCGCATCGCAGGCCGCCCGCGCGGGCCTGCCGCAGGCGCGGCTGGATGTGCGCTATGCGCCGGGCGCGGGCGGCCTGCTCGACGTGTTCCCGGCGGCGCGGCCCGCTGCAGGGGCCCTCTCGCCCGTGATGCTCTTCATCCACGGCGGCTACTGGCGCTCGCTGGCCAAGAGCGACTTCTCCTTCCTCGCGCCTGTCTTCACGCAGGCCGGTGCTGCGGTGGTGGTGCCCGACTACGCGCTGTGCCCGGCCGTGAGCATCGAGCACATCACGCTGCAGATGGTGCAGGCGCTGGCCTGGACGGTGCGCCACGCCGAAGACTTCGGAGGCGACCCCTCCCGCATCACGGTGGTGGGCCACTCGGCCGGCGGGCACCTGGCTGCCATGCTGATGACCTGCCGCTGGCGCGAGGTGGACCCCGGGCTGCCGCTCAAGCCCATCGCCTCGGCACTGTCGATCTCGGGCCTCTTCGACCTGGAGCCGCTGCGCCACGTGGCCTCGGTGAAAAACGACCTCGCCCTGACGAGTGCCTCGGTGAAGCGGCTCAGCCCCGCCTTCTTCCCGCGCCCGCGCCACGGAAGGCTCTATGCCGTGGTGGGCGCGCAGGAGAGCGAGGAGTTCATCCGCCAGAACCAGCTCATCCGCGACGCCTGGGGTCCGACGACGGTGCCGGTGTGCGAGGCCCTCGAGGGGCTGGAGCACTTCTCGGTCATGACGGCGCTGGCCGATCCGGCGCACCGGCTGCACCGCCTGGCGCTCGAGCTGCTCGGGCTGCACTGAGATCCGCCCGATCAGGCGCGCTCTATCACGGGCTGACCAGCCGCGACGCTGAAGGTCGCCAGCGTCTGGATGCCGGAGTCGGCGCGCTGCACGTCTTCCACCACACGCAGCGTCGTCGTGAGCCGCCCGGGCGTGAACTCGCACAGGCCGTAGCCCTTGCGCTCGCCCTCGGCGAAGACGAAGTGCGGGTTTTCGGCCAGGCGCTGCGCGGTGCGGGCGTTGCCGCCGGAGCGCGAGCTGATGCTCGTGCCGCAGAACTCCACGCCCAGCGCCTTCGCACCGGGGCGCTCGTAGTCGGCCAGCACGTGGCCGACCCAGTTCTCGTGCACGTCGCCGCCGAGGATCACGGGGTTGGCCACCGCGTGGCGCTGCAGCGCGTCGGTGAGGCGGCGCCGCGCGGCCGGGTAGCCGTCCCAGCCGTCGTTCCACAGGCGGCGGCCCGGCCCCGGCTGGTTGTCCCGCATGCCGAAGAGGGTGGACTGGCCCAGCACGGTCCAGGTGCCCGGCTGGCGGCCCAGCGTCTGGTCGAGCCAGCGTTCCTGGGCGGGGCCCAGCAGCGTGCGGGCCGGGTCGGCCCAGGCGGGGCAGGCGTCCGGGTCGAAGCTCGATGAGCCGAGCCGACCCGCGGGCCCGCAGGCCTGCGGGTCGCGGTGCTGGCGGGTGTCGAGCAGCACCAGGCTGGCCAGGCGGCCGATGTCCACGCGCTGGTGGATGCGCACCGGGTCGCCGGGCTGCCACACGGGGGCGGCCCCCTCTCCCAGCCCCGCCAGGGCCCGCGCCAGCGTGCTGGCACGCACGGGCATGTGCTCGTACCAGGCCTGGTAGGCGGCGGCGCGGCGGGCGGCGAAGTCCGCCACGGGCGGGCCGCTGTCGCCGGGCTGTTCGCCTGCGTAGTCGTTGTGCACCTCGTGGTCGTCCCAGGTGAACCACCATGGGCAGCAGGCGTGCGCAGCCTGCAGTGCCGGGTCGCTGCGGTACAGGGCGTAGCGGCGCCGGTAGTCTTCCAGCGTCAGCACCCACTGGCCGTCCACATGCCGCACGGCGCGCGTGGCGCCCGGGTACTCGTAGATGTAGTCGCCCAGGAACACAACCGCGTCGGGCTGATCCTCGCTCAGGTGGCGCCAGGCCGCGAAGTGGCCGTGCTCCCAGCGCTGGCAGCTCGCGTAGGCCACGCGCAGCCGGGCCAGGTTCGCGCCGGGCTCGGGCAGCGTGCAGGTGCGGCCCACTGGGCTCGTGGCCTGGCCGCACACGAACCGGTAGTGCAGCCAGCGCTGCGGCGGCAGCCCCTGCGCCTCGACGTGCACCGCGTGCCCCCACTCGGGCCGCGCCAGCGCCTGCCCGCGGGCCACGATGCGGGTGAAGCGATCGTCCTCGGCCACCTCCCAGCCCACCGCCACGGGCCCGCCCTCGAGCGCGTGCAGGCCGCCCAGCGGGCCGCGCGGGCCCATCAGGCGTGTCCACAGCACCACCGAGTCGGGGGCGGGCGAGCCGCTGGCCACTCCGAGGGTGAAGGGGTCGTGGGTAAGACGCGCCGTGGCCCAGGCCCGGCGGGGCAGGGTGGGAAGGGCCGTCAGCGCGCCCAGGAAGGCCACCGCGCGGCGCCGGGAGAGCTCGGGGTGATGCGGGGGAACCACGATGCGGGGCCCAGTGCTGGCGTGCTACCTTGCGAAGTTGCGGCCACGCGCCGAGTGCACATCAGATGCACAGGAGGGCCGGAGACGGTTTGCCATGGAGCTGTCGCGCCCGAGGGGGGCGTTCAGGGGGGCAACCGGACTGTACGCGCTCATGCCCGATTCCCGGAACTGGACCGACGAAGATGCCGCGCGGCTCAAGGCGCTGCGCCTGGCGCTGGGCTGGGATGTGCCCATGCTCGCGCGTCGCAGCGCGCTCTCGGTCACGCAGGTGCGCCAGCTCGAGGAGGGCGGCGACAGCGCCTTCTACTCCACGCACATCAAGGGCTCGGTGGGCCGGCGTGTGCTCGAGCGCCTGGTGGCAGCCGGCGGGCATGCGGCATCGGGCTCTGCCGGAGCGCTATGACGTCGGCCTTGGGCATTGCCCCGCCCTATCGGTCGGATTGACGCATTTCATTGGCGGGGCCTGCGGGGCTCTGGTACCGTGCATGGTGTTCGTGGAGACGGAGGCCCTCCGTACCACGTACCGCTTGTCCCACTCACCAGGAGCAGACCATGGGTTTGAAAGGTTCCAAGACGGAACAGAACCTGAAGGACGCCTTCGCCGGCGAATCCCAGGCCAACCGCCGTTACCTCTACTTCGCAAACAAGGCCGACGTTGAAGGCCAGAACGACGTGGCAGCGCTGTTCCGCTCCACCGCCGAAGGCGAGACCGGCCACGCGCACGGCCACCTGGAGTTCCTCGAGAACGGTTCGGGCGACCCGGCCACCGGCCTGCCCATCGGCTCGAGCCGCCAGAACCTGATGGCTGCTGTTGCCGGCGAGACGCACGAGTACACCGACATGTACCCGGGCATGGCCAAGACGGCTCGCGACGAAGGCTTCGACGAGATCGCCGACTGGTTCGAGACGCTGGCCAAGGCCGAGCGCTCGCACGCCAACCGCTACCAGAAGGCCCTGGACGCGCTGGTCGACTGACCGCCG
>JBIIED010000290.1:0-4212 GCA_044237995.1 Rubrivivax sp. | reverse complement strand
GCAGGGCCGAGCCGGGCGCGACACCGCCGCGGTGGCCGTCGACATCGACTTCGATCAACACGGGAACCGGCTCGCCCTGGGCCTGCTCGGTCAGCGCCCGGGCTGCGGCCATCGAGTCGACCACCACCTGCAACTGGCAACCCCGCCGTCGAAGGTCCAGCGCGGGCGCCACCTTCTGCGGCGCCAGTGACACGGCGTACAGGATGTCCTCGAAGCCGGCCTGGAAGAACTGCTCGGCCTCCTTCAGGGTCGACACGGTGATGCCCCGTGCCCCGGCGGCCAGCTGCCTTCGGGCCACTTCCACGCACTTGCTCGTCTTGACATGTGGCCTGAAGCTCACGCCCAGGCTGTCCATGCGCGACTGCATGCGCGCGATGTTGCGCGCCAGGCGCGCGTCTTCGATCAGCGCTGCGGGCGTGGCCAGCTCGTCGATGTGCATCGGTTCGGAATCGCTTGAGGAAGGTTCGCGGCATACCTCTGGGCGCGAACGAGGCCATCTGTGAAGGCGATTCTAGGCCGGCTCTGTGGCTCGCTCGTCAGACCCACAGCGCCTCCAACGTCACGCCCAGCGCCAGGCGCTCGCCGCGCTGCAGCTCCACGAGCCCCTGTGCCAGGGGGTCGGGCGCACGGTGTGCATCGTTGCGGTGCGTCACGGGCTCCAGGCACACGAAGCCGGGAAGGTGGGCCTGCGGTGGCGGGCTGTAGACCACGAGGTAGGGAGCCGTCGCGTCGGCATGCATGCGAAGCGCCAGCCCGCGCGCGGGCCAGCGGATCTCGGCCGCGCCGTCCCAGCCGGTGTACACGTGGTCGATGAGCTCGGGCGGCAGGGGCCTGCCCGGATCGAAGTTCAGCGGTTCTTGAGGGGCCAGCGGCCGCAACGTGCGCGGGGCCTGCGTGGCGTCCGGCTCCCAGCGGCCGGTGCTGTGGAAGGCGACCACGGTGTCGGGATCGCGCACGAACCACGGGTGCAGCCCGAGGCCGTAGGGAAGCGGCCCGGGGCCGCGGTGCTCCACGCTCAGCTCCACGCGCACCCGCGTGTCTTCGAGCCGGTAGCGCACCTGCCCGGTGTAGGCGAAGCCGGCCGGGGCCTGGCACTCGTGCGTGAGCACCAGCTCCTCGGCGGCGCTCGACACGACCTGCCACGGCGCCAGCCATGCGTGGCCATGCAGCGGCAGCCGGTCGCCCGGGCGCATCGGCTCGATGGTCACGGTGCGGTCGCGCCAGCGAAAGCCGCCCCCGTAGAGCCGGTTGCTCCAGGGCATGAGCACGCAGCAGGCCATCTGCTCGGGATCTCGGGCGGGCCCTTGGAGCGGCCGCATCAGGGGCTGCCAGCGGCCGTTGTGCCAGGCGGCCAGCTGCGTGAGGCCCGCGCCCAGGCCGGGCTGCACGACCACGCGCAGCCGGCCGTTGGCCAGCGTCACGAGGCCGCTGCCTGGGTGGGTCACGGCGACCGCGTGGCGGCCGGCCGGTGCTCCAGCCGCATGCCCACCGCCCAGCGCCGCTGAAAGCCCGTCCAGTGGGTGACGGGCCCCTCGGGCGTGCCCGCATAGCGCCCGGTGGCAGGCGTGCCGAAGGGCTCCGGCCAGGCACCGTCGTTGGAGCGCGGCACGGCCGGGCTGAGGTAGGGCCTCCGCTCGGCCTTGCCCAGCAAGACGAGATCGAGGAAGGCGGTGACGAAGTGGCGGTTGAGGTGCAGCAGGCGGTCGCGGCGCCACACCGGCTCCTCGAGGCTGGTCCAGCCCGCGAAGCTGGCCTGCAGGGCGGCCGGCGCACCGTGCAGCGCGATGTTGTGGCGCGCGTTCTCGTAGACCAGCAGCCAGCGCCGGGCCGGCAGCTGTTCCCACAGGCTGCGCACGCCGTCGGCGTAGCCGCTGATGTCGTCCTGGTCGCCCACCACGACGAGGGTGGGCGCCTGCACGGCAGCCAGCCCTGGCGCCTTGAGCGCCCCGATGGAGGACTGCCCGCCCCAAGGGGCCAGGGCCACCACCGCGGCGATGCGGGCCCGCAACTGCTCCTGCGCCCCCTGCATCGGCCTGGCGTGGCGGGCCATCACGCCACCGGGCACGTAGCTGAAGGCCATGCCGTCGGAAGCCACGCGCGCGCCGGCACTGACCAGGGCGCCGTAGCCGCCCATCGAGTAGCCCACCACGGCCACCCGGTCCAGCGCCAGGCGCCCGTGCAAGGCGTGACCGGGCGTGGCGTCGAGACGCTGCAGCGTCTCCAGGGCCCCGGCCTGGTCCACGGGGCGCAGCAGCAGCGCGGAGGCCAGCGGGTTGGATGCACGCTCGTCGTCGTGCTCGATGCCCAGCACCGCGTAGCCGCGCGAGGCCAGGTGCTCGGCCAGATCGTTCAGGCCCGCGGCCCAGTTGAGCAGGCCGTGCGACAGCAGCACCACCGGCAGACGTCCACCGGGCAACGGCGGGGCATCGGCCTGGGCTACCGAGGGCACGGCCACCCGCAGCGTGGGGCTGGGCAGCGGGCGCCAGGCATGGGCGCGGATCTCGCGCGCCCACTCGCGCGGCGCGGCGGGGGCACCTGCCGCGGGGTACCACAGCCACCCCTGGAGCCGCCGCTCGGCGTCGGCCTGGCCCTCGGGCGAGGGGGCAGTTCCGATGTCCAGGCTCAGGGCCATCACACCCACGGCCTGCGGGCCCTGCCGGGCGAGCTCCGGGGCATCCACGGCAGTGGCCCGCGCTGCCAGCGCGGCACCCGCCAGCAACAGCCAGGCCAGGTGCCTGGCAAGGGGACGAGCCAGGGGCCAAACCAGGGGCCGAACCAGGAGCCAGGAATGGGGCAGCGATGCGCGAAGGTTATTCATCGAGGGGCCTCCAGGGGGGTCCACAGGGGCGAGCTCTGCTTGAGCAGCCGCGACAGCATCAGCATGCGCGCCACGTCGTGCCCGCGGGCCGGGTCGCGCACGACGGTCTCGGTCCACAACATTTCGCTGCGCGGCGAGTCGGTGACGGCCAGCACGCGGCCGCTGACCTCGTAGGGGCGCTCGACCTGCATCGGGCCGTTCAGCCACTGCCACTCGATGCCGCCAAAGAGCCCCACGAAACCGCTGCGTGCCACGGGCAGCCGCTCCTCGAACACGCGCAGCGCATGCACCGCGGCGGACAGCGGCGCCTCGGCCTGCTCGCCGGCCCGGCTGAACGCGGGCAGGCACTCGGTGATGATCGGCAGACGCCGCTGCACGTCCTCATGCGGCACTCGCGTGGGCAGCCCGGCGGCCTGGAACCCGCCGCGCAGGCGCGCCAGCATGCGCGGCGCTTCCCCCGGGCGCATCGCCGCCAGCCGCTGCCGCAGGGCGCCGTGGGTGTCGAGCCCTGGCGTGGCCGTACCGCAGAGGACCTCGGCGCCGTCGGCGCGAATCATCCGCACCGCGTGCTGGCCCCCTGCGCCGGTGGCCTGCACCATTGCCTGCACCGCCTCGCCGTCCACCGAGGGTTCGCGAAACCACAGCGACAGCGAGCCGGTGCGCTGCCAGTCAGGCCCGAAGGCCTGCAGCAGAAGCGGCACGAACTGCTCCATGTGGATGGAGCCGGCCACCGTGCCGCCGCGAAAGCCCAGGCCCTGTGCCGTCGCGTCGTCGTGGATGGTGCCTGCCTCGTGGCTGGAGTTGTTGGCCGGCCGCCGCCAGGGGCCGCACAGCCAGCCCTCCTCCTCAGTCGACTCGAAGGGGCGCGCGTTGTCCGGGTGCCGCGCCGCTTGGTGAGTCGCTTGGTGCGCCGCCTGCAGCGTTGCCATCACGACAGCCCCAGCACGTGCCGGGCGATGATGTCGCGCTGCACCTCGTTCGTGCCCCCGGCGATGCTGGCCGAGCGGCCGATGAGGTAGGTGCTCACCTCCTCGCGTAACCCGCGCTCGTCGAAGTCATAGGGCAGGGCCTGCGGCCCTGCGCACTCCACGAAGAGCTCCGTCAGGCGCTGCAGCACCAGCGTGCCCTGCAGCTTCAGGATCGAAGACTGGTTGCCGGGCGCCTGGCCGGAGGCCGTCTCGGCCAGGGTGCGCAGCTCGGTGATCTCCAGCGCCATGAGGTCGATCTCCACCTCGGCCAGCTTGGCCGCAAACAGCGGGTCGTCGATCAGGCGTCCCGCACCCGTGGCCGTGCGCGCCGCCGTCTCGCGCAGGCGGCGCAGGCGGCGCGTGGAGTCGGCCACGTAGGCCAGACCCGTGCGCTCGTGGGTGAGCAGGCCCTTGGCGTAGCGCCAG
>JBIIED010000288.1:0-4216 GCA_044237995.1 Rubrivivax sp. | reverse complement strand
GGTGCATGCTGGCGAAGAGTTTCTCGCGCCACAGCGCCATGCCGCGGGCGAAGGTCGGAATGACCGAGTCGCGGCTGAGGAAGTAGCTCGTGTCCATCTCGTCGAGCACGATGCCGTGCGTCGCAAGCAGCCTCAGCGCCTCGGGCACGTCCGGATCGTTCTTGAAGCCGAAGTGCAGCGTGAGCTGCCAGCAGTCGTGGCCCAGCGGCTCGACCTCGATGCGCCGGTCAAAGCCGATCCAGGGCACCTCGTGGTGCTGAACCGTGACGAAGAGGTTGCGCTCGTGCAGCACCTTGTTGTGCTTGAGGTTGTGCAGCAGCGCAAAGGGCGTGGAGCCGCGCTCGGCGTTCAGGAACACGGCCGTGCCCGGCACGCGCAGCGGCGGGCTCACGAACACGGCCTGCAGGAAGGAGTTCAGGTCGATCGCGTCGTCGCGCAGCCGCTCGCCCAGCAGCGCGCGGCCGCGTTGCCAGGTCGTCATGAGCGTGAACATCAGCGCCCCGATCACGAGCGGGAACCACCCGCCCTCGAGTACCTTGACGGCATTGGCGGCGAGGAAGACGAGGTCGATGACGAAGAACGATCCGGTGGCCGCCAGGCACAGCCACAGCGGCAGCCGCCAGCCGAAGCGGATGACGAAGAAGGTCATGACGGTGGTGATCGTCATGTCGATGGTCACGGCAATGCCGTAGGCCGCGGCGAGCGCGCCGCTCGAGCGAAAGGCCACCACCGCCAGGACGATGAAGGCAAACAGGCCCCAGTTGACGGCCGGGATGTAGATCTGCCCGGCCTCGCGGATCGAGGTGTGGGCAATGCGCAGGCGCGGCAGGTAGCCGAGCTGGATCACCTGCTTGGTCACCGAGAAGGCTGCCGTGATCAGGGCCTGCGAGGCGATCACCGCCGCCAGCGTGGCCAGGATGATCAGCGGATACAGCGCCCAGGACGGCGCCATCTCGTAGAACGGGTTGCGCACCGCCTGAGGATCGGCCAGCAGCAGCGCACCCTGGCCGAAGTAGTTGAGCACGAGAGCCGGCATCGCGACCGCGAACCAGGCCAGGCGGATCGGCCGCTTGCCGAAGTGCCCGAGGTCAGCGTAGAGCGCTTCGGCTCCGGTGACGCACAGCACCACCGCGCCCAGCGCAATGAAGGCCACGCCGGGCTCGGCGACGATGAAGGCCAGCGCGTGATGCGGCGACAACGCCGCCAGCACCGCCGGGCCGCGCAGCACGTGCCACGCGCCGAGCAGGGCCAGCACCGCAAACCACACGAGCATCACCGGCCCGAAGAAGCGCCCCACCGCCGCCGTGCCGAAGCGCTGACTGGCAAAGAGCGCGCCCAGCACCACGAGCGACACCGGGACCACCCAGGCATGCAGCGCGGGGGCGGCCACCTCCAGGCCCTCCACGGCCGACAGCACCGACACGGCCGGCGTGATCACGCCGTCGCCGAAGAAGATGGCCGTGCCGAAGATGCCCACGAGCAGCAGCCGTGCGCGCAGCCGCGGGCGGTCGCGCACGGCCTGTGAGGCCAGCGCGAGCATCGCCACGAGGCCGCCTTCGCCATGGTTGTCAGCGCGCAGGATGAGCGTGACGTACTTCAGCGAGACGACGACCGTGAGCGTCCAGAAGACCAGCGACAGGATGCCCAGCACGTGCTCGGGGCTCAGCGCCACCCGCCCTTCGGCAAAGACCTCCTTGAGCGCATACAGCGGGCTCGTGCCGATGTCGCCATAGACGACACCGATGGCCGCCACGGCCAGGCCGATGGGCCGGCCGCCCTGCCCGGCTTGCCTACTCGTCAAGCTCGGCCTCGGGATCGGTGGCCTCGAGCTCGTAGCTCGCTGCCAGCATCGCCAGGCGGGCAATCACGCCGTACATGTAAAAGCGGTTGGGGGGGCTGGCTCCGGGCTTGGCACCCAGGCGCGGCAGGTGGTTGCTTTGCTCGAAGGCCAGCGGCACGTACATCGAGCCTGGCGCGTTCAGGCTCTCGTAGATGCCCACCCCGGCATGCACGCGGTAGAAGCCGCCCACCACGTAACGATCGATGGTGTAGACCACCGGCTCGGCCACGGCGTCGTTGATGCGCTCGTAGGTGGGCACGCCCTCCTGCACGATGATCTCGTGCGCCTTGGGCGCAGGCCGTCCGCCGTCCAGGGCTTCCTGGCGCAGCCGGCGCAGCGCCTCGTCGAGCTCGCGCGGGTCGCGCAGCGAGATCCAGCCGATCGCGTGGCTGCCGTCGCCCGCCTTCACGAGCACGAAGGGCTTCTCGCCGATGCCGTACTCCTTGTACTTGCGCCGCACCTTGCCGAGGATGGCCTCCACCTGGGTGCGCAGCGGCTCGATCCCGTCTTCGCCCGCAAGGTCCAGCGGCCCGGCATTGGCGAACATGGGGTGGATCAGCCAAGGATCCATCCCGAGCAGCTTGGCAAAGCGCTTGGCCACCTCCTCGTAGCTCTGGAAGTGCCGGCTCTTGCGGCGCACCGTCCAGCCCGCATGCAGCGGCGGCAGCAGGTACTGCTCGTGCAGGCTCTGCAGCCTGTCGGGGATGCCCTCGTGCAGGCCGGAGTTGAGCAGGATCGTGCAGGGGTCGAAGTCCTTCAGGCCGAGCCGCCCGCGCTGGCGCAGCACCGGCTCGACGACGAGCTCGTCGCCATCGGGCAGCGCGATCTTCATCGGCACCTTCAGGGCAGGGTCCAGCGAGCCCAGCCGCACGTGCAGGCCCGCCTGGTGGAAGACCTGCGTGAGGGTGCGCACGCCGAAGTGGTAGAACGGGTTGGCGTTGTGCGCGTCGGGAATCAGCAGCAGGTTGCGCGCCTCGGGGCAGATCTTCTCGATGGCGGCCATCGTCGCCTGCACCGCCAGCGGAAGCATCTCGGGGGTCAGGTTGGCAAAGCCGGCCGGGAACAGGCTCGAGGCCACCGGCGCGAGCTTGTAGCCGGCGTTGCGGATGTCCACCGAGCAGTAGAAGGCCGGCGTGTGCTCCATCCATTCGAGCCGGAACCAGCGCTCGATGGCCGGCATCGATTCGAGGATGCGCTGCTCGAGCTCGTTGATCGGCCCGCTCAGGGCGGTGACGAGGTGGGGAACCATGCTGGCATTCTAGAGAGTGCGCCTGACGGCAAGCCGCGCGTCCCCCACGAAAAAGGGCTGCCTTGCGGCAGCCCCCTTGTTTGCAGGCCGCGCGCGAGGCGCGGCACGAGGAGCCGGCAGCCCGCAGGGGCCGCCGGCCTGGCGCGGCTTACTTGTTGTAGGCCGTCTCGCCGTGCGAGGAGATGTCCAGACCCTCGCGCTCCTCTTCCTCGCTCACGCGCAGGCCGATCACCATGTCGACGATCTTGAAGGCGACCAGCGCCACGACGCCCGAGATGATGACCGTGTAGATCACGCCCTGGGCCTGCACCCAGACCTGCGCACCGATGCTCGTCCAGCCGCCACAGGTGTTGGCCACGTAGTCGCAGGTGCCGGTGCCGCCGAGCTTGGGGCTGGCAAACACGCCCGTCAGCAGCGCGCCCAGGATGCCGCCCACGCCGTGCACGCCGAACACGTCCAGCGAATCGTCGGCGCCCAGCAACTTCTTCAGGCCCGTCACGCCCCACAGGCACACGACGCCCGAGAGCAGGCCGATCACGAGCGCGCCGCCCACGCCGACGAAGCCGCAAGCCGGCGTGATCGCCACCAGGCCCGCCACTGCGCCAGAGGCCGCGCCCAGCATGGAGGCCTTGCCCTTGGTCAGCGCCTCAGCTGCGGCCCAGCTCAGCGTCGCCGCAGCGGTGGCCACGATCGTGTTGATGAAGGCCAGCGCCGCCACGCCGTTGGCTTCCAGGTTGGAGCCGGCGTTGAAGCCGAACCAGCCCACCCACAGCAGCGAGGCGCCCACCATCGTCAGCGTCAGGCTGTGCGGGGCCATCGCCTCGCGGCCGTAGCCCACGCGCTTGCCCAGCATGTAGGCACCCACGAGACCCGCCACCGCGGCGTTGATGTGCACCACCGTGCCACCGGCGAAGTCGAGTGCGCCCTTGGCCCACATGAAGCCGGCGTTGGCCGTGACCGTCTCAAGCGCCTTGGCATCGGTGATCGCATCCGGGCCGTCCCAGTACCACACCATGTGCGCAATGGGCAGGTAGCTGAAGGTGAACCACAGCACCGCGAACAGCAGCACGGCCGAGAACTTGATGCGCTCGGCAAAGGCCCCGACGATCAGCGCCGTGGTGATCGCG
>JBIIED010000289.1:0-4216 GCA_044237995.1 Rubrivivax sp. | reverse complement strand
CGCATGACGCTGTGCAACATGGCCGCCGAGCTCGGCGCGCAAGCTGGCCTGGTGGCCCCGGACGAGGTGACGCGGCAGTGGCTGCGCGAGATGCGCGCGCGCCCGGCTGTGGCCCCTGCCCAGGCCGGGGCCGCCGAAGTGCCCGAGGCCGGCCCCAAGGCGAACCTCGAAGCCGACCTCGAAGTCGATTTCTCCGCCTGGCGCAGCGACGAGGGCGCTCCTGGCCGCTGGCACCAGTTCGACGCCTCGGGCCTGGCCCCGCAGATCGCCCTGCCGCACAGCCCGGCCAATTCCCGCGCCGTGGGCGACCTCGAGCCCGTGCGCATCGACGTGGCCTACATCGGCGCGTGCACCGGTGCCAAGCTCGAGGACTTGCGCGCAGCCGCGCGCGTGCTCTCGGGCCGGCGCGTGGCCGCGGGGGTGCAGCTGATGGTGGCGCCGGCCAGCGTGCGTGATGCCCAGGCCGCACAGGCCGAGGGCGTGATGGACACCCTGCGCGAGGCGGGCGCCACGCTGCTGCCCAGCTCCTGTGGGGCGTGCGCGGGCTACGGCGGGCGCATCCCCGAGGGCAGCACCGTGATCTCCTCGACCGCGCGCAACTTCAAGGGCCGCATGGGCGCGGCCAGCGCGCAGGTCTTTCTCGGCTCGCCCTACACGGTGGCTGCCTCGGCGCTGCGAGGGTGGGTCACCGATCCGCGCGAGGTGCTCGCATGACGGGCGCAGCCGTGAGCGCCGACCCCAGGGCGGGGACCTTCGCCGACGGCTGGGCCGGCGAGCCCGTTCAGGCACGCCCACCGCGCGCGTGGACGCTGCCGGCCGACGTGGACACCGACCAGCTCGCCCCCGGGCAGACGATGAAGCACGGCATCGACGTGACCGCGGCACAGTGCCTGCACGCCGTGCGGCCCGACTTTGCCGCCGGCGTGCAGCGCGGCGACGTGCTCGTGGCCGGGCCGCGCTTTGGTATCGGCTCGTCTCGCGAGCAGGCCGCCAGCGTCCTCGTGCACCTGGGCGTGGCAGCCGTCGTCGCGCCGAGCTTCAGCGGGCTGTACCTGCGCAACGCCTTCAACGTCGGCCTGTTGCTCCTGACCTGCGCGCGCGCCGGCGAGATCGAGGACGGCGAGTCGGTACGTGTCGACGCGCGCGCCGGCGCCGTCGTGCGCGAGGACGGCACCGTGCTGCCCTGCGCCCCCATTCCCGGCTTCCTGCTCGACATGGTCGAGGCGGGCGGCCTGCTGCCCCAACTCAAGAAGCGCCTGGCATCGCGCACCGAGGAGCCCGCACCATGACCGCCACCACCCCCGCCACCACCCCCGCCAAGAAGTCCCGCCCCTCGGGCGCCGCCGGCCAGTCCGGCGCGCCGGGCCAGGGCGAATTCGACCTGCTGATCCGCCAGGTGCGCGTCGTGCGGCCGCACGGCAACGTCGTGCACGAGGCCGACATCGCCGTGAAGGACGGCCGCGTCGCGCAGGTGGCGCCGGGCATCGACCCCGCGCGTGCGCGCGAGGTCTACGACGGCCGCGGCCGCCTGGCCTTCCCCGGCGTGGTGGATGCGCACATGCACGCGGGCATCTACTCGCCGCTGGCCGAAGACGCCGTCACCGAGAGCCAGGCCGCCGCCATGGGCGGCGTCACCTCCAGCCTGAACTACTTTCGCACCGGCCAGTACTACCTGAACAAGGGCGGCCCGTACCGGAAGTTCTACCCCGAGGTGCTCAAGATCGCGAGGAACCGTTTCCACGTCGACTACGGTTTTCACCTCGCGCCGATGAACGGCCAGCACATCGACGAGATCCCGATGCTCATCGACAAGCACGGCGTGTCGAGCTTCAAGATCTTCATGTTCTACGGCTCGCACGGCCTGCACGGCGCGAGCAACTCGCAGCGCGACTTCCTCATGATCGGCGAGGACGAGCGCTACGACTACGCGCACTTCGAGTTCGTGATGCGCGGCATCCAGGCCGCACGCGAGCAGTTCCCCGAGCGCGCGCGGCAGATCTCGCTGAGCCTGCACTGCGAGACGGCGGAGATCATGACGGCCTACACGAAGCTCGTGGAGCGCGACAAGTCGCTCAAGGGGCTGCCCGCCTACCACGCAAGCCGCCCGCCGCATTCCGAAGGCCTGGCCGTCTTCATCGCCGCGTACCTGGCCAACGAGGCGGCGCTGCCCAACATCAACCTGCTGCACCTGTCCTCGCGCAAGGCCGTGCAGGCCGCACTGATGATGGCCGAGGTCTTCCCCCACATCGACTTCCGGCGCGAGGTGACGATCGGCCACCTCATGCTCGACATCACCTCCAAGGCCGCCGAGCTCGCCAAGGTGAACCCCCCTATCCGCCCGCGCGAGGACGTGGAGTACCTGTGGGAGGCGCTGCTGGCCGGCGAGCTCGACTGGGTGGTGTCCGACCACGCCTGCTGCCGCCACGAGACGAAGATCCCGCGCCACTACTTCGGCAACATCTGGATGGCCAAGAGCGGCTTCGGCGGCACCGAGTACCTGCTGCCGGCGCTGGTGAGCGAAGGCACGCGCCGCGGCATGGGCTACAACCACATGGCGCGCGTGACGAGCTGGAACCCGGCGCAGCGCTACGGGCTGAACCACAAGGGCGACATCGACGTGGGCTTCGACGCCGACTTCGCCATCGTCGACCCGGCCCGCACCTGGACCATCTCGGCCAAGGACTCTCCCTCCACCCAGGGCTACACGCCTTTCGAGGGGCTGGAACTCTCCGCGCACGTGGATGCGACCTTCCTGCGCGGCATGAAGATCTACGAAAACGGTCAGGTGCTGGGCAAGCCGCGCGGGCAATACCTGCACCGCCCCACGGCCTGATGGGCGCGCCGCACGCCCCGCGGGTCGTGCGCGCCGCGGCCATGCCTGCGCTCACGCCCGATGTGCCGGTGGCCATCGTCGGCGCGGGCGCCTGCGGCCTCACGGCTGCGCTGATGCTGCGCGACGCGGGCATCGACTGTGTGCTGCTCGAGCGCGACGCGCAGCCTCAGGGCTCCACGGCCCTGTCCTCGGGCTTCATCCCGGCTGCAGGCACCGCGGTGCAGCAGGCGGCGGGCGTGCACGACGACTCGGCGCAGCGCTTTGCCGCGGACATCCAGGCCAAGGCCAAAGGCACCGCGGCGCCGCACCTCGTGGCGGCCTATGCCGAGGCGATCGCGCCCGCGCTCGATGCCCTGCAATCGCGCCACGGCCTGGCCTTCGAGCTGCTCGACGGCTTCCTCTACCCGGGCCACACCGTGCGCCGCATGCACACGCTGCCGCAAAAGACCGGCTCCGCCCTCGTGGCGGCACTCGGGCAGGCAGCCGAGCGTGCCGGCGCGATGCTCGTGACGCGCGCGCTCGTGCGCGAGCTCTGGGTACGCGAGGGCACCGAACCCTCCACCGTGCTCGGCGTGGGCTTCGAGCGCCCTGACGGCACGCTCGAGCACCTGACCTGCAGCGTGCTGCTGCTGGCCTGCAACGGCTTTGGCGGCAACCAGGAGATGGTGCGCGAGCTGCTGCCCGAGATGCGCGAGGCCGTCTTCGGCGGGCATGCGGGCAACGACGGCAGCGCCGTGGCCTGGGGCCGCGACCTGCACGCGCAGCTCGCCGACCTGGGCGGCTACCAGGGCCATGGCTCGTGGGCCGTGCCGCAGGGCGCGCTCATCACCTGGGCGCTGATGGCCGAAGGCGGCGTGCAGGTCAACGCGCGCGGCGAGCGCTTCCACGACGAGACGCTGGGCTACTCGGAGGCGAGCGTGCAGGTGCTCGCGCAGCCCGGCGGGGTGGCGTGGAACGTCTTCGACGATCGGCTGCTCGCGCTCGGGCGCAGCTTTCCGGACTTCGTCGGCGCTGAAGCCGCAGGCGCGGTGCGCCGCGCCGCCGACGTGCCGGCACTGGCCCGCGTGATCGGCTGCGACCCCGAAACCCTGTCGCGCACGCTGGCCGCCACGCGCCTGGTGCCCCCGCTGCACGCGATCCAGGTCACGGGCGCGCTCTTCCACACCCAGGGTGGTCTGGACATCGATGCGCACGCGCGCGTTCGCCATGGAGAGGGCGCGGTGTTTCCCAACCTGCTGGCTGCCGGCGGTGCAGCGCGCGGCGTGTCGGGCAACGCCGTGTGGGGCTACCTCTCGGGCAACGGGCTGCTCAGCGCGGTGGCGGGTGGCTGGATCGCCGCCCGCACGGCCGCAGCGCAGCTCGGCGCGAACGTGGCACCCACCG